>NZ_JAQYXB010000601.1:0-332 GCF_036322405.1 Streptomyces sp. SP17BM10 | reverse complement strand
TGGGGCACAACACCACCCCACACACCCCCCCCACCCCCCACCACCAACACAAACAAAAAAAACAAAATAAAAAACACCAAAACCACCACAAAAAAAAAACCCAACCCCCACCACCCCCCCCCCCCCCCCACCAACCCCCCCATAAAACCCCCCCCCCCCCCCCCCCGCACAACCAACAAAACAACCCCCCCCCCCCCCCCCACCCCCCCACCCCGCCCACCCCCCCCGAGAACTCCTCACGCCCGAACACGCGCTCCCCCCCGGTGTCTTGAGTAGCGCCGATTGCTCTTCCGCACGTCGCGCGGCTCATGCCGCTCACCCATGCGGCCTTC
>NZ_JAQYXB010000600.1:0-18876 GCF_036322405.1 Streptomyces sp. SP17BM10 | reverse complement strand
GTCCGCCCTGTGCTCCTGCGCGGCGTCCAGGATCGCCGAAACCGGCTGCTTGATGCCGAGGTTGACGACGTTGTAGCCGTTGTTGGACAGGATGATGTCGACCAGGTTCTTGCCGATGTCGTGGACGTCGCCCTTGACGGTGGCCAGGACGATCGTGCCCTTGCCCTCCGAGTCGGACTTCTCCATGTGCGGCTCCAGGTGCGCCACCGCGGTCTTCATGACCTCGGCGGACTGGAGCACGAACGGCAGCTGCATCTGGCCCGAGCCGAACAGCTCGCCGACGACCTTCATGCCGGACAGCAGGGTGTCGTTGATGATCTCCAGCGCGGGGCGCTGCGTCAGCGCCTCGTCCAGGTCGGCCTCCAGGCCGCCCCGCTCACCGTCGATGATCCGGCGCTGGAGGCGCTCCTCCAGCGGGAGCGCGGCCAGTTCCTCCGCCTTGGACGCCTTCACCGAGGCCGAGGAGACGCCGTCGAAGAGCTCCAGCAGGCGCTGCAGCGGGTCGTAGCCGTCCCGGCGGCGGTCGTAGACCAGGTCGAGGGCGGCCTCGCGCTGGTCCTCGGGGATCCGGGAGATCGGCAGGATCTTGGACGCGTGGACGATCGCCGAGTCCAGGCCGGCCTCCACGCACTCGTGCAGGAACACCGAGTTGAGGACGACGCGGGCGGCCGGGTTGAGGCCGAAGGAGATGTTGGACAGGCCCAGGGTGGTCTGCACGTCCGGGCGCCGGCGCTTGAGCTCGCGGATCGCCTCGATGGTCTCGATGCCGTCCCGGCGGGACTCCTCCTGGCCGGTGGCCAGGGTGAAGGTGAGGCAGTCGACCAGGATCGAGCCCTCGTCGACGCCGTAGTCGTCGGTGAGCTCGGCGATCAGCCGCTCGGCGATCTCGACCTTCTTGGCCGCGGTGCGGGCCTGGCCCTCCTCGTCGATGGTCAGCGCGATCAGGCCGGCGCCGTGCTCGCGGGCCAGCGAGGCGATCTTGCCGAAGCGCGAGTCGGGGGCGTTGCCGTCCTCGTAGTTGACCGAGTTGAGCACCGCGCGCCCGCCGAGCGCCTCCAGGCCGGCGCGCAGGACGTCCGGCTCGGTGGAGTCCAGGACGATCGGCAGGGTGGAGGCGGTCGCCAGGCGGCCGGCGATCTCCTTCATGTCGGCGACGCCGTCGCGGCCGACGTAGTCGACGCACAGGTCCAACAGGTGGGAGCCGTCGCGGATCTGGTCGCGGGCGATCTCCACGCAGGCCTGCCAGTCGCCGGCCAGCATCGACTCGCGGAACTTCTTCGAGCCGTTCGCGTTGGTGCGCTCGCCGATCGCGAGGTAGGAGGTGTCCTGGCGGAACGGCACCGCCTGGTACAGCGAGGCCGCCGACGGGTCCGGCTGCGGCGTGCGCGGGGCGATCGCGCGGCCCTGGACGCGCTCGACCACCGCGCGCAGGTGCTCGGGCGTGGTGCCGCAGCAGCCGCCGACCAGCGACAGGCCGTACTCGCGCGTGAACACGTCGTGCGCCTCGGCCAGTTCGGCCGGGGACAGCGGGTAGTGGGCGCCGTCCTTGCCGAGCACCGGCAGGCCCGCGTTCGGCATGCAGGACAGGCCGATCCGGGCGTTCTTGGCCAGGTAGCGCAGGTGCTCGCTCATCTCGGCCGGGCCGGTGGCGCAGTTGAGGCCGATGTAGTCGACGCCGAGCGGCTCCAGCGCGGTGAGCGCGGCGCCGATCTCCGAGCCCAGCAGCATCGTGCCGGTGGTCTCCACCGTCACCTGCACCAGGACCGGGAGGTCCAGGCCGGCCGCGGCCAGGGCGCGCTTGGAGCCGAGGACCGCGGCCTTGGTCTGCAGGAGGTCCTGGCTGGTCTCGACCAGCAGCGCGTCGGCGCCGCCGGCGATCAGGCCCGCCGCGTTCTCCTGGAAGCCGTCGCGCAGCAGCTCGTACGGGGCGTGGCCGAGGGTGGGCAGCTTGGTGCCGGGCCCGATCGAGCCGAGCACCCAGCGGGTGCGACCGTCGGCGGCGGTGTGCGCGTCGGCGACCTCGCGGGCGATCCGGGCGCCGGCCTCGGACAGCTCGAAGATGCGCTCGGGGATGTCGTACTCGCCGAGCGCGGCGACGTTGGCGCCGAAGGTGTTGGTCTCCACGCAGTCCACGCCGACCGCGAAGTAGGCCTCGTGGACGGACCGGACGATGTCCGGGCGGGTGAGGTTCAGGACCTCGTTGCAGCCCTCCAGGTTCTGGAAGTCCTCCATGGTCGGGTCCTGGGCCTGGAGCATGGTGCCCATCGCTCCGTCGGCGACCACCACCCGGGTGACGAGGGCCTCGCGCAGCGCGTTCGCGCGGCTCTGCTGAGTGATGGACGGTTCGGCTGCAGTGGCCATGGGGCTTCTCCCTGGTGCGACGGCTGTCGGCTTTGCGCTCCCGCTTGGTCGGGCGCGCACGTGGCCAGGGTATCCGCCCCACGGCCCGGCGCGACTGTGCATTTCGTATCCTGAACGCTCGGCCGCGAGGGGGGAGCAATCGGTTGGGGCGAGCACGCGCGTCGGCGGCGCGGATCGGCCGGGCACTGACGGTGCCGTTCAGGTCCTTCGGGGCCCGCTGGCGCCGCTGGTCGTGGTGGCGCAGGGCCATGGTCGCGCTCGCCGTGGCCGCGGCCGTTCCGGTGGCCACGATCGGGGGACTGCTCGTCGCACTGCGCCTGCACGACGTCGGCCGGCTGTCGCCGGACGCCCGCACCCGCGGCCGGGACGCCGTCTGGCTCGGCCACGCCTGGGTGGACGGCCGCAGGACCGACGCCGACGTCGCCGCGCTCGCCCGCCGGCTCGACGGCACCGGCATCCGCGACCTGTACGTCCACACCGGCCCGCTGGAGCACGACGGCTCGCTGCCACCGTCCGTCCACCCGCGCGCGCAGTGGCTCGTCCAGGCGGTGCACCGGGAAATGCCGGAGCTGCGGGTGCAGGGCTGGCTGGGTGACGAGGTCAAGCCCGAAAAGGACGCCCTCGACCTGGAGGACGCGGCCACCCGGGACCGGATCACCGCCTCCGCCCGGCAGGTGCTGGACCTCGGCTTCGACGGCGTGCACTTCGACATGGAGCCGATCCGCCCCGGCTCGGCCGGCTGGCTCGCCCTGCTCGACCGGGTCCACGCGGTGACCGCCGGGCGCGGCGCGAAGCTCTCCGTCGCCGCCCCGCAGATCGACCCGCTGCCCGGCCTGCACACCGCCGGGATCGCCCTCAGCGGGCACGGCAAGTGGTGGGACCAGGCCTACTTCACCCAGACCGCCCGCCGGGTCGACCAGATCGCGGTGATGGCGTACGACACCAGCATGCAGACCGAGCCGCTGTTCGGCGGCTACGTCGCCCTGCAGACCGAGCTGGCCCTGGAGGCCACGCCGAAGGACGTCGACCTGCTGATGGGCCTGCCGTTCTACTGGGACGACACCTGGGCGCACCGCGGCGGCGCCGAGACGGTCGACGCGGCCGTGCGCGGCGTCCGGCTGGGCCTGGCCCGCGAGGACCTGCACCGCCCGGCCTTCGGCGTCGCCCTGTACGTGGACTTCGCGGCGACGCCCGAGAACTGGGCGCAGTACCGCCGCGGCTGGGTGGGCTGAGCGCGCCTCCTTGCCGCTCAGGCCGCCATCCGGTGGGCGAGGGCGCCGAGGTAGCGGTGGACGGTCACGTCCTCGCCGGTCACGTAGTGGGAGACGGCCCGGTACACCGGCTTGCGGATCTCGCCGCGCTCGGTGACGGTCAGCAGGCAGCCCCGGCCGGCCGGGGTCAGGACGTACGTCCAGGTGCCGCCGTACGGCAGGTCCGGGTCGGCGATGCCGGTCACCAGGCGGTGCGGGGCCTCGCTGTCGACCACCTCGTAGGTGGTGTGCCCGTGCCGGTCGTACTCGCGCCAGCGCTCCCGGCCGCCGGCCGCCGCGGGCAGCCGCTCGACGTGGGTCAGGTCGGGCCGCCAGGCCGGGTAGAGGTCGATGTCGGTCAGGACGGCCCAGACCGCGCCGGGCGGCTGGGAGAGCTCCAGGCCGCCTTCGGTGACGTGCTCCACCGGGAGCCGGCGGCCCGCCCGGTCCGCCGCCACCACCACGGTGGCGGCGACCGCCGCCACGCCCGCGCCGATCCACAGCCATCGGTTCATCGGTCCGGCTCCTCACGCCCGCCGCCCGGCCCCGTTGTCCATCATCGCGCCGCCCCGCCCCGCGGGCACGCCGCGCCGTCGGGTAGTTGATCGACTACGATCCGTGACCGATGGCCGAGGCGGACCGCGCCCGGCCCGCCCGGACCCCGGAGATCCGCCGTGCCGCTCCCCCGCCCGGTCGCCGCCCTGACCGCCGCCACCCTGCTCTGCGCCGCCCTCGCCGCCCCCGCCGCGGCCGACCCGGCCCCCAAGTACGCCGCGCTCGGCGACTCCTACGCGGCCGGTGTCGCGGCCGGCTCCTACGACCCGGCCAGCGGCGACTGCCACCGCAGCGGCCGCGGCTACCCCGCGCTGTGGGCCGCCGCGCACGGGGCCGCCCTCACCGACGCCGCGTGCAGCGCCGCCGGGGCCGACGACGTCCGCCGCGACCAGCTGCCGAAGGTCGCCGCGGACACCACGGTGGTCACCCTCACCGTGGGCGGCAACGACCTCGGCTTCACCTCGGCCGCCGTCGACTGCCTCCAGCCGCTCACCACCGACGCCCGCTGCGACCGCACCCTCGACACCGCCGCGCACCACCTCGACGACGAGCTCCCCGGCCGCCTGGACGCCCTCTACTCCGCGGTGCGCGCCGCCGCCCCGGCCGCCCGGGTCGTCGTCACCGGCTACCCCAGGCTGCTCCAGACCGGCACCGCCTGCCTGATCGCCACCGAATCCCGCCGGCAGCGGTTCAACGCCCTCACCGACCGCCTGGACGAGCTGATCCGCCGCCGGTCCGAGGCCCACGGGTTCGCCTTCGCGGACGTCCGGCCGGTGTTCGAGGGCCACGGCACGTGCGGCGGCGGCAAGGAGGAGTGGATCAACGGCATCGTCGTCTCCCACCTGTGGGAGTCCTTCCACCCCACCGCCGACGGCCAGGCCCGCGGCTACCTGCCGACCGTCGCCGCGCTCCTGTAGGCCGCGCCCGGCCGGACCTGCGGATAACCGCTGGATCATGGCGGCCCGGTCCCCCAGACTGTCCCGGTGCCCCGGCCGTGACGCGCATCAAAGCCCGTAGGCTGGGCAGGTACGGACCGTGGAGCGAGGAGTTCCATGGGCGACGAGTAGTGCGGAGGGAGACGCCGGGTGATCGAGCTGGAAGATGTCCCCGAGTTGATCGACCCGGTGATGGTCTGCGCCTTCGAAGGCTGGAACGACGCGGGCGACGCGGCCTCCGCGGCCTTGGCGCACCTGGACGAGACCTGGGGCGGCAAGGTGTTCGCGGCCCTGGACGCGGAGGACTACTACGACTTCCAGGTCAACCGTCCCACGGTCTGGATGGACGGCGGCATCCGCCGGATCACCTGGCCCACCACCCGGCTCTCGGTGATCCGGGTGACGGAGCCCAAGACCCGGGACGTCGTCCTGGTGCGCGGCATCGAGCCGAGCATGCGCTGGCGCTCGTTCTGCAACGAGCTGCTGGGCTTCGCGCACGAGCTGGGCGTCGAGCTGGTGGTGATCCTGGGCGCGCTGCTCGGCGACACCCCGCACAGCCGCCCGGTGCCGGTCAGCGCCGTCACCTCCGACCCCGAGCTGGCCCGCCGGCTGGACCTGGAGGAGAGCCGTTACGAGGGCCCGACCGGGATCGTCGGGGTGCTGCAGGAGGCCTGCACGCACGCCGGGGTGCCGGCCGTGACGCTGTGGGCGGCGGTGCCGCACTACGTCGCGCAGCCGCCCAACCCCAAGGCGACGCTGGCCCTGGTCAACAAGCTGGAGGACCTGCTCGACCTGCGGATCCCGCCGGGCGAGCTCGGCGAGGACGCCCGGGCCTGGCAGCTGGGCGTCGACCAGCTGGCCGCCGAGGACAGCGAGGTGGCCGAGTACGTCCAGCAGTTGGAGGAGGCGCAGGACACCGCGGAGCTGCCGGAGGCCTCCGGCGACGCGATCGCCCGAGAGTTCGAGCGCTACCTGCGCCGCCGGGAGAACGTCGGCCCGACCGGCGAGAAGCCGGTGGCCGGGCACGCCACGGCGGAGCGGCCGGCCGAGCCGGAGGCGCCCGGGGCCGCCCGGGAGGCGCCGGAGAACTCCGCGGACGACGAGTAGGACGAGCAGGACGAGCAGCACGCGACGGCCGAAGGGGCGTCAGGACGATCGGTCCTGACGCCCCTTCGGCGTGTGGCGTGAGACGGTCTCGCGGCGGTGCTACAGCGCGACGCCGAGCAGGGCGTCCACGGTGCGGGTGACCAGGCCGGGGGCGCCGGTGTCGGTGCCGCCCCCGCTCTCCTGCAGGGCAGCCCAGCGGTCGACGGCGGCCAGCGCGGCGGGCGCGTCGAGGTCGTCGGCGAGCGCGGCGCGGACCTCGGCGAGCAGCGCCCCGGCGGCCGGGCCGTCCGGCCGGGAGACCGCGGCGCGCCAGCGGGCGAGGCGCTCGACGGCCTCGTCCAGGACGCCCTTGGTCCACTCCCAGTCCTCGCGGTAGTGGTGCGAGAGCAGGGCCAGGCGGATCGCCGCCGGGTCGACGCCCTCGCGGCGCAGCGCCGAGACGAAGACCAGGTTGCCGCGGGACTTGGACATCTTCTTGCCGTCCAGCGCGACCATGCCGGCGTGCACGTACGCCTTCGCGTACGGGTGGGAGCCGGTGGCGACCTGGGCGTGCGAGGCGCCCATCTCGTGGTGCGGGAAGGAGAGGTCGCTGCCGCCGCCCTGGATGTCGAAGGACATGCCGAGGTACTGCAGCGCGATCGCGACGCACTCGATGTGCCAGCCGGGGCGGCCGTGGCCGAGCTCGGTGTCCCAGGCGGGCTCGCCGGGGCGGGCGGCCATCCAGAGCAGCGCGTCGAGCGGGTCGCGCTTGCCGGGGCGGTCCGGGTCGCCGCCGCGCTCGGCGAAGACCGGGCGCATGGCCTCGCGGGTCAGGCCGGAGACCTGGCCGAAGTGCGGGTCGGCGTCGACCGAGAAGTAGATGTCGCCGTCGACCTCGTAGGCGGCGCCACTGGCCAGCAGCTTCTGGACGATCGGCACGATCCACGGGATGGACTCGACGGCGCCGATGTAGTGGGCCGGCGGGAGCAGGCGCAGGGCGGTCATGTCCTCGCGGAAGAGCGCGGTCTCGCGCTCGGCCAGGGCCGTCCAGTCCTGCCCGGTGGCGACGGCGCGCTCCAGCAGCGGGTCGTCGACGTCGGTGACGTTCTGGATGTACAGGACGTCGTGACCGGCGTCCTTCCACACCCGCTGCACCAGGTCGAAGGCGTTGTAGGTGGCGGCGTGGCCCATGTGGGTCGCGTCGTAGGGGGTGATGCCGCAGACGTAGATCCGGGCGGTGCCGTCCTGCGGCACGACCTCGCGGACCGTGCCCGCTGCGGTGTCGAAGATGTGGAGGGGGAGCCCCTGACCAGGCAGGGCGGGAACCTCGGAGGCGGGCCAGGCATGCATGGGAACGACTTTAACCTTGCGAACATTTGAAAGCCTAACCAATGCACGAGAATGCACAAGATCGACTGGATTCGCTTGCTGCCGTGGCCTGAGCACTCCTTGACCGATGCGGTGCGGGTTCCGACGGCTCCCGTGCGTGATCGTCCGTCCGCGTACGAGCGACGGCGCGGTGGAGCGCCCGGCCGGCCCTGCCGCCGACCGGGCGCCCGGCCCTCCGGTGTGCGCTGTCGGGGGCCTACGACCGCCGCCAGAGGGCCGGTACGTTCGGCGGCTCCCAGCCGGCCATGGCGGTGTGCGCCTGGAGGCAGACGTAGGAGGCGCCGGAGTAGCCGACACGGTCGCCCGGGGCGTAGGTCCGCCCCGGGGTCCAGCTGCCCCCGGGCGGCGGGGTGGGCGTGCCGGTGGGGGTCGCGGTCGGCGTCGGGCTCGGGCTCGGGCTCGGGCTGCCGGGGGCCTGCGGGACGTCCAGGACGAAGTCGTACGAGCCCTCCCGGCCGGGACCGGACTGACGGACGTTCATCAGCAGCCGGGCGTCGAAGATGGTGTCGGTGGTGTTGCGGGGCTCGCCGGGGAAGTAGAGCTGGGTGGTGAGCACCGGCCGACCGGGGGCCTGGAGCTTGACGTGGAGGTGCCGGGTGCGGCCGGGGTAGAGACCGGGGACGATCGTGGTGAGCTTGAACGCGCCCTGGGCGTCGGTGAACTGGTGGCCGCGGAAGGTGTAACCGGCGTTGTCGTAGTTGCCGCCGTCGTCGGCCTGCCAGAAGTCCAGCAGGACGCCGGAGATCGGCAGGCAGGCCCGGCCGAAGACGTAGCCGCTGACGGTCAGCGGGGCGCCGGGGCCGTCCGCGGACAGGTCCGCGCGCAGCGGGGAGTCGGGCTTGAAGTAGGGGCCCTCGGTCTGCTCGGCGGTGGGTTCGTCGCCGTCGTGGCAGGCCGGGGTGGGAGTCAGGGCGCCGCCGCCGGCCTGTTCGCGGGCGAGCGCGATGCCGCCGCCGAACAGCAGCGGGGCGGCGCCGAGCGCCACGGCGGCCTTCAGGACGGTCTTGCGGCTGATCCTGCCGTCGGGGGTGGGCATGTGCCTGCTCCTTCGGGGGCGCGGGAACGAAGAAGTGGGGGGGGTGGCCCTTGCCATGGTGGGGGCATGACAAGGGCCGGACCGGTCGGCCGTCCGCGCGCGCCGGCGCGGCCACCGGTGGCCACCGGCAAACCTACGGGCCGTCCGGGCAGGCCGCGATGGACGCGATCCTGGGATCGTGGTGTTTTCCGCCGACCCCGGCCCGGAACTCCCCCGGCGTCATGCCGGTCTCCCGCCGGAAGAAGCGGCAGAAGTAGGCCGGATCGGCGAACCCGGCCTCCTTGGCGACCTGGCGTATCGTCAAGTCCGTGCACGCGAGCAGGCGTTTGGCCTCCAGGGTCTGCTGGCGGCGGATCAGTCCGCCCGGCGTGCGGCCGGTGGCCCGCTTGACGAGCGTCTGCAGGTGGCCCGGGGACACGCCGAGTTCCTGCGCGCTGGAGGCCACCGAGTACCGCACTCCGCCGGGCCGGGCGATCAACCGGGTGAAGGCGGCGGCCAGTTCGCCCGGTCGGCCCGGCGACGCGCCCGGCTCGCCCGGGGTGGCGGCACGCAGGGCGCGGACGATCAGGATGTGCAGGCTGGCCCGCAGCACGCCCTGGTAGCCGGGCGGCGTGGCCTGGAACTCGCGCTCCATGTCGGCGAGCAGCGCGCCCACCGCCTCGGCCTGGTCGCCGAGGTCCAGGCCGGGCCGGGCCGCCAGGGCGCGCAGGGCGGCGAGGTCGCCCGACTGGCCGAGGAGGAAGTCCTCGTCGAACAGGACGACCCGGCCCGCGAGTTCGTCCGCGTCCGCCCAGTAGTGCACCTGGCCGGGCGCGATCACGCACAACTGCGGCGGTGCCAGCGGCCGGTGGACGAGGTCCAGGACGTGGGCGCCGCGCCCGCCGGTGACGTGCACGATCTCGTAGAAGGAGTGCCGGTGCGGGAAGCCGGCCCGGGAGAGCGGGCCGATCGTGTCGAACGTGCCGATGGCGAACGGGAGCAGGTGCGGCAGCGGGACCTGGAGGCGGTGCAGCGGCAGGTCCGGCGTGGCACGGGGAGTGGGGGTGGTCCGTCGTGCGTCCATCGGAGCAGTCTGCTCCGCTGCGACTGACAGGTCCATACCACCGGCCTTCCGCACGCCGGAAGCGGTCCAGGGGTTGCGGACGTCACACCGGCGGCCAGGGGATGGCGGGCCAGTCCTCCGACGGCAGCGGGTGCAGCCCCGTGCCGCGCAGCCCGTCCACCCGGGCGCGCGTCGCGGCCAGTTCGGCCGCCGTCAGGTGCGGGGCCAGGCGCGCGCCGAGCCCGCCGTCCAGCTCGGCGGCCAGGCGGGCGAGCACCTCCAGCGCCTCGGCCGGCAGCGGGTCCCCGGCCCAGCCCCAGAGCAGCGTGCGCAGCTTGCCCTCGGTGTTGAAGGTGACGCCGTGGTCGATGCCGTAGACCCGGCCGTCGGCCGCAGGGATCAGGTGGCCGCCCTTGCGGTCGGCGTTGTTGAGGACGGCGTCCAGCACCGCGAGCCGGCGCAGCCGGTCGTCGTCGTGGTGCACCAGCAGCGCGGTGCGCCCGCCGCCGACCTCGGCCTGGATGATCGGCAACCAGCCCGGCTCCGGGCCGGACGGGTCCTGGAGGGCCAGCAGCGGCTCGGCCTGCGGGTCCGGCTCGATCCACAGCTGCACCATGCCGGGCCCGTGCGGCCCGTCGCGCAGCACCGTCGGCGGGACGAGCGCCCAGCCGGTCGCGGCGGACAGCTCGTACGCGGCGACCTCGCGGCCCGCCAGCGTGCCGTCCGGGAAGTCCCACAGCGGGCGCTCGCCGGCCACCGGCTTGTAGACCGCCTGGGCGCTCAGCGAGCCGAGCTCGACCGTGCAGTAGAGGGCCGCGTTGGAGGCCTCGGTGAGACGGCCGTGCACCGTCAGCCCGCCCTCGCGCAGCAGCGCCAGGGCGGTGGGCACGTCGGCGGCGAGGACCGCGGCCGCGGCCGGGTCCGCCTGGGGCGGGGTTTCGGTGTTCAGCGCCGGTAACCGTTCGCGCGCGGGCACAGGTGGCCCTCCGGGTCGAGCGGCAGGTTGCAGAACGGGCAGGGCTTGCGGCCGGCCGCGACGAGGTCCAGCGCGCGCTTGGCGAACACCCGCGCCATCGCGCCGGACAGCCGCACGCGCAGCATGTCCGGGCCGTTGTCGTCGTCCTCGAAGACCGCCTCGGCGGCCTCCTCGTCCTCCTCCTCGACCAGCGCCTGCGCCTCGACCACGAGGCAGCCGTCCACGCTGTCCCAGGCCAGGGCCATCGTGCCGACCCGGAACTCCTGCTCCAGCGGCAGGTCCAGCGGCGCGGTGTCGAGCAGGTCCTGCGGGGCGGCGGCCGGGATCGCCGGGTCGCCGCCGCTGCGCCGCAGCGCCTCGTCCAGGACCTCCTCGATCCGCTCGGCGAGCGCGGCGACCTGGGTCTTCTCCAGCAGCACGCTGGTGATCCGGCCCCGTGCGCTGGCCTGCAGGTAGAACGCCCGGGCGCCGGGCTGGCCGACGGTGCCGGCCACGAACCGTTCGGGCTGGTCGTAGAAGAAGACCTGACGGGGCACGCTCTCGCTCCGGATCGTGTCGCTCGGTTGGATCCGCCGGGGGACCGCGCGGGATCGGTGGACTCGTTAGTCACCCTACGACCTCCGGGCCCCGGCGGGGGAGCCGAGCCGGAGGCCGGGGCCGGGATGGCACCCGGTGGGTCAGGCGGTGCCGCCGACCACGGCGTCACCGGCGGGCGCGGCCGGCGCGGCGCCGGGCCGGGGCGCGAGCGAGGCCAGGTCACCGGTGTCGCCCATTCTCAGGACGAAGGGGCGCTGCGGGGTGTAGCGGATCGCGGTGACCGAGCACGGCTCGACGCTGATCCGCTGGAAGTGGTCCAGGTGCAGGCCGAGCGCGTCGGCGACGACCGCCTTGATGACGTCCCCGTGCGAACAGGCGAGCCAGACCGCGTCGTCGCCGTGCTCGGCGGCGATCTTCCCGTTCCACTCGCGCACCGCGTCGACCGTGCGGTGGCTCAGCTCGCGCAGCGACTCGCCGCCGGGGAACGCCGCGCCGGCGGCGTGGTCCTGGACGGTGCGCCACAGCGGCTCCTTGGCCAGCTCGGCCAGCGGGCGGCCGGTCCACTCGCCGTAGTGGCACTCGCCGAGCCGCTCGTCCAGGGCGGGCCCGCCCAGCTCGGGCCGGGCGGCGAGCAGCGGCTCCAGGGTCTGCCGGCAGCGCTCCAGCGGGCTGCTGACGGCCTGCGCCAGCGGGATGCCGGCGAGCCGGTCCGCGAGCGCGGCGGCCTGCGCGCGCCCGGTGTCGTCGAGGTCCACCCCCGGCGTCCAACCGGCCAGGATCCCGGCGGTGTTCGCGGTCGAGCGGCCGTGGCGGACGAGCAGCAGGGTCGGCATGGGGCCTAGCCTACGGCCTCCGTGCGGGGGCGCGGGCGTGCGGGCGGCTCTCCGGGAGGACCCGGTGCGGGAATGGACCGCCGCATCCGGGTCACAATGACCCGCATGATCGTCCACTGCGCCATCTACCGCGACGGCCGTCTGGTCGAGGAGCCGCCCGGCCCCGCGGGCACCCGCGACGCCGCCAGGACCGCCGGGCCCGGCGGCTTCGTCTGGATAGGCCTGTTCGAGCCGACCGCCGAGGAACTCGGGCAGGTCAGCGCGGAGTTCGGGCTGCACCCGCTGGCCGTCGAGGACGTCGCGAGCGCCCACCAGCGGCCCAAGGTCGAGGCCTACCAGGGCTCGCTGTTCGTGGTGCTCAAGTCGCTCGGCTACCACCCGGACACCCGCGAGGTGATCACCGGCGAGGTGATGGTCTTCGTCGGCGACGACTTCGTGCTGACCGTCCGGCACGGCGAGGACGGCCCGACCGGCGGCCTGCGGCAGGCGCTGGAGCTCCAGCCCGACCTCCTCACCTACGGCCCGAGTTCGGTGCTGCACTCCGTCTGCGACGCCGTCGTCGACAGCTACGTGGACGTCGCCGCCGCCCTCCAGAACGACCTGGACGAGCTGGAGGCCGAGATCTTCGCCCCCGGCCGCACCGGCAGCGACGCGGCCGGACGGATCTACGGCGCCAAGCGGCAGGTGATGACCGTCCGCCGGGCCACCGGCCCGCTGCTGGAGCCGATGTTGCGCCTGGAGCGCGGCGCCTCCTTCGTGCGCCCCGAGGCGGCGCCCTACCTGCGGGACGTCGCCGACCACCTGGCCCGGGTGAACGACCAGGTGGACGGCATGGACCGGCTGCTGTCCGACATCCTCGCCGCCAACCTGGCGCAGGTCAGCGTGCAGCAGAACGACGACATGCGGAAGATCTCCGCCTGGGCGGCGCTCGCCGCGGTGCCGACGATGATCGCCGGCATCTACGGGATGAACTTCGACCACATGCCCGAACTGCACCAGCCCTGGGGCTACCCGGCGGCCCTCGGACTGATGGCGGTCGTCTGCGTGGTGCTGCACCGGGTGTTCAAGCGGCACGACTGGCTGTAGGACCCGCTAGGCCAGACCGGCGCGCTCCAGGGCCTCGACCCCCGTGCGCAGCGCCCGGATCCGCTCGTCCAGGGTGAAGCCGCCGGGGGCCAGGGTGAGCGTGGTGACGCCCGCCTCGGCGTAGGCCTGCATGCGGTCGGCGACGCGGGCGGTGTCGCCGATCAGCGCGGTGGCGTCGATCAGGTCGTGCGGAACGGCCGCGGCGGCGCCCGCGTAGTCCTTGGCCAGGTACTTCTCCTGGACCTCGTCGGCGGCCTGCTCGTAGCCCATGCGCCGGGCGAGCTGGTTGTAGAAGTTCTTCTCCTTGCTGCCCATGCCTCCGATGTACAGCGCCGCGTAGGAGCGCAGCGAGTCGACGCCGGCCTTGATGTCGTCGCCGACGACGACGTTGACCGTCGGACAGAGGTCGAAGCCGTCCAGCGTCAGCCCGCTCTTCTCGCGGCCGGCCCGCAGCGCGTCGAGGGAGAGGCCGGCGTGCTCGGGCGAGAAGAAGATGCCGAGCCAGCCGTCGGCGATCTCGCCGGTCAGCTCCAGGTTCTTCGGGCCGATCGCCGCGATGTACAGCGGGATGCGCTCGCGCACCGGGTGGACGGTCAGCTTGATCGGCTTGCCGGGGCCGCCGGGCAGCGGCAGCGTCCAGTGCTCTCCCTCGTGCACCAGGCGCTCGCGGGACATCGCCTTGCGGACGATCTCCACGTACTCCCGGGTGCGGGCGAGCGGCTTGTCGAACTTCACGCCGTACCAGCCCTCGGAGACCTGCGGGCCCGAGACGCCGAGGCCGAGCCGGAACCGGCCGCCGGACAGGGTGTCCAGGGTCGCGGCGGTCATCGCGGTCATGGCCGGGGTGCGGGCCGGGATCTGGAAGATGGCCGAACCGACGTCGATCCGCTCGGTCTTCGCCGCGACGAAGCTGAGCACGGTCGCCGCGTCCGAACCGTACGCCTCGGCCGCCCAGCACACCGAGTAGCCCAGCCGGTCCGCCTCCTGGGCCACGGCGATGTTGTCGGCGTCCATGCCGAGTCCCCAGTAGCCGAGGTTGATGCCGAGTCGCATGTGCCGAACCTTCCAGTCGGGTGGGCTTGGTGGTGAGGGTAACCGGGCGCCCCGCGCTGATGCTACTGGTCGGTAGCCGCGGATCGGGCCACCGCGCCGCCGGCCGCCCGGTGTTGATCGTCCTGCGGGTCTGCGCACCTGTCCGTGCACCGGCCGCTACGCTCAGCCGACGTGGGGAGTCCCCTCCCCACCTGCGCGTTCACAGGGCCATCGGGGGCGCCCCGGGCCCGCCGAGTGGAGGGCCCGTCGGATGGAACTTCGTCACCTCGGCCGTACCGGCCTTCAGGTCTCCCGGCTCGGCCTCGGCACCATGACCTGGGGCCGCGACACCGACGAGCACGAAGCCGGCGAGCAGCTCAAGGAGTTCGTCGACGCCGGCGGCAACCTGGTCGACACCGCCGACGTGTACGCCGACGGCGGCGCCGAGTACCTGCTCTCCCGCCTCACCGACAGCCTCGTCCCGCGCTCCGAACTCGTCATCGCCACCAAGGCCGGCAGCGTCCCGGAGCCCCGCCGCCGCTTCGACTGCTCGCGCGGCCACCTGCTCGCCGCCCTCGACGCCTCGCTGCGCAGGCTCGGCACCGACTACGTCGACCTGTGGCAGGTGCACGCGTTCGACCCCGGCACCCCGGCCGAGGAGACGCTCAGCGCCCTCGACATCGCCGTCAACTCCGGGCGCGCCCGGTACGCCGGGGTCTGCGACTACAGCGGCTGGCAGCTCGCCCGCGCCGCGACCTGGCAGAGCGCGCACCACGCGCGGACCCCGCTCGCCGCGGCGCAGCTGGAGTACTCGCTCCTCCAGCGCGGCATCGAGCGCGAGGCGCTGCCGGCCGCCCTGGACACCGGGGTCGGGCTGCTCGCCTCGTCGCCGCTCGGGCGCGGGGTGCTCACCGGCAAGTACCGGCACGGCGTCCCGCAGGAATCGCGCGGCGCCTCGCCCTACCTGTCCGGCTTCGTCCAGCCCTACCTCGGGGAGCGCTCGCGGCGGATCGTCGACGCGGTCGCGACCGCCGCGGACGGGCTCGCCAGCAGCCCGCTCGCGGTCGCCCTCGCGTGGGTGCGGGACCGGCCCGGGGTGGCGAGCGCGCTGGTCGGGGCGCGGACGGCGGCACAGCTGCAGTCGGCGCTGTCGGTGGAGGCGCTTACGCTTCCGGGTGAGATCCGCGGCGCGCTGGACGACATCTCGTCCCCGGTGCACCGCTACCCGGACCAGGGGTGGACCGAGCTCTGACCCCTCTCGAGCAACACACGCAGTGGAGTGACCTTTGGAGCGGACGATGAGTGACACGGAGAACGGCGCTCCGGAGGCCGACTCGGCGGGTCCGGCGGGTCCGGCGGGTCCGGCGGCTCCTATGGCTCCGGCGGACAAAGCCGCGGCGATCGCCGAGCTGGCGCAGCGGATCCGCAGCGTCGGGCCGCAGGCCTCGGCGCCCGCTGCGGCGGCCGCGCCCGCGGCGGCTCCGGCGGCTGCTCCGGCGGGTCCGGCGGCGCCTCCGGCCACCGCGCCGGCCGCGCGCGCCGACGATGGCGAGCAGCGCACCGACGCCTTGCGCGCCACCGCCGAGGTCCTCGCCGCGGGCGGCGCCCCCGCCGAGCTCGCGTCCGCCGCCGTGGCCGAGTTCGGCGACGACGCCGCCGAGCGGCTGCGGGCGGACCCGTGGGCCGTCCTCGGCCTGCCCGGCGTCCGCCCCGAGCACGCCGACGGCTTCGCCCGCGCGCTGCTCGGCCCCGACGCCGAGGCCGGCGACGCCCGCCGCGCCCAGGCCCTCGTGCTGTGGCTGCTCGAGCAGGCCGTGCTGCGCGGGCACTCCGCCCTGGAGCTCTCCGAGGTGGCGGCCGGACTCGAACGCCTGCGCATGCCGGAGCCGGCCGCCGCGATCCAGGCCGCCGTCGAGGACGGTCGCGTGCTGCCCTTCCAGGAGGAGCTCGCCGGGCCCGGGGCGCACGGGTCGGGCGACGAGGACGACGAGCCGCCGACCCGGACACTGCTCGCGCTGGAGCGGCTGGCGATGGCGGAGGACAGCCTCGCGGAGGGGCTGCTCCAGCTGATGGCGACGTTCGTCCCGGGCGAGGACCCCGACGATGCCGAGGAGGTCTCGGAGGAGGCCTCGGAGGAGGTCTCGGAGGAGATCGCCGAGGAGATCGCCGAGGCGGAGGAGGGCGGCTCGGAGGGCGAGGCTGCCGCTTCCGAGGCGTCCACGTCCGAGGACGAAGGTGCCGAGCCCGCCGCCGCGGCCGTGCCCGCCCCCGGCCCGACCGCATGGGCCGCCGCCGCCGAGGCCGCGCCCTCCTCGTCCGCGACGGCCCTCGTCCTGGCCGTCGCCGGCAGCGCCCTCGTCCTGCACACCGGCGGCGAGGCCGCCCGCGCCGAACCGGCCGCGCTGCTCACCGCCGCCGCCGGCCTCGGGCTGCGCGCCTGGGCCGCCACCTGGACCGACCAGGGCCGCGCCTCCTTCGCGGCCCTGGCCGGGCCCGACGCCCGGGTCGTCACGCTCGCCGAGCTGCTCTCCGGCGCCGGCGGCCCCGGCCGCTCGTCCGACGGCACGCTCGCGCTGGACCTCCTGGTCGTCCTCGACGCCCCGCTGCTGGACGTCGAACTCGCCGCCACCGTCCTGGAGTCGCTCGCCGACGGCACCCGGCTGGTGCTCAGCGGCGACCCCGGCCAGCTCTGGTCGGCCGGCCCCGGGCGGTTCTTCGCCGACCTGCTGGCCGCCAAGGTCTGCCCGGCGGTCGCCTCCCGCACCCCGGACTTCGGCCCGATCGGCGAGCTGGTCTCCGGCATCGGCATCGGCGAGCTGCAGCCGGTCGAGGCGCCGGACAAGGAGGTCGTCATCCTGACAGCCAGGGACGGCGCCGAGGCCGTCCACCGCGCCGTCCAGCTGCTCACCGACTCGATCCCGCGCGCCCTCGGCATCCCGGCCGAGGAGGTCGTGCTGCTCACCCCCGGCCACGGCGGCCCGGGCGGCACGCGGGCGCTCAACGCCGCCGCCAAGGCCCGGCTCAACCCCGGCCCCGGCCGGTTCGGCGGCTTCGACCCGGGCGACCGGGTGGTCGAGTCCCCCGCGCCCGGCATCACCCGCCCGGCCCGGGTGCTCGACGGCGACGCCACCGGACTGCACCTGGAGTACGCGGACGGCACCCGCCGCACCGTCCCGCCCGCGGACGCGGCGCGGCTGCGCCACGGCTGGGCGCTCACCGTCCACCAGGCGCTCGGGCGGCGCTGGCCCGGCGCGGTCGTCGTGCTGCCGGAGGACGCCGGCCCGGCGCTGACCCGGCAGTGGGTCTACACCGCCTTCGGGCGCGGCGAGCGGCACCTGTCCGTGGTGCACGCGGCGGGCCCGGCGCTCGCCCAGGCCGTCGCCGAGCGCCCGGCGCAACCGCGCACCACCCGGCTGCGGGCGATCCTCGCGGAGAACGCGGCCTCGGAGTACTGAGCCCGGCCCGGGACGGGGACGGGAACGGGAACGGGAACGAAAGCGAGCGGGCGGCTCCCAGGGTGTGGGGGCCGCCCGCTCGCACGTCCGGGCCGCGTCAGTCGTCGAGGTCCTCGTCGTCGTAGACCTCGCTCACGTCGAACCGGCAGATGAGCAGCTGCGGGTCGGCGTGGTCGAAGGGCTCCGGCAGCCACTCCCCCGGCTCGGTCGGCTCGGCCGCCGCGACCCAGAGCGTCGAGTCGGCCTCCTCCAGGCCGAACTCCTCGCTGCGGGCGGCGATCTCGTCCGGCTCGTACTCGCCGAACAGCACGCCGATCGCGGCGTTCACGCCGGCCTCGCCGCCGCCGCCCGGGGTGAGCGAGTCGTCGAGGCGCTCGGCCTGCGCGCGCAGCCGCTTGGGGTCGACGACGTGGTAGTCGCGGCGGATCAGCACGCTGATCGCCTCGGGCTGTTCGGGGCCGTGGTAGCCCCCGGGGCCCTCGTCCCCGGGGACCTCGAAGGGGGTGACCTCGTCGTAGACCTCGTACAGGAGTTGGTCGTAGGCGATGGCCGCCGTCGCGAGCTGCTCGTAGGCGGCGGACACAGCGGGATCATCCGCTGCGCTGGGGCTTGACACCGCTTCCAGATGACGGTCGATGGCGGCCTTGACCGCCTCGGCGGCGGCGCGTACCTCGGCAATGGTGGGCTGCGCGGCATCAGACATGGTGCAGACGCTATCTCCCCGCGGTGTCGGTACGCACAGCGGTTGTCACCTACACCCGCGATTTCACCGCAACTTCCCCCCTGATGTCCGATCTGCAGGCATTCGTCCCCGCGCGAACCCGGCGCACGAGGTGCGTGGAGGGCACACCCCGGCCGCCAACGGACGGCTTCGCGCGCCGGGATCGGGGTATCCCGTCCGCAGGAGCAACAGAACTGACGCGCAGTCAGTGGCGCGGGCGGTCGGCGGGCGGGAGGTCGACCGGAAATACCCGGGGCCCCTGTCGGAGCCAGGTCGTAGGCTTGCCGGCAGGCGAATCTCAGGAGGAGCGTTTTGACCCCACCGAAGCCGATCGTCCGGCAGCCGGAGTACGAGTACCAGTCCCTGCGCATGCCGCGCGGCACCTCGCGCAACGCGGCGCGCCAACTGCTCACCGAGCACGCCGAGTACGGACACTGGGAGCTCGACCGGCTGCGGCTCTTCCCGGACGGGAGCCGGACGGTCAGGCTGCGGCGGCGGATCATCCGGCAGGTCCGCAACTGGTGAGCGCCTGAGCTCACGGCCCGCAGGGCGCCTCCACTCACACCGCGGTCCACGCCGGGC
>NZ_JAQYXB010000599.1:0-1054 GCF_036322405.1 Streptomyces sp. SP17BM10 | reverse complement strand
GCGCACCCGGCGCAGCAGCTCCCGGACGCTCGGGTCGCCCGACAGGTCCGTCCGCAGCACCAGCGTGTTGACGAAGAACCCGATCAACTCGTCCAGCGCCTCGTCCGACCGCCCCGCCACCACCGTCCCCACCGGGATGTCGCTGCCCGCACCCAACCGCGACAACAGCAGCGCCCACCCCGCCCGCAGCACCATGAACAGCGTCGCACCGCACTCACGCGCCAGCGCCACCAGCCCGGCGTGCACGTCGGCGGGTATCGCGAGGTCCACGGTGTCGCCCGCGAAGGTCGCCACCGCGGGCCGCGGCCGGTCCGTCGGCAGTGCCAGCTCCTCCGGCAGACCGGCCAGACGATCGCACCAGAAGCCGAGCTGACGATGCATCAGTGACTCCGGGTCATCCTCGTCGCCCAGCACTCCACGCTGCCAGAGCGCGTAGTCGGCGTACTGGACGCCGAGTCCGCCCCACGCCGGCGGTTCGCCCGACCCGCTGCGAGCCGCGTAGGCGGCGGTCAGGTCGCGCAGGAGCGGTTCCATCGACCAGCCGTCGCACGCGATGTGGTGCACCACCAGCAGGAACACGTGCTCGTCCGGCGCGATCCGGAACAACCAGGCCCGGATCGGAAGTTCGGCCGCGAGGTCGATGACGCCGTGCACGGCAGCGTCGATCAGCCCGGTGACCTCCTCCGCCCCGCAGGCCACGGACTCCCAGGGCACGAGCGGTTCGCCCGTCACCGGCACGATCCGCTGCCACGGCACGCCGTCGACGACCGGGAACACCGTCCGCAGGCTCTCGTGCCGGCCCACCACGTCCTCCAGCGCCGCCCGCAGCGCCCCCTCGTCCAGCGCGCCCCGCAGCCGGACGGTCAGCGGCATCGCGTACGTCGCCGTCCGGACCTCGCTGTCGACGGTCCCGAGGAACCAGAGGCGCTGCTGCGCGTGCGAGAGCGGCAGCCGCTCGGGGCGCTCGACGGGCCGCAGCGGCGGCCTCGGGGCCACCTCGCCGCGCCGGTCGAGCAGGGCGGTCAGGCCGGCCACGGTCGGCGCCTGGAACAGG
>NZ_JAQYXB010000598.1:0-946 GCF_036322405.1 Streptomyces sp. SP17BM10 | reverse complement strand
CCTGTTCCAGGCGCCGACCGTGGCCGGCCTGACCGCCCTGCTCGACCGGCGCGGCGAGGTGGCCCCGAGGCCGCCGCTGCGGCCCGTCGAGCGCCCCGAGCGGCTGCCGCTCTCGCACGCGCAGCAGCGCCTCTGGTTCCTGCGCGAGTGGGAACGGGTGTCCGGCGCCTCGACGTACACCGTGCCGACGGCACTGCGGCTGCGGGGCGAGCTGGACGAGGGAGCGCTGCGGGCGGCGCTGGAGGACGTGGTGGGCCGGCACGAGAGCCTGCGGACGGTGTTCCCGGTCGTCGACGGCGTGCCGTGGCAGCGGATCGTGCCGGTCACGGGCGAACCACTCGTCCCGTGGGAGGTGCGGGCCTGCGGCCGGGACGAGCTCGACGGGCGGCTGGCGACGGCGTCCGGCCACGGCTTCGACCTCGCGGGCGAACTCCCGATCCGGGCCTGGCTGTTCCGGATCGCGCCGCAGGAACACGTGCTGCTCCTGGTGGTGCACCACATCGCGTGCGACGGCTGGTCGACGGGCCCGCTGCTGCGCGATCTCGCCGAGGCCTTCGCCACCCGTAGCACCACCGGCGACGCTCCGGCGTGGACCGGACTCCCGGTGCAGTACGGCGACTACGCGCTCTGGCAGCGGGAGGTGCTGGGCGACGAGGACGATTCCGAGGCTCTGGCGAACCGGCAGCTCGACTTCTGGCGCTCGCGCCTGGCCGGACTGCCGGAGGAGCTCACGCTGCCCACCGACCGGCCGCGGCCCCTGGAACCGGGCTTCGCCGGTGGGGTGGTCGACCTGGCGGTGCCGGCGGACGTGCACGCCGGGTTGGTGGGGTTGGCGCGTGAGTGCGGTGCGACGTTGTTCATGGTGCTGCGGGCGGGGTGGGCGGTGTTGTTGTCGCGGTTGGGTGCGGGCAATGACATCCCGGTGGGGACGGTGGTGGCGGGGCGG
>NZ_JAQYXB010000597.1:0-397 GCF_036322405.1 Streptomyces sp. SP17BM10 | reverse complement strand
CCGCCCACTGCGCCCAGGCCGCCGCGCTGGCCACGGCCCGCGCGAGGGAGGCCGCACCCGACGACGCCCAGGAGGCGCCGGTGGCCGCGCTGGAACGGCTCACCGCGGACTGGGCACAGCTGGAGCGCGCCGCCCGGCGCGCGCACGTCGACCGACCGCAGGTCAGGAGGGGGGAGCAGCGGAACGTGGTGATGAAGGGCCGCGGCGCTGGTCTTTGTGGCGCGTCTGGGGGCGGCCCGGGGCGGGAGCCGCTGCTGGTGCTCGGCGCGGGCCCGGTCCTCCGCCTCGGTCACCCTGGGCGGCAGCGTGCCCCGGTGGGCGATCTCCCCCTCGACGGCGGCGAGCGCCAGGCGGGCGTCCTCGACGGCGCCGCGGGCCTGCTGCACCACGATGAGGT
>NZ_JAQYXB010000596.1:0-119182 GCF_036322405.1 Streptomyces sp. SP17BM10 | reverse complement strand
TCCGGTGGGCGATACTGGGATCGAACCAGTGACCCCTTCGGTGTGAACGAAGTGCTCTCCCGCTGAGCTAATCGCCCGGGTGCAGGGAAAACATTACCGCATCCCGGAGGGTGGTCCGAACACCCTGCCCGACGGGGCCCCGCCCCCGGGCCGGCTCAGCTCTCGTCCGCCGTCCAGGGGAAGGTGAGGCCGTAGCGCGCGACGTAGCAGCCGCCGATCCCGACGAGCGCGGCCAGGCCGAGGGCGGTGAGCGCCAGGTTCCGTCGGCGCACCTTCGGGTCCAGGGCGCGCCGGGCGGCCTCGTGGACCTTGCGGCGGGTCCAGCGCAGGGCCAGTTGGGCCCAGACGAACTCGGTGGCCCACAGGCCCATGCCCAGGAAGACGACCACCCAGCCGGGGCCGGGCAGCGGCAGCATGACCACGCCGAGGACGACGACGGCGAGGCCGGCCAGGAAGACCACCGCCTGCCAGGCGAGGTGGAGCGGGCGGGACCGGCGGATGAACGCGGGCGCCCGCGAGCCGAGTGCCCGACCGCCCTCCGGGGCCGTCCCGCCGCCGGCCGTGTCGTCCGGCATGATCGATTCACCCGTTCCCGTGTTCCCGCCGGTCTTGTCGTTTCGCACAGTCATGCCAGGAAACTAACCGAGAAGTGGCCCGGTAATGCCGGGCCGGGGCACTCGGGGAAGATTCCGCAATGCGCCGTAAGGGGTACGACTCGGCCCCGAATCGGGACAGAGGGGTTTACATCGGGCTTGGAGGTGGGATGGTCCGTTCGCCGACGTGCGATTCCCCGAGCGCACACTGAGCGAAAGGCCATGGCGCTTATGAACACCACGGTCAGCTGCGAGCTGCACCTGCGCCTCATCGTGTCCAGCGAGTCCTCACTGCCCGTCCCCGCGGGCCTGCGCTACGACACCGCCGACCCCTACGCCGTGCACGCCACGTTCCACACGGGCGCCGACGAGACCGTGGAGTGGGTGTTCGCCCGAGATCTCCTCGCGGAGGGGCTGCACCGACCCACCGGTACCGGCGATGTCCGGGTGTGGCCGTCGCGCAGTCACGGGCAAGGGGTGGTCTGCATCGCACTGAGCTCTCCGGAAGGAGAAGCCCTGCTGGAGGCCCCGGCCCGGGCGCTTGAGTCGTTCCTCAAGCGGACGGACGCCGCGGTGCCCCCCGGCACCGAACACCGCCACTTCGACCTCGACCGGGAGCTGTCCCACATCCTCGCCGAAAGCTGATCCCGCCCGGAGGCGGTCACGCCCCGCCGGCGGCGGGGCCGCACCCCCTGCCGTCATCGCAGCCGTCCTACTCGGGGGCACGGCAGCAGACTCAGCCGCGCACGACGCGGTCTCGGGGCCGGTACCGGCCCGTTCCCACCAGGAGCGGGGCCGCAGCACCGCAGGCGCCCGGCATGGAGGCCGGCCACCCGTTCGGGTGGCCGGCCTCCATGCCGGGCGCCGCCGGTATTCCGGCCGCAGGCGGCTCTTCGGAGGGGTTATTCGATTGACCGCCGTCCACTTTCCGTCACATCGACGCCATCCGTACATTCCTTCGAAAGAAGGCGACCGCCTTCCGCCGCACGGCCCGGTATGGTCTGGGGTAACCGCAGACGCGGGGTAATGACGTCCCCCCTCCGCGAGGAGTCCCCACGTGCTGATCACCCACGACACCGAGTGCGCGCTGAACACGCTCGTCGAGCTGCTCAACACCGCGCCCGAGGTCTGCGGCACCGAGCTGCTGCCGGACGTGGCCGCGCTCGACGCCTTCGTGGTCCGCCAGGAGATCAGCGAGATCGACTCCCTCACCGAGGCCGACCTGCGCAGCGTGCAGGACCTGCGCTCGCGGCTGCGCGAGGTGTTCGGGACGGAGTCCACCGCGGCGGCGGCCGAGCTGGTCAACTCGATCGTCGCGGCCGCCGGCACGACGCCCCGGCTGATCAACCACGACCACCACGGGTGGCACATCCACTACTTCGCCCCGCACGCCGCGCTCGGCGACCACCTGGCCGCCGAGCTGGGCATGGCGCTGGCGTTCATCTTCATGGCGGGCGAGAGCGAGCGGCTGCGCCGCTGCGAGGCGCCGGACTGCGCACGCGTCTTCGTGGACCTCTCGCGCAACCGCTCCCGCCGCTACTGCGACAGCCGCACCTGCGGGAACCGGCTGCACGTCGCCGCCTACCGGGCGCGCCAGCGCTCGGCGGAGGCCGTGCCCTCCGCCTGAGGCGGCCGTCCGTACTGCCCCGGAGCCGGTCAGATGCCGCGCTTGCGGAGGATCTCCTCGATGTCGGCGAAGTCGCCCAGGCCGTCATCCTGCTTCCTCCCCGCGGCCTTCTTCGGCGCCGACTGCGCCGCCCTGGGCTGCGCAGGCTCGACCGCGGGCCGCTCCGGCGCCCGGCCCGCCGCCGGGCGGGCCTGCGGCTCCTCGACCGCACCGCGGCGGCCCACGAACCGCGTGGTGAGCAGCAGGGCGACGGAGATGCCGAGCAGCACGATGCCGGTCCAGACACGGGGGTCGAAGACCAGTTCGGTGGCCCAGGTGCCGAACTCGTCGGCGATGGTGCGGGCAACCGGGAACAGCCCGGTCAGGTAGAGGCCGGCGGGCAGCAGGGCGACGGCGAACCAGCGGGTCGCGGAGAGGAAGCGGCGCCGGTGGGCGCGCAGGCCCGCGACGCCGAGGCCGGCTGCCGTGAGGGCGAAGCTGACGGCCGCGCTCAGCACGGCGGTGTCCGGTCGGATGGGGTCGTGGTGGTCATCGCTGCCTCCTGTCGCCGGGGCTGCGGGCGCACCGCGGGGCGGCGCGGGGCCCACTAGTGGAACACTGGGGGAATGATCGATGGTTCCCTCCCCCGTCTCGAGTTCTGGTGCGACCTCCAGTGCCCGGATTGCCGTACCGCCCTGGACGACGTAAGGGCGCTTCGTGCGCAGTACGGCGACGCGCTGCCGGTGGAGGTGCGGCACTTCCCGCTGGAGAAGCACAAGTACGCCTACGCGGCCGCGGAGGCCGCCGAGGAGGCCTTCGCGCAGGGGTTGGGGTGGCCGTTCGTGGAGGCCCTGCTGGCCCGCGTCGAGGAGCTGGACGCGAAGGGGCAGCAGGTGCTGCTGGACGTCGCGCGCGAGGTCGGCGTGGACGCCGACGAGGTCGACACGGCGCTGATCGACGGGCGGCACATGCTGACGGTGGACGCCGACCAGGCCGAGGGCAAGGCGATCGGGGTGAAGGGCACGCCGACGTACGTGATCGCGGGGAAGCGGCTGGACGGTGGGCAGAGCCAGGACGGTCTGCAGGAGCGGATCGTCGCCATCATCGAGGAGCAGAAGGCTTCCTGACGCATCGTCGGGTCACAGCTGCTTGCCGTAGAGGCGGTTGGTGACCTGGTAGCCGAGCGAGGCGTAGAGCCCGATGGCGACCTCGTTGACGGTGAAGACGTTCAGACCGAGGGTGCGGACGCCGGCGGCCAGGCACTCGCGTTCGGCGACCAGCATCAGCGTCCGGCCGTGTCCCCGGCCCCGGTGGACCGGGGACACCTCGACGACCATGACCCAGGCGAGCGGTCGGCCGTCCGGCAGGTCGCGCTGGTGGAGGTCCACCCAGAGCGAGCCGAGCGGCTCGGTGCCCGCGTCGTCCCCCTCGCCGTAGAGGCGGCGCAGCGCGACGCCGGGGCTGGCGGCGCCCTGCGGGAGCAGGCGCTGGTGGTCGACGCCGGATTTGGCGCGGGACTGCTCCTCGGTGAGGCCCGACTCCCGCAGCGAACGGACGTAGTCCTCGGCGGCCCGGGCGAGCCAGGCCGGGAACTCCTCGGCCCCGATCGGGCGGGTGGTGACGCCGACCGGGAGCTCGGGGGGCGCGGTCAGCTGCTTGGCCAGGTTCCGCATCCGCTCGGTGTACCCGAGGGCGAGGGCGAGGCTGCGGGCGACCTGCGCGGTCTCGGGGACGTTGACGTCCACACGGGAGCACCCCCAGCCCCGCAGCACTTCCTCCGCGGCCAGCGCGCCGAACGTCCCGCGGCCCCGGCCGCGTCCTTCACTGATCTCCAACTCGGCGATCTCTCCGAAGAGTTGGCTGCCGTGCGGGACGGCGGTGGTGCGCAAGGCACCGACCTGGCGGCCGTTGGCACAGATCTGCCAGCGTCTGGTGCGGCCGCCGGCCGGAGTGGGTGTCTCGGGGCCCTCGGGGCGCAGCGTGGAGGTCATGTGGTGGTCCCTTCCCCGCGCCGGGAGGCTTATCCGCCGGAGGCGGCCGAGGACACGAGTCCGGGGGAGGGGGCTCACGGGTCGAGGTCGTCGCCGCTGCGCTCGGCGAAGACGGCCATGGCCTTGGCGGTGACCGGGCCGACCCCGGGCAGTTCGCGGTCGTCGATGCGGGTGACGGCCTGGACGTCGCGCAGGGTGGAGGTCAGGAAGACCTCCTCGGCGTCCTGGAGGGCCTCCAGCGGCAGGTCGGTCTCCTCGGCGCCGCACCACGCGACGACGAGGGCGCGGGTGATGCCGGCCAGGCAGCCGGAGGCGAGGGTGGGGGTGAGCAGGCGGCCGCCGATGACGACGAAGACGTTGGAGCCGGTGCCCTCGCAGAGGAGGCCGGCGGTGTTGGCGAACAGGGCCTCGGAGGCGCCGACGCGGTGGGCGGCGGCGAGGGCGACCACGTTCTCGGCGTAGGAGGTGGTCTTGAGGCCGGCGACGGCGCTGTACTCGTTGCGGCGCCAGGGGACGACGGAGGCGGCGGTGGTGTCGGGGCGGCGGTTCACCGGGCCGATGGCGGCGACGAGGGTGGCGCCGCCGTCGCCGCGCTCGGAGCCGAGGGGGGCATTGCCGCCGGTGTAGGTGACGCGCAGTCGGCCGAGCGGCATCGGGTTGGCGGCGAGGACCTGGGCGCAGGCCTCGCGGACCCGGTCGTGGTCGGGGTCGGGCAGGCCGAGGCCGCGGGCGGAGCGGGTGAGGCGGTCGAGGTGACGGGTGAGGGCGAACGCCCGGCCGTCGGCGGCCTTCATGGTCTCGAAGACGCCGTCGCCGGTGGTCAGTCCGTGGTCGAGGACGGAGACGGCGGCGTCGGCGGAATCGACGAGCGTGCCGTTGACCCAGGTCTTGGTGGGGGTGTTCATCGGGCGCTGCTCCTCGGTGGCGGTTCTTCGTGGGGGGTCTGGGGCTCTGCGGGGCGTCGTGGATCTCTTCAGAGGGTCTCGCTGCCCGACGCTATCGCGACCAGGCGGGCGGCCTTCAGTTCGGTTTCGGCCCACTCGCGGTCGGGGTCGGAGCCCCAGGTGATGCCGGCGCCGGTGCCGAAGCGCAGCACGGGGACGGCGGGGTCGGCGCGGTCGATCCAGAAGGTGCGGATGCCGACGGCGAGTTCGCCCTCGCCCCGGTCGGCGTCGACCCAGCCGATGGCGCCGCAGTAGGGGCCGCGCGGGGCGGTTTCGAGGGCTTCGATGATCCGCAGGGCACTGGACTTCGGTGCGCCGGTGACGGATCCGGGCGGGAAGGTGGCGTCCAGGAGCTCGGGCCAGCCGGCGCCGTCGCGCAGGGTGCCCTCGACGGTGGAGACGAGGTGGACGAGTCCGGGGTGCTTCTCGACGGCGCACAGGTCGGGGACGGTGACGCTGCCGGTGGCGCAGACGCGGCCGAGGTCGTTGCGGACCAGGTCGACGATCATCACGTTCTCGGCGTGGTCCTTGTCGAGGAGGTCGTCCTCGGTGCGGCCGGTGCCCTTGATCGGGCCGGAGGAGACGGTGCGGCCGGAGCGGCGCAGGTAGAGCTCGGGGGAGGCGGTGGCGATCTCGACGCCGTGGTCGGGCAGCCGGATCGTGCCCGCGTAGGGGGCGGGGTTGCCGTGGGCGAGGAGGCCGGTGAGGGCGTCGACGTCGCTGCGGCCGGGGTCGGGCAGCGGCGCGGAGAGCACGCGGCAGAGGTTGGCCTGGTAGACCTCGCCGGCGGCTATGTGCTCGCGGATGCGGCGGACGCCCGCGGTGTAGGCGTCGCGGTCCAGGGAGCTGTGCCAGTCGCCGGCGTCCGGTCCGCGCCAGCCGGTGCCGCAGGGCGGCGCGGGGGCGGGGCGGACGTCGTCGAAGCGGGCGCAGGTGAGGCGGCCCTCGAAGTCGTAGGCCACCGCCCAGTGGCCGGCGGAGTCCAGCGCGGCCGGGTCCGAGGTGACGTCGCGCAGGCCGGTGGCGAGGCGGCCGCCGAAGCGGGCGAGCGGGGTCTGGGGGGCGGTGCGGCCGGACACGGTTCTCCTGCGCGGTGGTGCTGGGCGGCGGTGCCTGAAGTGTAGGCCGGGGGCGCTCGGCGGGCCCGGGGGCGTACGGCGGATCGCGCAGGCGCGAGCGGCTTCCGGGTGTGCACCGAGTGCACGCTGCGGGAACGGATTTTTAGCTGGCCCGGGAATCCGCTAGAGTTCAACACGTCGCCAGGGAGCGCAGCCGAAGAAAAGCGGTGAAGGTCCCGGGAGACAGGCGGACGTGGCTCAGTTGGTAGAGCATCACCTTGCCAAGGTGAGGGTCGCGAGTTCGAATCTCGTCGTCCGCTCGATGGAGAACAGTGTAAGATCGTTCTCCGAGTGTTGCCTGGTGGAGTGGCCGAGAGGCGAGGCAACGGCCTGCAAAGCCGTGTACACGGGTTCAAATCCCGTCTCCACCTCCAAGAGGATCACCCGGTTCGGCCGGGGAGAACCTCCCCGCGCGATTAGCTCAGCGGGAGAGCACTACCTTGACACGGTAGGGGTCACTGGTTCAATCCCAGTATCGCGCACGTCGGATCCTCCGGGGTCTGCTGCAGGACCGCCACACCAGGCGCGATTAGCTCAGCGGGAGAGCACTACCTTGACACGGTAGGGGTCACTGGTTCAATCCCAGTATCGCGCACGTCGGACCCTTCGGGGTCTGCTGCAGGACCGCCACACCAGGCGCGATTAGCTCAGCGGGAGAGCACTACCTTGACACGGTAGGGGTCACTGGTTCAATCCCAGTATCGCGCACAGTAACGGCCGGGGCCGCGATCCGTGAGGATCGCGGCCCCGGCCGTTTCGCGTTCGCCGACGTGCGAAACGTGCGAAAAGAGAAGAGCCGCGTACGGTCGCCCTCACCGACGTCCGTACGCGGCGTCTCCGCCTGCCGGGGCGCTCTGCGCACCGCTCCTCGCCCGTCCGCGTCTCAACACGGGCACGGCCTCCCCGGCGACACTGGCTCCCCGTCCCCAGGGGATCAGTGTCCGTTCTACGGCCGGCCGCAGGGGCCGGCCGGGTCTCAACGGACGATCAGGTCGGCCACCGCCCGGACCTGGTTCGCCATCTGGTCCCACCCGCCGAACAGGGCCACCAGCAGCACCGCGCACGGCAGGGCCATGGCCAGCGCCACCGCGGGGTGCCGCGTCGGCTCGGCCGTGCGGGGCAGGGTGAAGGCCGGCCGACGGCGGCGGGAGGTGCCCGTGAGCTGCGGTGCCATGCCCTTACTCCTGGTCCGGTCTCGGAGCCGTTCGCCCGGTCCCGTTGGCGCGGTGGACGGCTAACCTCGGGGGACGAGCTCCCCGTCCACCGCTGAGGACAACGCTATGGCCCGGGGGGCCGTTCGGGCGTCATGCCGTCGTACTGTTCCTCGGGCCTCCCCGAGGATGACGCTCCGACGTGGGGACTACTACCGCAGGGGGAGACGGCCTCGACCGGGCCCCCGGGGGAACCCTGAGAGGCGACCCCGAGAAACGTTTCAGCACCCTCATGACCAGCAGGTCAGTGCAAGATCGGACAATCGCACGGTGGCTTGAGGTGTTGCGTATCAGCACACCGCAGCGGGCAGTCCGTAAGCTGTGCCGGACAGGAACTGACGATGCCCCAACCGACGGGGCCTCACCCACGGGCTGACGGGGAACGGACATGGCGATGATGCGGCTGAGGCGTGAGGACCCCCGCATCGTCGGGCCGTACCGCCTCCACCGGCGACTGGGGGCGGGCGGCATGGGGGTCGTCTACCTCGGCTCCGACCGGCGCGGGCAGCGGGTCGCCCTCAAACTGATCCGCGCCGAACTCGCCGAGGACCAGGAGTTCCGCACCCGCTTCGCCCGCGAGATCGCCGCCGCCTCGCGCATCCGCGGCGGCTGCACCGCGCGCGTCGTCGGCTCCGACATCGAGGCCGACCGCCCGTGGCTCGCCACCGCCTACGTGCCCGGGCCCTCCCTCTACAAGCGCGTCGGCGACGAGGGACCGCTCGGCTGGCAGGAGGCCGCCCGGGTCGGCGCCGCGCTCGCCGACGGGCTCGTCAAGGTCCACGAGGCCGGGGTCGTCCACCGCGACCTCAAGCCCTCCAACATCCTGCTCTCGCCCCGCGGCCCGCGCATCATCGACTTCGGCATCGCCTGGTCGCGCGGCGCCAGCACGCTCACCCATGTCGGCACCGCCGTCGGCTCCCCCGGCTTCCTCGCGCCGGAACAGGTCCGCGGGGCCGCCGTCACGCCCGCCACCGACGTGTTCGCCTTCGGCGCGACGCTCGCCTACGCGCTCACCGGGGACACGCCGTTCGGCTCCGGGGCCTCGTCGGAGGTCATGCTCTACCGCGTCGTCCACGAGGAACCCGACCTCGCGGACGTGCCGCCGCAGCTCGCACCGCTGATCCGGGCCTGCCTCGCCAAGGAGCCCGCCGAACGGCCCGGCGCGGCCGCCCTGCACGAACGGCTCAGCGAGCTCGCGGCCCGCGGGGCGGCGGCCGGCGGCACCGGACGCGTCATGCGGAGGGCCTCGGCCACGCCCCCGCCCACGCCCGAGGCGGTCGCCCCGGACGGCGTGCGGCACGGCGTGCCCGCACCCGGACGCTCCCCCGACCCGGCCGCCGCGGCACGGGCCCGGACCGCGGCCGGCGGCCGACCCGCGCCCCCCGGGCCCGGCTCGGCGCAGCGGCGCCCTGCGGGGGCCGGCAGCCCTCACCCCAGACCCGAGGCGTCCTCGGGGGGCCGCCCGGTGCGGGACCGTCAGCAGACGCCCGCGCCCGGCGGCCGCAACCCCGGGCGGCCGCGCGACCGTCAGCACACCCCCGCCCCGGGGCGGCCGACCACCCCGCGGCAGCGGCTGCTGCGGCAGCGGCTCGTCGTCTTCGTCACGGTGACGATCGGGGTGGCGCTGGCCATCGCGGCGGCCCAGGGGTGCGAGAACCGGAGCAACCAGGGGCTGCGGCCCTCGGGCCTGCCGACGATGGTCGTGCTGCCCACCGCGCATTCGGTGGACGGCGCGGCAGTGGCGGGCACGCCCTCGGCGGCGGCCTCCTCGACACCAGTGGGGGCGGCCGCTCGGGGCGGGGCGGGTGCGGCTCCGGGCGACCTGGCGCTGGCTCCGGCCCAGGGGCCCGGACCGGCCGTGGACTGGCCCAACCGCACCTACCCCGACGGCACGGGCGGCCCGGGGATCGCCCTGCGCGACGGGCGCTCGGCCGCGGGCGGGCCGCAGGTCGCGCTCAGCTCGGTGCTGCCCGCGCGGTACAAGGGCTCGCCGGCGTCGGTGGTCGTGCTCCGCCGGGCCGAGGGCTCGGTGCCGGTCGACCTCGTGCAGCTGTACACCTTCTCCGGCGACACCCCGGTCGCCGCCGCCACCCGCTCCTCGACCGCCGATCCGCAGGCCACGGCCTCCTGGCGGCTCGACGGCGGAGCGATCGTCCGGGAGGAGCGCGTCGCCCAGACCGGGGCCGTCACCTCCACCCGCTACACCGTCCGCCCGGACGGCTCCCTCGACGAGTCCTGGCCCGGCGCGGGCGCCTCCGGCGGGACCGGCCTCACCGCCGCTCCCCCGGCCGCCGCGGCCCCGGCCCCGCCGACCGCCCCGGCGGGCTGAGGACGGCCGCCCCGGGCGGAGAGTTCCGGCCATCGTGTCGCGGCGTTTGGCGGGCCTGGGCGGCCGGACGGCCGGACCGCGGGACGGCTCCGGGCACCGGCCTTCCGTAGGGCGCAGTCCCCGCGTCACGGGAAGCGGGGGCGGGTGTTGCTACGAGGTCGTCACGGCGTAGAAGGCCACGGCGGCGGCGGCGCCGACGTTGAGGGAGTCGATGCCGTGGGCCATCGGGATGCGGACGGCGCGGTCGGCGGCCTTGATCGCCTGGGGGGTGAGGCCGTCGCCCTCGGCGCCGAGCATCAGGGCGGTCTTGGGGAGGTTCTGCGGGGCCAGGGCCGACAGGTCGACGGCGGTCTCGGCGGGGGTGAGTGCCAGGAGGGTGAATCCGGCGTCGCGGACCGTCGTCAGGGCGGCGGGCCACGGGTCGAGACGGGCGTACGGGACGGCGAAGACGGCGCCCATCGAGACCTTGACGGCGCGCCGGTAGAGCGGGTCGGCGCAGTCGGGCGAGAGCAGGACGGCGTCCATGCCGAGGGCGGCGGCGCTGCGGAAGATCGCGCCGAGGTTGGTGTGGTCGACCAGGCCTTCGAGGACGGCGACCCGGCGGGCGCCCGCGAGCACGTCGGCGGCGTCCGGGAGGGGCTTGCGCTCCATCGAGGCGAGGGCGCCGCGGTGCACGTGGTAGCCGGTGACGGCCTCGGCGAGGGCCGGTTCCACGACGTGGACGGGGGCGTCGGCCTCGGCGATGACGTCGGCCATGACGTCCAGCCACTTGGAGGTCAGCAGCATCGACCGCATCCGGTAGCCGGCGGCGAGCGCGCGGCGGATGACCTTCTCCCCCTCCGCGATGAACAGGCCCTCGGCGGGCTCGCGCCGGCGGCGCAGTTCGACGTCGGTGAGGCCGGTGTAGTCGCCGAGGCGGGGGTCGGCCGGGTCGGTGATGGTGCTGGGTTCGGACACCCTGCGATCTTGCCAAGGCCGGGCGGTGAAGGCCAAACGGCGGAAGGAGTCGGACGGTTTGGCCTTGGCCTCACGCCGATCGGAGTGCAAATATGACCGTATGGCCCGTTTTCCGGGTCGATCCTGGGCTCCGTCGGCCTCTGGTGCTTCTGGATCCGCCGGCTCCTCCGGTGGACGCCCTCATGGTCGGCAACAGCAGCAGAACGTCCGTCGCGCGTGGCCGGTGAACCTCCGGTCCGTGGCCGGTCAGGTGTTCGTGCTGCAGATCCTCGTGGTGCTGCTGCTCGTGGTGGCCGCCGGGGTGGCGCTCGTCGTGCAGTCCCGCAACGACGCGACCAACGAGGCCCGCAACCGGTCGGTCGCGGTCGCCCAGACCTTCGCCCACTCGCCGGGGATCGTCGAGGCGCTGCGCTCCCCCGATCCGACGGCGATCCTGCAGCCGCGGGCGCAGGCCGCCCGGGTGGCGTCGGGCGTCGACTTCATCGTCGTCCTGAACAACGACGGCATCCGCTACACGCACCCCAACCCGGCCAGGATCGGCCAGAAGTTCATCGGCACCTACGAACCCGCCCTCCAGGGGCACGTGGTGGTCGAGCAGATCAACGGGACGCTCGGTCCGCTGGTCCAGGCCGTCGTGCCGGTGTTCGCGCCGGACGGCTCGGTGGTCGGGATGGTCTCGGCGGGGGTCACCCTGGCGAACGTGAGCACGGCGAGCCAGCGGCAGCTGCCGGTGGTGCTGGGCGCCGGCGCGGGCGCGGTCGTGCTGGCGACCCTCGGGACGGCGCTGATCAGCCGGCGGCTGCGGCGCCAGACGCACGGCCTCGGGCCGACCGAGATGACCCGGATGTACGAACACCACGCGGCCGTCCTGCACGCCGTGCGCGAGGGCGTGCTGATCGTCGGCGGGGACGGGCGCCTGCTGCTCTGCAACGACGAGGCGCACCGGCTGCTCGGCCTGCCGGCGGACGCCGAGGGACGGCTGGTGACCGAGCTGGGCCTGGAGCGCGCACCCGAGGAGCTGCTGACCGCGAACCTGCCGGTCACCGACCAGGTGGTGATGGCCGGGGAGCGGCTGCTGGCCGTCAACGTACGGCTCACCGACCGGGACGGCGGCCCGCCCGGTTTCGTCGCGACGCTGCGCGACTCCACCGAGCTGCTGGCGCTGTCCGGCCGGGTCGAGGTCGTCCAGCGGCGGCTGCGGCTGCTGTACGACGCAGGGGTGTCGGTGGGCAGCACGCTGGACGTGACGCGGACGGCCGAGGAGCTGGCGCAGGTCGCGGTGCCGCGGTTCGCGGACTTCGTGACGGTGGACCTGGCCGAACAGGTGCTGGCGGGCGAGGAGCCGCCGGTGTCGCTGGGGCGGATGCGCCGGGCGGCGGTGGCGGGCGTGCGGTCCGACGCGCCGTTCCACCCGGCGGGCACGGTGCTGGACGTGGTGCCGGCGACGCCCTTGGCGGAAGCGCTGCACAGCGGGGAACCCGGGCTGGAGCCACGGCTGACCGAGGCGACGAGGTGGCGGGAGCAGGATCCGGAGCGGTCGGAACGGGTGCTGGCCTACGGGGTGCACTCGCTGCTGCGGGTGCCGCTGCGGGCGCGCGGGGTGCTGCTGGGCGTGGCACGGTTCTGGCGGGCGGACCGGGCGGAGCCGTTCGAGACGGACGACCTGGCCCTCGCCGAGGAAATGGTGGCCCACGCGGCGGTGTGCATCGACAACGCGCGGCGGTTCACCCGCGAGCACGCGATGGCGGTGACGCTCCAGCACCGCCTGCTGCCGCGCAGCCTGCCGGTGCAGAACGCGCTGGAGGTCGCGCACCGCTACCTGCCCGCGCAGGAGGGCGTGGGCGGCGACTGGTTCGACGTGATCCCGCTGCCGGGTGCGCGGGTGGCGCTGGTGGTCGGGGACGTGGTGGGCCACGGGCTGCACGCGGCGGCGACGATGGGACGGCTGCGCACGGCGATCCACAACTTCTCGACGCTGGACCTGCCACCGGACGAGTTGCTGGGGCACCTGGACGACCTGGTGATCCGGATCGACCAGGACGAGGCGGCGAGCGGGGAGAGCGCCGAGCTGGCCGGGGCGACCTGCCTGTACGCGATCTACGACCCGGTGTCGCGCCGCTGCACGTTGGCGAGCGCCGGCCACCCGCCGCCGGCCGTGGTCGGCCCGGACGGGCGGGTGGAGTTCCCGGAGCTGCCGACCGGGCCGCCGCTGGGTCTGGCGGTGCTGCCGTTCGAGACGGCCGAGCTGGAGCTGGCCGAGGGCAGCCGGCTGGTGCTGTACACGGACGGGCTCGTGGAGGACCGCGACCGGGACATCGACGAGGGGCTGGAGCAGTTGCGGGCGGCGCTGAGCGGGCCGCCGCGCACGCCCGAGCAGACCTGCGCGGACGTGCTGGGCGCCCTGCTGCCGGAGCGCCCGCAGGACGACATCGCGCTGCTGGTGGCGCGGACCCGGGTGCTGCCGGCGGAGCGGGTGGCGGAGTGGGAGGTGCCGTCCGACCCGGCCGCCGTGGGGCCGGTCCGCCGGGCGGTGGCGGAACGGCTGGAGTCGTGGGGACTGGACGAGGCCGCGTTCGTCACCGAGCTGATCCTGAGCGAGCTGGTGACCAACGCGATCCGGTACGGCTCGGGGCCGATCCGGGTGCGGCTGCTGCGGGACCGCTCGCTGATCTGCGAGGTGTCGGACGGCAGCAGCACCTCGCCGCACCTGAAGTACGCGGCGACGACGGACGAGGGCGGGCGCGGGCTGTTCCTGGTCGCGCAGTTCGCGGACCGCTGGGGAACGCGCTACACGGCGACGGGGAAGGTGATCTGGACGGAGCAGCCGCTGGAGTAGCCGCCGCGGCCCGCGGACGGAGTGGGCAGTCGGACGGGCCGACGTCCCACTCCTCCTGCACTCCCCTACGGGACTACTTCCGGAAGGCCGCCGCGAGGACGTTGACCACGTCACCGATGACGATCACGGCGGGCGGCTTGATGCCCTCGGCCTCGACGACGGCGCCGACGGTGGCCAGGGTGGCGTCCACCCGGCGCTGGGCCGCGGTGGTGCCCTCCTGGACGATCGCGACCGGGGTGTCGGCGGCGCGGCCGTGCTCGACGAGCTCCGCCGCGATCGCCGCGATCTTGTCGACCGCCATGAGCAGCACCAGGGTGCCGCTCATCTTCGCCGCGGCCGCCCAGTTGGTCAGCGAGCGCTCGTCGCCCGGGCCGACGTGGCCGGAGATCACGGTGAACTCGTGCGTCATGCCGCGGTGGGTGACCGGCACGCCGGCGGCGGCCGGGACGCTGATCGAGCTGGAGATTCCCGGCACGACGGTGACCGGCAGCCCGGCCTCGGCGCAGGCCAGCAGCTCCTCGCCGCCGCGCCCGAAGACGTACGGGTCGCCGCCCTTGAGCCGGACCACGAACTTGCCCGCCTTGGCGTGCTCGATCAGCGTCCGGTTGATCGCCTCCTGGGCCATGAACCGGCCGTAGGGGATCTTGGAGGCGTCGATCACCTCGACGTGCTCGGGCAGCTCGGCCAGCAGCTCGCGCGGGGCGAGGCGGTCCGCGACGACGACGTCCGCGTCCGCGAGCAGGCGGCGACCGCGCACCGTGATCAGATCCGGATCGCCCGGGCCGCCGCCGACCAGGGCGACACTCCCCCCGCCTGACGGCCCGGAGGTACCCCCAACGCCGTGCGCGCGGTACTGGCGGGCGGCCAGCGAGCCGTCCCGCAGGCCCTCCACGATGGCGTCGCGCAGGCCGGCGGAGTGGCGCGGGTCGCCGGTGAGGACGGCGACGGTGGCGCCCGCGTCCCGGCCGCTGGCCGGGGTCCAGGCGGTCGCGGCGGCGGCGTCGTCACTGCGGGCGCAGAACACGCGCTCGCGCTCGGCCTCGGCGCTGACCTGCGCGTTCACCGCCGGGTCGTCGGTTGCGACCAGCGCGTACCAGGTGTCGGCCAGGTCACCCGCCCGGTAGGGGCGGGCGTGCCAGGTGAGCTCGCCCGCGTCGGCCATCGCCTGGACGGCCGGGGTGGTGCTCGGCGATATCAGGTGCAGCTCCGCGCCGGTCGCGATCAGCGCGGGCAGCCGGCGCTGCGCGACCTGCCCGCCGCCGACCACGACCACGCGGCGGCCGGCGAGCAGCAGCCCGACCGGGTAGGGGGTACGGCCTTCGGTGCTGGGGTGCGGGGTGGGCGCGGTCATCGGCGGTGTGCTCCTGATCGGGGGTGCGGGTGTGGGGGTGCGGACAGACGCCGCTCCGCGGACCGGCGCGCCCTCGGGCCGGTCCGCGGAGCGGTGACGGGAACGTCAGGCCTTCTCGGTGACCCCGGCGGAGTCGAAGGTGGCTACATCGTGCATCGCGCGGGCCGCACTCTGCACCAGCGGCAGGGCCAGCAGGGCACCGGTGCCCTCGCCCAGTCGCAGATCCAGGTCGATCAGCGGACGCAGGCCGAGCCGCTCCAGCGCGGCCTGGTGGCCGGGCTCGGCGGAGCGGTGGCCGGCGATGCAGGCCGCCAGCACGTCGGGGGCGATCGCCTTGGCCACCAGGGCGGCCGAACCGGCGATCACGCCGTCCAGCACGACCGGGGTGCGCAGCGAGGCGGCGCCCAGCAGGAAGCCGGCGATCGCGGCGTGCTCCAGGCCGCCGACGGCGGCGAGGACGCCGATCGGGTCGGCCGGGTCCGGCTGGTGCAGGGCCAGCGCGGCGCGGATGACCTCGACCTTGCGGGCGTGCGTCTCGTCGTCGATGCCGGTGCCGCGGCCGGTCACCTCGGCCGGGTCGAGGCCGGTGAAGACCGAGATCAGGGCGGCCGAGGCAGTGGTGTTGGCGATCCCCATGTCGCCGGTGACCAGGGCCTTGTTACCGGCCGCGACGAGGTCGCGGGCGGTCTCGATGCCGACCTCGATCGCCTGGACGGCCTCCTCGCGGCTCATCGCCGGGCCCTGGGTCATGTCGTCGGTGCCGGGCTTGACCTTGCGCGGCAGCAGACCGGTGGCCCGGCCCTGCTGGACGGCGTCGGGCAGCTCGGCGGCGACGCCGACGTCGACCACGCAGACCTCGGTGCCGATCTGCTTGGCGAAGGCGTTGACGACCGCTCCCCCGGCGAGGAAGTTGCCGACCATCTGGGCCGTCACCTCCTGCGGCCAGGGAGTGACGCCCTGGGCGTGCACGCCGTGGTCACCGGCGAAGATCGCGACGCAGGCGGGCTCCGGGACGGGCGGCGGGCACTTGCGGGACAAGCCGCATAGCTGGGCGGAGATGATCTCCAGCATGCCGAGCGAGCCGGCCGGCTTGGTCATCCGCTTCTGGCGGTCCCAGGCCTCGCCGAGCGCCTTGGCGTCCAGCGGGCGGATGCCGCGCAGGGTCTCGGCGAGCAGGCTCTGCGGCTCCTCGCCGGGCAGCGCGCGGTTGCCGTACTGCTCCTCGTGGACGACCCAGGACAGCGGGCGCTTCTTGGCCCAGCCCTGCTGCTCCAGCTCGGGCTCGTCCGGGAAGGAGTCGACGAAGCCGACGCACAGGTAGGCGACGACCTCCAGGTGCTCCGGCAGGCCGAGCTCGCGGACCAGCTGCTCGTCGTCGAAGAAGCTCACCCAGCCCACGCCCAGGCCCTCGGCGCGGGCGGCCAGCCAGAGGTTCTCGACGGCCAGGGCGGCCGAGTACGGGGCCATCTGGGGCTGGGTGTGGCGGCCCAGGGTGTGCCGGCCGCCGCGGGTGCGGTCGGCCGTGACCACGATGTTGACCGGGGTCTCGAGGATGGCCTCGATCTTGATCTCGCGGAACTGCTTGGCCCGGCCCTTGGGCAGCGAGTCGGCGTACGCCTCGCGCTGGCGCTCGGCCAGGGCGTGCATGCGCCGGCGGGTCTTGGCGGAGCGGATCACCACGAAGTCCCACGGCTGGGAGTAGCCGACGCTGGGCGCGGTGTGGGCGGCCTCCAGGACGCGGATCAGCACCTCGTGCGGGATCGGGTCCGGGCGGAAGCCGTTGCGGATGTCGCGGCGCTCGCGGATCACCTGGTGGACGGCGTCGCGGCCGGCCTCGTCGTAGCCGGGGGCGGCGGGGCCGCGGGGCTCGGCGGGCTCCTGCTCGGCGGGCTCCTGCTCGGCGGGCTCCTGCTCGGCGTCCTGGGGCTGCTCGGCCTGGGGCTCGGTCTGGGGCTCGGCCTGGGCTTCACCCTGGGCGTCGGCCTGGGCCTCGGCGGGCTGCTCGGCGACGTCCTGGGCGGCTTCGGCGACGGCCTCGCCCTCGACGGGGGCGACCTCGGCGACGGGCTGCGGCTCGGCCTGCGGCGCCTCGGCGGCCGGGGTGTCCCGGGCGGGCTCGGCCGCGGGCTGGACGGACTCGGGGGCCTCGGCCGCCTCGGCGGCGGGCTGGGCCTGCTCGGCCTCGGGCGCGACGGCCTCGACCGCCTCCACGACCTCGACGACCACGGCCTCGACCGCCTCCACGGCCTCGGCAGCCACAGCCTCGACGACCGGAGCGGCCTCCTGCGGCTGCTCGGTCTCGGCCGCGGGGACGGCCTGACCGGACGGCATCTCGCCGGTACCGGCGGCGGTCTCGGCGGCGGCCTGCGGCTCGACATGAGCGGCCTCGACGACCTCGACGACCTCGACGGCACCGGGGGCAACGGGGGCCTCGGCCACCTCGGCGGCGGGCTGGGCCTGCTCGGCCTCGGGCGCGGCAGCCTCGACCGCCTCCACGACCTCGACGGCCTGGACGTCGGCGGCCTGGGCCTCGACCGGCGCCGCCTCCACGGCGACGGCCTCGACGGCCTGCGCCGCCTCGGGCTCGACGACGGCCTCCGGCGCGCCCTCGGCGGCCGCTATGGGAGCGGGCTGCTGCGCGACCGCCTCCTCGGCCACCGGAGCCTGCTCGGTCGCCTCGACCTGCGGCAGGCCGTGCGGGGTCGGCGCGGCGAGGAAGGCGGAGATGCGGCGGGGCTGCTGCGCGGCCTGCGACTGCTCGTCGGCGACGGGCGCCTCGACGGCCTCCGTCACGACCGGCTCGACGACGACGGCCGGCGGCGCGGCTTCGGGGGCGGGCTCGGTCACCGGCTCGACGACGACGGCCTGCGGCGCGGCCTCGACCACGGCCTCGGCGACGGCGGCCTCGACCACCTCGACGACCTCGATCGCGCCGGCCGTCGGCACGGCGACGCCGCCCGCGACGGGCTCCCCGAGCGGCACCTGCACGCCACCCGGGATCTCCTGGACGGCTTGCGGGGGCTGAACGTCCGCCACTCCGACCGGGACCTCCGCGACCGGCACGGCGTCGACGGCCGGCGGCATCGGCGCGACCGGGACGGGCTGCGCGACGGGCGCCGCCACCGGCGCCTGGGCCTCGGCCGGGCGGCCGACGACCGGAATGCCGTGCGCCGGCGTGCTGCCCAGGGACGGACCGCGGTCGGCGAGCGAGCGGACCGGCACCTGGCCGGTCATCATCGACGGGTCCGGAATCGGCGGGCCGGCGTGCAGCGGGCGGCGCGGCGGCTGAGCCTGCGTCACCGGCTCCTGGAACACCGGGGCCGTCGGCGCGACGGGGGCGCCGTGCGCGGCCTGCTGGTAGTGCTCGGCGCCCGCCACCGGCGGGTCGACGGGCGGCCAGGACGGCTCGAGCGGCGTGCCGTCCTGGAGCGGCGCGGCCGTCATCTGATCGGCCGGTACCTGCTCGGCGGGGACGGCCACGGCCGGCTCGCCCCACGAGCCCTGCGGGCCGGGCATCAGCAGGACGTCGTCCTCGTCGTCGAGCCCGTCCGCCTGGTCGGGCTGGTCAAGGAAGTGGAAAGCCGGGCGCGGGGCGCCCTGGTCGACCGCCCAGCCCTCGCCGGGCACGCCGTACGCGGGCACGCCCTGCGGGTGGCCCTGCGCCGGGATGACGCCGACGGCGGGCGGCACCGCGCCGTGGAGGCCGGGTCCGGGCACCGAGGGGTTCGGGATCGCTCCGCCGTCCGTCATGACACCCGGCACGGGTGCGACACCGTGCACGGGTGCGGCGGCGACGCCCCCCGGGCCGCCGAGCGGGTCGGGCCCGGTGTGCAGGTGCTCCGGCAGTCCCTCGCCCGGGACGTGGCCGCCATCGGTCATTGTCAAAAGCTCCTTCCAGGCCGCTGCCGCGCCCTCGGCGACACGATCACCGACCGCAGCGCCCATCCGCACGGGCCGGGCCTGCACCGACCCGCCCCTCAACCACGTACGGCCGCCGCGCCGAGGCGCTGCGGCCAGAGTCATTCCGGTGAGCTGCCGCGTCCCGGCCCGCGCGCCTCCCCTGCGGGGCGGCCCGCCATCTGAAACAACGACAAGCCGGGGCGACCGGCACCACCGCACCGGACCCTACGGCATTCTCCAGGTCCGGCACGCGGCCCGTCGAATTGCCCACACTCCGAGCGCGGTCGGATAGCACCACGTCAAAAAGGTGACGAACCGACCGGATCGGGCAGGTCACCGACCACCGCCGCCGACCAGGACGCCACACTACCGGCCCGGCGCCGTCACCTCTCGAATCATTGTCCGGATGCGACCTGGATCACCGCCGGCCCCCGCCGGCATCCTCACCCGGAACACCGGCCGGGCCCCGGGCCTTCACACGATCTGCTCACCCCAGAGCACCAGCGCGCCCGCTCCGCCCGCCCCCAGTGCCACCCCTGCGCCGTCCGCGGCGAGCAGCGGGGCCGACTGCAGCAGGGCGCCGTCCGCCCGGTAGCCGGCCTCGGTGATCGCCCGGCGGAACTCCTCGGCCTCGGCGAAGGTGCGGGCCACGGTGACGAACCGTTCGGGCTTGCGGGCCAGCACCGCGCGGACGACCTGGACGCCGCCCGCCTCGACCACGGCGACGTCCGGTTCGGGCAGTCCGCCGAGCACCTCGGGGCCCTTCCCGTGCACCGTCTCCACCTCGACGCCGTAGCGGCGCGCGTTGACCGCGATCCGGGCGCAGGCCGAGCGGGAGGCCTCGACGGCGACGACGGCCGCGCCGAAGCGGGCCGCCTCCACGGCCAGGGCGCCGCTGCCCGCGCCGACCGACCAGACCAGGTCTCCCGGACGAGCACCCAGACGGGCCAGCACCAGGGCGCGCGCGTGCGCGGGGAGCACCTCCGACGCGCCGGGGTCGTCCGCCGCGCGCCCGGCGCCCGCGTAGGCGTCGCCGGGGAGCGCCCAGCCGCGGTCCGCGCCGGGGAAGCCGAGCGGGCGCCCGGCGAGCCAGCCGGCCGCCTCGTCCACCGGGGCGGCCGGGGCGCCGCTGTGGCCGCCGATCACCAGGACGACGTTGGGATCGCGCCACGCGTGGTCGGCGATCCGGTCGGAGGTGAGGACGGTGACGTCCTCGTCCGGCGTGCCGATGCCCTCGCAGACGACGAACGTCCGGTGCACCCCGCGCAGCATGAGGGCGAGTTCGCCCGGCCCGGCACCGGGGGCGGTGAGCACCGCGACCTTGGGGTGGGCCCGGCAGATGTTGGCCGCGCGGCGCAGCCGGCCGCCGTGGGCGCTGACCACCTGGGCGTCCTCCCACGGCATGCCGGCCCGGGCGAAGGCGGCGGCGACGGAGGAGACGGCGGGCAGGACCTCGAGTTCGAGGCCGTACTCGGGGCGGCGCAGGGTGCGGACGACGCCGAAGAAGCCCGGGTCGCCCTCGGCGACCACGACCGCGGCGCCGCGGTGCTCGGCGATCCGGCGGGCGGTCTGGCGGATGTCGCCGAGCACGATCCGCTCGGCGGCGGGCGGCACCGGGAGGGCGCCCAGTTGGTAGGGGGCGCCGGCCACCAGGGTCGCCGCGGCGAGGGCCGCACCGGCGGCCTCGGTCAGCGGCGTGCCGTCCCACCCGATGACCGTGATCCGGTCAGCCATCTGCGGCCGTTCTCCCTCGACTCGGTGCGCGCCTCGGTGGCGCCTCGATGCGCCTCCGTGCGCCTCGGTGCGCCGACAAACCGCGCCGCAGTGCGGCGCCGGACAGAGGCTACCGGGTGCGATCCCCGCTCGGCGCGAACGCGTCGCACACGTGTGCGTGAAGTCTCGGGGACGATCCGATGGGGGTCAGTCGCGCAGGACGTAGCGGTGGTCGCCGTGCCGGCCGGAGTGCTCGGGCTCGGGGGCCTCCATGTCCTCGGGCAGGAGGCTCCACAGGATGACGTCACTGCGGCTCTCTTCCACCACCTCGCCGGACTCCCCCCGGACTATCCAGGCGCTGCGCAGGACGCCCTCGCTGATCCCGCCGATCTTCTGCGCGACCTGCTGGGCGGCGGTGTTCCCGGCCGCGGTGCGCATCTCCAGGCGCAGGAAGCCGCGGTCCTCGAAGAGCCACTGGGCGACGCCGAGGACGGCCTCCGGCGCGTAGCCCTCACCGCGCGCCCAGGCGGCGGTGACGTAGGCGATCTCGGTGCTGCGCAGCCGCCAGTCGGTGGCGCGCAGCTCGACCAGGCCGACCAGCCGCTGGGTGAGGTGCTCGGTGACGGCGAAGACTATGCCGCGCCCGGCGGCCCGGTGGGCGGGGGCGAGGGTGCGGGCGAGGTCGGCCGCGTACTGCTCGGTGAAGGGGTGCGGCAGGTCCGTCCAGGCGAGGACGAGGTCGTCGGCCATCATCATGGCGAGACCGGGCGCGTCGTCCTCCGAAAGCGGCCGCAGCAACAGCCGTTCGGTGCTGATGGCGGTCTCGGGGAAGCTCGCTGCCATGCCGTCTCTCCTCGCCGGGTCGTGAACACAACACCGTACGCCTCCGGCGCGCCCCGGGTATCACGCGGTGCGCCGCCCGCACGACGGTACGTCAGAACGCCCCCGGCCCGGGCGTCCCTCGTGCATACTGCCCGACCGGGCCCCCGCCGGGGTGCGGCGGGGGCCCGGTCGGGCGGCACGGGGTGCGGAGCTGTCCGACGATCAGAACGCCGGGACGACCGAGCCCTTGAAGGTGTCGTCGATGTACTTCTTCACTTCGGGCGAGTGCAGCAGCTCGGCGAGCTTCTTGACCCGCGGGTCGTTCTCCTTGCCCTTCTTGACGGCGAGGATGTTGGCGTACGGGTTGCCCTCGGCCTTCTCCAGGACGAGCGCGTCGGTGGCCGGCTTCAGGCCGGAGTCGAGCGCGTAGTTGCCGTTGATGACGGCGGCGTCGAGGTCGGCGACGGAGCGGGGCAGCTGGGCGGCCTCCAGTTCCTTCCACTTGAGGTGCTTCGGGTTGCCGGTGACGTCGGCCGGGGTGGCGGCGGTGGTGACGCCGTCCTTCAGCGTGATGATCTTGTTGTCGGCCAGCAGCTTGAGGGCGCGGCCCTCGTTGGTGGCGTCGTTCGGCAGGCCGACGGTGGCGCCGTCCGGCAGGTCGGCGATCGCCTTGACCTTCTTGGAGTAGACGCCCAGCGGCTCCAGGTGCACGGGCTCGACCGAGACGATGTCGGTGCCGTGCTTCTTGTTGAAGTCCTCCAGGTACGGGACGTGCTGGAAGTAGTTGGCGTCGGCCGAGCCGTCCTGCACCGCGGTGTTGGGGGTCACGTAGTCGGTGACCTCCTTGATGTCGAGCTTCAGGCCCGCCTTGTCCGCGAGGTTGTCCTTGACGAACGTGAGGATCTGGCCGTGCGGGGTGGGGCTGGCGACGACGGTCAGCGGCGCGTTCGGGTCCGAGGACGACGAACCGGAGCTGCCGCAGGCGGCGAGCGAGAGGGCGATGCCCGCGGTGGCGAGGACGCTGGTGAACTTCAGGGCGTTGCGCACGAAAAGTGCCTTTCTGCGTGGTGCGGGGAGCCGCGGCCGGAGTCGGGCGCGGGAGGTCTAGGGGGCGACGAGGTCCTCGGCGCGGGCCGCCGGGGCGCCGCGCAGCAGCCGGGTGCGGCCACCGCCGGAGCGGCCGCGGTTGGCGAGGCGGCGGACGGCGAAGTCACCGATCAGCTGGACGGCGGTGACGATGATCACCAGCTCGGCGACGATGACCCACATGAAGGCCGTCTCGAACCGCTGGTAGCCGTAGTTGACGGCCAGGGTGCCGAGGCCGCCGCCGCCGACCGTGCCGGCCATCGCCGAGTAGCCGATCAGCGTGATGATCGTGGTGGTCACCGAGGCGGCCAGGCCCGGCAGTGCCTCCGGCAGCAGGGTCTTGCGCACGATGGTCCAGGTGCTGCCGCCCATCGACTGGACGGCCTCGACCAGGCCGCGGTCGACCTCGCGGACGGAGGTCTCGACCAGGCGGGCGAAGAACGGGATGGCGCCGATGGTGAGCGGCACGGTCGCCGCCTGCCAGCCGATGGAGGTGCCCACCAGCCAGCGGGTGAACGAGATCAGGGCGATCATCAGGATGATGAACGGCACCGAGCGGGCGATGTTCACGACGAAGGCGACGGCCTTGTTGACGGCCCGGTTGGCCAGCAGGCCGCCCTTGTCGGTGAGTACCAGCAGGACGCCCAGCGGCAGTCCGAGCAGCACCGTGAACAGCGCCGACAGGCCCACCATCTGGAAGGTCTCCTGCGTGGCCGGCCACATCAGGGCCTGCATCTGGTCCCAGGTCATGCCACCGCTCCGTCCACCGCGCCCAGTACGTCCACCTGCAGGCCCTGCTCGCGCAGGTAGCCGATCGGCACCACGTTGTCCTGGTGGCCGCCGGAGAGCTCGACCCGCATGCGGCCGACCATCCGGCCGGCGATGGTCTCCACCGCGGCGCCCAGGATGTTGATGTCGATCTGGTAGGTGCGGGCGAGCTGGGAGACGAACGGCTGGGCCGGGGCATCGCCCTGGAAGGTGATCTCCAGCACGGTCGAGCCGGGGTGGCCGGTGCCGAACTCGCTGAGCGGGAACAGCTCGCGCGACAGCTCCGAACCCGGCCGGGCGAGCAGGTCGGTCAGCTCGCCCGCCTCGACCACCCGGCCGCCGCGCATCAGCGCGGCGGAGTCGCAGACGGACTTGATGACGTCCATCTCGTGGGTGATCAGCAGGACGGTCAGGCCGAGCTGCTGGTTGAGGTCGCGCAGCAGCTTGAGGATCGAGCGGGTGGTCTCCGGGTCGAGTGCCGAGGTGGCCTCGTCCGAGAGCAGCACCTTCGGGTCGCCGGCCAGGGCGCGGGCGATGCCCACGCGCTGCTTCTGGCCGCCGGAGAGCTGGTTGGGGTAGCTGCGGGCCTTGTCACCGAGGCCGACCAGGTCGAGCAGGTCGGCGGCCTTGCGGCGGCGCTCGGTGCGGTCGAGGCCGATGATCTCCAGCGGGAGCTCGACGTTCTGCTGCACCGTCCGCGAGGCGAGCAGGTTGAAGTGCTGGAAGACCATGCCGATCCGGCGGCGCGCCTCGCGCAGTTCCTTGCCGGCCCGGTTCTCGCCGCCGGACAGCGCGGTCAGCTCGACCCCGTCCACGGTGACGGTGCCGGAGGTCGGACGCTCCAGCATGTTCACGCAGCGGATGAGGGTGGACTTGCCGGCGCCGCTGGTGCCGACGACTCCGTAGACCTCGCCCGGACGGACGTGCAGGTCGACACCGGCGAGGGCGGTCACCTCGCGGCCTCGGGAGCGGTAGACCTTCGTGAGGTCCGTGGTGGTGATCACAACAGCTTCCGTGGGTCGGGGGCGGGCGGCGCGTCGACCGCCCGACCGGGGTGCGGTCGGCGGCGTCCACGGCGCTTCGCCAGGGGGATCCGGACCTGCCACCCCTTGCTCGTGGCCGCCGGGCGGCCGGGCCGCGCGACGGCGTGGCCCTGACGAGTCATCGGCAGCCGCGGGTCGGCGGGCGTGCGGACGAAGGGGGTGCGGCAGGCTGGGCGCGCTCACACGAACGGGAGCGGACGCCGGGTTCTCGCTTCGGGGCGCGAGGAGTGGGGACGGTGGCCCTCAGCAGTGACACATTCGACGGCACATGGCACGCTCACCTGCCGGCAGGGTGCCGGTGGGGGTCCAGTTCGTCGTCGCAGTCATGTGAGCCAGTAAATCAGATGGGCTGTTCGAGGCCCAATTATTCGGAAGAGCTGTCCGCAATGCGGACATGAATCGCTTTGACCTGGGGAAATGCGAATCGGCGCCGCCTCTGGACCGACCGGATCGTGACTGTCCAGGCGTGGCGGCGCCGAATCGGCGGAGCGACGGGGAAGGCTCAGGCGGTCGCGGCGAACGGCGCCGCGACGGGCTTCTCCAGGTGCACGAAGCTCAGGCTGCCGCTGACCTGTTCGACGTTCGTCTGCCGGTAGCCCTGGCGAGCGTACAGGCGCAGGTTCCCGAGGCTGCGGTGGCCGGTGAAGAGGCGGTAGGCGGTGACGTGGCCCCCGCCCTCGGCCAGGCGGCGCTCCAGGGCCTCGAGGAGGCGGCCGCCCAGGCCGTGCCGCTGCATTCGGGGATGGACGACCAGGCGCCCTATCCGGCCGATGCCGTCGTCGACCCGGCCGCGGACGGTGCCGACGACCTCGTCGCCGAGGCGGGCGACCAGGACGTGCTGCTCGGACAGTTCGGCGCGCAGGCTCTCCAGAGTCTGCGTGAGGGGCTCCATCGCCCAGTCGCCGTACAGCTCGGCCTCGGCCTGGTAGCCGAGGTACTGGAGCTTGAGGATCTGCTCCGCGTCCTCGGCGTCCGCCGCCGAGATGATCACGCTCATGCCCATGTGCTGGGGCCTCCCCATCGTCGTGCCCGGCGCGCAGAGGGTGGCGCGCTCACGCTCAGTATCCGAGTGATCGCGGCACCGTCAAGAGCTGGGTTCGCCAGCGCTCTACCCGGGTGTCAGCTCCTCTCAACCTTTTGGTGGCCGGACGTGGCGAGGGTCACGCGGGGGGAGGGAGGAGTGGCCGGGGCCCGGCGGAGGCCGGGGCCGTCATGGGTAGCGCTCGGTGTGGAGGAGGGCGCGGAGGCAAGCCAGGCAGCGGGAGCGGGTGGGGCCGATGGAGCCGCGGGGCATGCCGAGGCGTTCGGAGAGTTCGCGGTACGTCGGCGGCGGGTCCTCGGCGAGGGCGGCGACCAACTGGGGGCAGCGACCGGGCAGGGCGGCCACCGCGTCGCGGACCACGCGGCGGCGGCGCTCGGCGAGGAACTGGTCCTCGGCGGAGGGGACGGTCGGAAGGGTGGGACACACACCGTTCTTGACCTGCGCGGGCGGCGGCCGGTTACGCCCCGCCGGTCGCGCGTACCGGACGGGGGCGCGACGGTCCGACCGCCGCGCCCCTCCCCCACTGCACCCGGAGTCAGCCCTGGACCCACTCCTGCTGGGCCGCCAGGTCCGCCTTGACCTCGGCCAGCTGCGCGGCCACCGCGGACGGCGCCGTACCGCCGCGCCCGTTGCGGGACGCGATCGCGCCGTGGACGCTGAGGACCGACCGGACCTCGGGCGTCAGGTGCGGGGAGATCGACGCGAACTGCTCGTCCGTCAGGTCCGACAGCTCGATGCCCTGCGCCTCGCACGCCTTCACGCAGGCGCCGGCCACCTCGTGCGCGACGCGGAACGGCACGCCCTGCCTGACCAGCCACTCGGCGATGTCGGTGGCGAGCGAGAACCCGGCCGGCGCCAGTTCCTCCAGCCGCTCCCGGTGCACGGTGAGGGTGGCCATCATCCCGGTGAACGCGGGCAGCAGCACCTTCAGCGTGTCGCAGGAGTCGAAGACCGGCTCCTTGTCCTCCTGGAGATCCCGGTTGTAGGCGAGCGGCAGCGCCTTGAGCGTGGCCAGCAGGCCCGTCAGGTTGCCGATCAGGCGGCCGGACTTGCCGCGGGCGAGCTCGGCGATGTCCGGGTTCTTCTTCTGCGGCATGATCGAGGAACCGGTGGAGAAGGCGTCGTGCAGCGTGATGAAGCCGAACTCCTTGGTGTTCCAGATGATCACCTCCTCCGCGATGCGGGAGAGGTTGATGCCGATCATCGCGGTCACGAACGCGAACTCGGCGACGAAGTCGCGCGAGGCCGTGCCGTCGATGGAGTTGCCGACCGAGCCGCCCTCGAAGCCGAGGTCGGCGGCGACGGCCTGCGGGTCGAGGCCGAGCGAGGAGCCGGCCAGCGCCCCGGAGCCGTACGGCGAGACGGCGGTGCGGGCGTCCCACTGGCGCAGCCGCTCGGCGTCCCGGCCGAGGGCCTGCACGTGCGCGAGGACGTGATGGGCGAAGAGGACGGGCTGCGCGTGCTGGAGGTGGGTGCGGCCCGGCATCGCGGTGTCGGGGTGCGCCTCGGCCAGCCCGACCAGGGCGTGCTGGAGGTCCAGGAGCAGTCCGCCGATGGTCTTCGCGTGGTCCCGCAGGTACATCCGGAACAGCGTGGCGATCTGGTCGTTGCGGGAGCGGCCGGCCCGCAGCTTGCCGCCGAGTTCGGCGCCGAGCCGCTCCAGCAGGCCGCGCTCCAGGGCGGTGTGGACGTCCTCGTCGGCGACGGTACCGGTGAAGGTGCCGGCCTGGACGTCGGCGAGCAACTGGTCCAGCCCGGCCAGCATGCCGGCGAGCTCGTCGGCGCTGAGCAGGCCGGCCTTGTGCAGGACCCGGGCGTGGGCCTTGGAGCCGGCGATGTCGTAGGGCGCGAGGCGCCAGTCGAAGTGGACCGAGGCGGAGAGCTTGGCCAGGGCCTCGGACGGGCCGTCGGCGAAGCGCGCGCCCCAGAGGCGGACGTCGGCGTTCTGGTCGGCGGTCATCGCGTGGGCTCCTTACGGGGTACGGGTGTCGGGGGACTCTAGCGGGGCGGGTCAGGCGAGGTCGCGGCGGGCGGCGAGCTTCGAGGACATCCCGAAGATCTCGATGAAGCCCTTGGACATCGACTGGTCGAAGGTGTCGCCGGTGTCGTACGTGGCGAGGTCGAAGTCGTAGAGCGACTGGTCGGACCTGCGGCCGTTGACGACGGCCCGGCCGCCGTGCAGCACCATCCGGATGTCGCCGCAGACGTACCGGTTGGCCTCGTCGACGAAGCCGTCCAGCGCCCGCTTGAGCGGGGAGAACCAGAGGCCGTCGTAGACGAGTTCGGCCCAGCGCTGCTCCACCTGCCGCTTGTAGCGGGCGAGTTCACGCTCGACGGTGACGTTCTCCAGGGCCTGGTGGGCGGTGATCAGGGCGATCGCGCCGGGGGCCTCGTAGATCTCCCGGGACTTGATGCCGACCAGCCGGTCCTCGACCATGTCCAGCCGGCCGACGCCCTGGGCGCCCGCCCGCCCGTTGAGCTCCTCGATGGCCTCCAGGACGGTGACCTTGCGGCCGTCGATCGCGACCGGGACGCCGGCGTCGAAGGTGATGACGACCTCGTCGGCCTCGCGCGGAGCGGCCGGGTCCTGGGTGTACGCGTAGACGTCCTCGATCGGGGCGTTCCAGATGTCCTCCAGGAAGCCGGTCTCGACGGCCCGTCCGAAGACGTTCTGGTCGATCGAGTACGGCGACTTCTTGGTGGTGGCGATCGGCAGGCCCTTGGCCTCGGCGAAGGCGATGGCCTTGTCCCGGGTCATCGCGTAGTCGCGGACCGGGGCGATGCACTCGAGGCCGGGGGCCAGGGAGTTGATGCCGACCTCGAAGCGGACCTGGTCGTTGCCCTTGCCGGTGCAGCCGTGGGCGACGGTGGTGGCGCCGTGCTTCTTCGCGGCGGCGGCCAGGTGCTTGACGATGACCGGCCGGGAGAGCGCCGAGACCAGCGGGTACTGGCCCTGGTAGAGCGCGTTGGCCTTGAGGGCCGGCAGGCAGTACTCGTCGGCGAACTCGTCCCGCGCGTCCGCGACCTCGGCCTCGACGGCGCCGCAGTCCAGCGCGCGCTGACGGATGACGTCGAGGTCCTCGCCGCCCTGGCCGACGTCGACGGCGACGGCGATGACCTCCGCGCCCGTCTCCTCGGCGATCCAGCCGATGCAGACGGACGTGTCCAGTCCGCCCGAGTAGGCGAGTATGACGCGCTCGGTCACGGCTTCCTCCTCTCAACTCCACGTTCGGGGCCGTACAGGTTTGCGGCGATGGGCATAAGTATGCACGATGCCGTATGAAACACAAAACCCCGGCCGGTGGAGTGCTCCACCGGCCGGGGTCGAAGGGCCGTACGGCTGTCGTCCGGGTTACTGCGCCTTCGCCTGGGCGAGTTGCATCAGGTGATCGGCCAGCGCCTGCCCGCCGGAGGGGTCCCGGCTGATCAGCAGGACGGTGTCGTCGCCCGCGATGGTGCCGATGATCTCGAACACCTCGGCCTGGTCGATCGCCGAGGCGAGGAACTGCGCGGCGCCCGGCGGGGTGCGCAGCACGACGAGGTTGCCGGAGGCGGTGGCGGAGACCATGAGCTCGCCGGCCAGCCGGGCCATCCGGCCCTCGCTGGCCGACTCCCCCATCGGGGCGCGCGGCGTGCGGTCGCCGCCCTCGGCCGGAACGGCGTAGATGAGCGCGCCGTCCCGGTTGCGGATCTTGACCGCGCCCAGCTCGTCCAGGTCCCGGGAAAGGGTCGCCTGGGTCACCACGAGTCCGTCGTCGGCGAGCAGCTTGGCGAGCTGGCTCTGCGAGCGCACGGGCTGGCGGGTGAGCAGGTCCACGATCCGGCGGTGGCGCGCGGTGCGGGTCTGCGGCACCTGCGGCGTCGGGCCGGCGGCGGACGGGCCGGGGTTGGAAGCGGTCATGTGATTATTCTCCCGGACTACCGTCGGCTCGCATCGGCCGGGGCGCCCTCGCGCACCGTCCGGAGGATGCCGGGCAGCGCCGCCAGGAAGGCGTCCGCCTCCCGCTCGGTCAGCACGAGCGGCGGAACGAGGCGGACGGCGTCCGGGACGGCGGCGTTGACCAGGAAGCCGGCCTCCTGCGCGACGGCCTGGACCTGCGCGGAGACCGGCTCGGTGAGCACGATGCCGAGCAGCAGTCCGGCGCCGCGCACGTGCGAGACCAGTGGGTCGTCGAGCGCCTCGACGCCGTGGCGCAGCCGGTCGCCGATCGTGCGGACGTGCTCCAGCAGGCCCTCGGACTCGATGGTGTCGAGCACCGCGAGCCCGGCCGCCGCGGCCACCGGGTTGCCGCCGAACGTGGTGCCGTGCTGGCCCGGGGTGAGCAGCTCGGCGGCCGGTCCGAAGGCGAGCACGGCGCCCATCGGCAGGCCGCCGCCGAGCGCCTTGGCGAGGGTGACGACGTCCGGCTCGACGCCCTCGACGGCCTGGTGGGCGAACCAGTGGCCGGTGCGGCCGACTCCGGTCTGGATCTCGTCCAGGACGAGCAGGGTGCCGGTGGCGCGGGTGATCTCGCGGGCGGCGAGCAGGTAGCCCTCGGGCAGCGGGATCGCGCCGTTCTCGCCCTGGATGGGCTCCAGGAAGACGGCGGCGGTCTCGGAGGTGACGGCCGCGCGCAGGGCCTCGACGTCGCCGAACGGGACGTGGGTGACGTCGCCGGGCAGCGGACGGAAGGGGTCCTGCTTGGCTGGCTGGCCGGTGAGTGCGAGCGCGCCCATCGTCCGGCCGTGGAAGCCGCCCTCCAGGGCGACCAGGTGGGTGCGGCCGGTCCGGCGGCTGATCTTGAAGGCGGCCTCGTTGGCCTCGGCGCCGGAGTTGCAGAAGAACACCCGGCCGCCCGGCCGGCCGTCCAGCTCCAGGAGCCGCTCGGCGAGGGCGATGGTCGGCTCGGCCATGAAGAGGTTGGAGACGTGGCCGAGGGTGGCGATCTGCCGGCTCACGGCCTCGACGACGGCCGGGTGCGCGGTGCCGAGGGCGTTGACGGCGATGCCGCCGAGCAGGTCGGTGTACTCCTTGCCGTCCGCGTCCCACAGCTTGGCGCCCACCCCGCGCACCAGCGGGATGCGCGGGGTGCCGTAGTTGTCGGTGAAGGTGTGCTGCCACCGCTCGGCGAGCTGCTCGTTGTGCGTCATGCCAGTCCCCCGGTCACGATCGGTTCGTCGTCCGGCACGACCATCGTGCCGATGCCCTCGTCGGTGAAGATCTCCAGCAGGAGGCTGTGCGGCACCCGCCCGTCCAGCACCCTGGCGGTGCCCACGCCGGAGCGGACGGCGCGCAGGCAGCCCTCCATCTTGGGGAGCATGCCGCTGGCCAGGCCGGGCAGCAGGCCCTCCAGCTCGCCCGCGCCGAGCTGGCTGATCACGTCGTCGGAGTCGGGCCAGTCCTTGTACAGGCCCTCGACGTCGGTGAGGACGACGAGCATCTCGGCGCCGAGGGCGACCGCGAGGGCGGACGCGGCGGTGTCGGCGTTGATGTTGTAGACGTGGCCGTCGGCGCCGCGCGCGATCGAGGAGATGACGGGGATGCGGCCGTCGGCGATCAGCGCCTTCACCGCGCCGGCCTCGATGTTGACGATGTCGCCGACCAGGCCGATGTCGACCTGCTCGCCGTCCACCACCGCGTAGCGCTTGACGGCCGTCATGGTGTGCGCGTCCTCGCCGGTCATGCCGACGGCGAACGGGCCGTGCTCGTTGAGCAGGCCGACCAGCTCGCGCTGCACCTGCCCGGCGAGCACCATCCGGACCACGTCCATGGTCTCGGGGGTGGTGACGCGCAAGCCGTTGGTGAAGCTGGACTCCAAACCGAGCTTGTCCAGCTGGGCGCTGATCTGCGGGCCGCCGCCGTGCACGACGACGGGGTGCAGCCCGGCGTAGCGGAGGAAGACGACGTCCTGGGCGAAGGCCGCCTTGAGGCTGTCGTCGACCATCGCGTTGCCGCCGAACTTGATCACGACGGTCTTGCCGTGGAAGCGCTCCAGCCACGGCAGTGCCTCGATCAGCGTCATGGCCTTGGGCAACGCGGTGTTGTTGCGGGCCTGTTCGCCCTTGGGTGCGATCTGCACGGGTTTCCCTCGTCGATGGGGGTCCCCCCGGCCAGGGGCTGGGGGGAGGATGGCGCGGTACGGAGACCGCGGCTCGGGTTGCGCGGACCAGGATGTCGTGGGCGAAGTGACGCCGGTCAGGTCGAGTAGGCGCTGTTCTCGTGAACGTAGTCGGCCGTCAGGTCGTTGGTCCACAGCGAGGCGCTCGCGGTGCCGGCGTTGAGGTTCGCGGTGATGACGACGTCCCGGCCGCTCATGTCCACGAGGTCGCGGTCCTCGCCGACGCCGCCGTCCTTGCACACCCAGACGCCGTTGATGGCGACGTCCAGCGCGTCGGGGTCGAACGCGGCGCTGGTGGTGCCGATCGCGGCCAGCACCCGGCCCCAGTTGGGGTCCTCGCCGTGGATGGCGCACTTGAGCAGGTTGTTGCGGCCGATCGTGCGGGCGACGTCGACGGCCTCGTCCTCGGTGGCGGCGCCGGTGACGTCGATCCGGATGTCCTTGCTCGCGCCCTCGGCGTCGCCGATCAGCTGGCGGGCGAGGTCGGCGCTGACGGCGCGGACGGCCTCGGCGAACTCGGCGGAGTCCGGGGTGACGCGGGAGGCGCCGGAGGCGAGCAGCAGGACGGTGTCGTTGGTCGACATGCAGCCGTCGGAGTCGATCCGGTCGAAGGTGGTGCGGGTGGCGCCGCGCAGGGCCGCGTCGAGGGTGGCGGTGTCGGCGACGGCGTCGGTGGTGAGCACGACCAGCATGGTGGCGAGGCTCGGGGCGAGCATGCCCGCGCCCTTGGCCATGCCGCCGACCGTCCAGCCCGCCGGGCTGGTGACCTGGGCGGTCTTGTGGACGGTGTCGGTGGTCTTGATGGCGATCGCGGCGGCCTCGCCGCCGGCCTCGCTGAGCTCCCGGGCGGCCAGCGCGACGCCGGGCAGCAGGATGTCCATCGGGAGGCGGACGCCGATCAGGCCGGTGGAGGCGACGGCGACCTCGGCCGCGTTGACCTTCAGCTCCTCGGCCACCTTCTCTGCGGTGGCGTGGGTGTCCTGGAAGCCGAGCGGGCCGGTGCAGGCGTTGGCGCCACCGGAGTTGAGGACGACGGCGGACACCAGGCCGCCCTTGAGGACCTGCTCGGACCACAGGACGGGCGCGGCCTTGACGCGGTTCGCGGTGAACACGCCGGCGGCGGCGAACGAGGGGCCGTCGTTGACGACGAGGGCGAGGTCCGGGGTGCCGGAGGCCTTGATGCCGGCGGTGACCCCGGCGGCGCGGAAACCCTTGGCGGCCGTCACTCCGACGCCCGCGGGACTGGTCACGGCGGGACTGGTCACGGTGCGACTCCGTTCAGGGGAAGGCCCATGTCCTCGGGCAGGCCGAGGGCGATGTTCATGCTCTGCACCGCGCCGCCGGCGGTGCCCTTGACCAGGTTGTCGATCGCGCTGATCGCGATGATCCGCCCGGCGGACGGATCCAGGGCGACCTGGACGAGGGCGGTGTTGGCGCCGTACACGCTGCTGGTCTGCGGCCACTGGCCCTCGGGCAGCAGGTGGACGAACGGCTCGCTCCCGTACGCCTCGGCGTAGGCGGCGCGCAGGCCCTCGGCCGTCACGCCGGGGCGGGCCTTGGCGGAGCAGGTCGCGAGGATGCCGCGCGGCATCGGGACGAGCGTGGGGGTGAAGGAGACGGTGACCGGCTCACCCGCGAGCGGGGTGAGGTTCTGGGCCATCTCGGGAGTGTGCCGGTGCACGCCGCCGACGCCGTACGGGCTCACGTTGCCCATGACCTCGCTGCCGAGCAGGTGCGTCTTGGCCGCCTTGCCCGCGCCTGAGGTGCCGGAGGCGGCGACCACGACGGCCTCGGGCTCGGCGAGCCCGGCGGCGTACGCCGGGAACAGCGCGAGGGAGACGGCCGTCGGGTAGCAGCCGGGCACGGCGATCCGGTTGCTGCCCTTCAACGCGGCCCGGTGGCCGGGCAGTTCGGGCAGGCCGTAGGGCCACGTGCCGGCGTGCGGGGAGCCGTAGAACTGCTCCCAGTCGGCGGCGGCCTTGAGCCGGAAGTCGGCGCCGCAGTCGACGACCAGGACGTTCGGGCCGAGCGCCTCGGCGACGGCCGCGGACTGGCCGTGCGGGAGCGCGAGGAACACCACGTCGTGGTCGGCCAGCACCTCGGGGGTGGTGGACTCCAGGACGCGGTCGGCGAGCGGGACGAGGTGCGGCTGCAGCGTGCCCAGCCTCGTGCCGGCGTTCGAACCGCCGGTCAGGGCCCCGATCTCCATCTCGGGGTGGCCGAGCAGCAGGCGCAGCACCTCGCCGCCCGCGTACCCGCTCGCACCGGCGACGGCGACTCGCAATGCCATGGCGTTCCTCCTTGGTTGTGGCATGAATATACGCAGCACGGAACATTCATGCAAGGAGTATGTGCCGAGGCCGCCCGCCGGGGCCGGCGGGCGGCCGGCCCGGCTCAGCGCTTGACGGCCCGCAGCACCACGAACTTGGGGTTCCCGGCGACGAGTTGGCAGTTGCCGAACAGGCGGCGCAGCTTGACGTGGTAGCCGAGGTGGCGGTTGCCGACCACCCAGAGCTCGCCGCCCGGGCGCAGGGCGCGGCGGGCGCCGGTGAACATCCGCCACGCGGTGGCGTCGGTGGTCGCCTGGTGCGAGTGGAACGGGGGGTTGTTCAGGACGAGGTCCACCGAGCCCGGGGCGATCACCTCGGGCGCGAGTGCGTCCGCCGTCAGGAACTCGGCCACGGCCTCCGGGCCGAGGTTCGTCCGGAACGTCTCCTCGGCGGAGGCGACGGCCTGGTGGGACTCGTCGACGAAGAGCAGTTCGGCGCCCGGGCCGGCCAGTGCGGCGGCGGTGCCGACCACGCCGTTGCCGCAGCCGAGGTCGACCACGCGGTCACCGGGGGCCGGGGTCGGCAGGTGGCCGAGGAAGAAGCGGGTGCCGATGTCGAGGCGCTCGGCGCAGAAGGTGCCGGCGTGGTTGACGACCGTGCGCCCGGAGACCGGGCCGACGTCGGCGGGCAGGGCGTAGCGGTGCGGCCACGGGCTGGGGCCGGGGTCGAGCGCCGGGTCGGGGGTGCAGAAGATCAGCCGGGCCTTGCGGACGGCCAGCGAGGTGCGGGTGGGGCCGAGGACCTTCTCGAAGAGTTCGAGGGTGGAGGTGTGGATCTCGGTGACCATGCCCGTGCCGATCACCACCGTGCCGGGGTGGACGGCGGGGGCGAGCCGGTGCAGCTGGTCCTCCAGCAGGGCGAGGCTCTTGGGGACGCGCACCAGCAGGACGTCGATCCGCTCCGGCGGGGTGTCCCGGGTGGTGAGCAGCCGCTCCGGGTCGGCGGGGGCGCCGGCGCGGGCGAGGTTGGCGCGGGTGGCCTCGCGGCCGAGGTGGGAGTCGCCGATCTGCACGGGCCGGTGTGCGGCCAGCGCGGTGGCCAGGGCGCCCCAGCGGTCACCGAGGACGACGACGCGGCGGCCGGCCAGCTCGGTGACGGTGGCGCCGGCGCTGTCGGTGTCGCCGGCGAGGTGGCGCAGCAGGTACTCGTCGGCGGCGTCCCAGGCGCGCAGCCGCTCGCGGGGGTCCTCGGGGTACCTGGTGAGGTCGAAGGTGCCGAACGGGGTGGTGAACGGCGCTGTGGCGGCGGTCGTGCTCTGGGGATTCATCGTCTTCTCAGGCTAGCCGACGAGCCGACGGGGAACGGATTCGGACGGATACTGGAAGAGCCCCCGACCGAGAGGGGTGAGGGCGATGGACTGGAAGCTCGAAGTGGTCGTGCTCCCGGTGACGGACGTGGATCGCGCGAAGGTGTTCTACGAGGAACAGGCCGGGTTCACCGTCGATCACGACACCCGGCTGCGCGACGGTGTCCGGGTGGTGCAGCTGACACCACCGGGCTCCCGGTGCTCGATCGTGGTCGGCAAGGGCGTGATCGAGGCGCCGCCCGGGTCCGTCAAGGGCCTGCAGCTGGTGGTGGCGGACATCGACAAGGCGCACGCCGAACTGGCGGCGCGCGGCGTGGAGGTCAGCCCGGTGCAGCACTTCGAGGCCGGGGTGCGGGTGAACGGGCACGGCGAGGCCTGGAACTCGTTCGTGTTCTTCAACGATCCGGACGGGAACGGCTGGGCCGTCCAGGAGGCGCCTGCGCCCGCGCGCGCTGCATAGACTTCCGGGATGGCTGAAGACGAGGGAAGCGTCCGCGTGGACAGCTGGATCTGGTCGGTCCGGCTGGTGAAGACGCGCGCGCTGGCGGCGGCCGCCTGCCGGGCGGGTCACGTGCGCGTGAACGGCGAGCGGGCCAAGCCCGCGCAGCCGCTGCGGGCGGGCGACGAGGTGCGGGTCCGCGAGGAGGGGTACGAGCGGGTCGTCGTCGTGCGCAAGCCGATCCGCAAGCGGGTCGGGGCGTCGGTGGCGGCCGAGTGCCTCACCGACCAGAGCCCGCCGCGCCCGCCGCGCGAGCTCGTCGCCCCGTTCTTCGAACGCGACCGCGGCGCCGGCCGCCCGACCAAGCGCGAACGCCGCGACCTCGACCAGCTGCGCGGGCGCTGACCTACCCGACCGGGTACGCGGCCTGAACGGCGAGCCGACGCGGGGCGTCGTCGCCGATCCGGGTGAGCAGGTCGTCGAGCTCGAGGAACACCTCCCACGGCTCGCGTCCGGTGGCGGCCGCGAGCCGGTCGACCACGCGATCCTCCAGGTCGCGGACCCGGCTGTTCTTCCACGCCTTGTCGGCGAGGCTGACCAGCAGTTCCTCCACGGTGACGCCCGGCTCGCCCCGGCACGGCGACCTCGTGGACGAGCGCGAGGTGCGCGCGCAACCGGGGCGGGGCGCCGAGGGTGTCCAGGAGGTCGGCGGCGGTCGGGGGCAGGGGTGGCAGGGGTGCGGTCACGCCGCAGGCTAACCCGTACGGGTGAGGGACTGTCAGTGGTGCCGTCTAGTGTGCGGAGCAGTGCGGGACGGTCCCGGCGCCGGGAGGGGGGCGCCGGGGCCTGCCCGCGATCCGACCTGCAGCCTGCGGAGGTGCGTTGGGGAGATTCCTGAGTACGACTACTTCTTGAACGCCACGCCTGCGTAGGCGGACACGTCCTGCCAGCCCTCGGGGAGGTCGGTGGTGGAGACATGGCCGGCGGTGGGGCGCCAGAGCGGGAGCTGGACGAGGCCGGGTCCGGCGAACTCGAAGTCGCCGAAGAAGGGTTCGACGCCCGCGCGCGGGCGCAGCACCAGCGGGGCGCTCGCACCCTTGTAGACGCGGGTGCCCTCGTCCGCACTCTGCCGGGAGGCGAAATCGGGGCTGCCGTGGGAGAGGATCAGCGCGCTGCCGGGGGCGAGCGCGTCGCGCAGGGTGGCGACGATCTTCTGCGCGCCGTCCTCGTCGCGGATGAAGTGCAGCACGGCGACCAGCATCAGCGCGACCGGCTCGGCCAGGTCGACGGCGGCGCGCAGGGCCGGGTGGCCGAGGATCGCCTCGGGGTCGCGCAGGTCGGCCTCGATGACCGAGGTGTGCCCGGCGGGGTGGCCGGCCAGCAGCGCGCGGGCGTGGGTGGCGACGATCGGGTCGTTGTCGACGTACACGACGTGGGCGTCCGGGGCGACCTTCCGGGCGACCTCGCTGGTCGATCCCGCGGCGGGGATGCCGGTGCCGATGTCGAGGAACTGCCGGATGCCCCGGCCGGCCGCGAACTCGACCGCGCGGCCGAGGAATTCCCGGTTGGTGCGGGCCAGCAGCGGCAGCGCCGGGTAGGCGGCGATGGCGGCCTCGGCGGCCTTGCGGTCGGCCTCGAAGTTGTCCTTGCCGCCCAGGTAGTAGTCGTACATCCGGGCGGTGTGGGGTATCCCGGTGTCGAGTTCGGTCGGCGGCTGCCAGTCCTCCCCCGCCCCGACCCAGTCCCAGTCCGAACCGCCGGTCGCCGTGTCCACCGTGTCCTCGTGCATGCCGTTTCCGCCCCCAATGCTCACTGCCGTCCCGCGGCGGGAACGCCCGCCGCGGTGGTGCCCCGCCCCCGTAGCACGCGGTGCGACCGGATCGTATCCGACGACACGCCGTGGAAACACGGCGAGTTCGGGTTTACGCAGCCCCCACCGAGGGGTGTGTGTGCACGTCAAGCAGGGTGTCAACGCGCGTGGCCCCGGATCGCCGCCACGGCGTGTCGTCTCTATGCTGGCTGCCGATGACTGCCGATCGCCGCGCCGTACTGCGCACCGCCGCCAAACTCGCCGCCCTCTCCGCCGCCGGCGGGTTCCTCACCGCGTGCGGGAGCGGCGCGCCCCGCCGTGCCGACCCGGGCTCACTCGCCGTGCACCCGGGCAACGTCGACCCGCAGCACACCGATCCGCAGCACACCACGGACCCCGCGTGGAACGGCGCCGAGGGCCCGGCCTCCGCCGAGCCGGCCGCGCCGCAGCCCACCGCCGCCGCGAGCCCCGACGCCGCCGCCACGCCGCCGGCCCCGCCCGTGCTGCCGCCGCTCGCCCCCGGCACCCCGGTCGAGGTCACGTACGGTCCGCGCACCGGCAAGAACGTGGCGCTGACCTTCCACGGCAGCGGCGACCCCAAGCTCGCCACCGCCCTGCTGGAGATCGCCGAGCAGCGCGGCGCCAAGCTGACCGTCATGGCCGTCGGCAGCTGGCTCGACCAGCAGCCGCAGATGGCCCGGCGGATCCTCGACGCCGGTCACGAGCTGGGCAACCACACCCAGAACCACCTCAACATCTCGGCGATGGGCCCGGACCAGGCCCGCGCGGAGATCGCCCAGTGCGCGGAGCGGCTGCAGCGCCTCACCGGCTCGATCGGCCGCTGGTTCCGCCCGTCCGCCGCGCAGTACGCCACGCCGATGGTGCGCGAGCAGGCGAAGGCCGTCGGCTACGAGCACGTGCTCTCGTTCGACGTGGACCCGCGCGACTACGCCGACCCGTCCGCCGCCGAACTGCAGCGACGGGTCCTCAACTCGGTGCGCGGCGGCTCGGTGGTCGCGCTGCACATGGGACACCAGTGCACGGTGGACGCCCTGCCGGCCATCCTGGACGGCCTCGCCAAGTCCGGCCTCAGCCCGGTGACCGCCAGTCAGCTCTGCGCCTGACCGCCGCCCCGGCGCACCACCGGCGTGCCATGCTTCGCGCATGCGCTACATCATCATCGGGGCGGGCGCGGTCGGCGGCACGATCGGTGCCCGGCTGCACGAGAGCGGGCGCGACGTCGTGCTGGTCGCGCGGGGAGCGCACTTCAGGGCGCTGCACGAGCGCGGGCTGACGTTCGGCGCACCGGACGGCACCCGGACGCTGCCGGTCCCGGCCGTGTCCGGGCCGGAGGAGCTGGAACTGCGCCCGGACGACGTCCTGGTGCTCGCCGTCAAGACGCAGGACACCGCCGCCGCACTGGCCGCGTGGGCGCCGCGCCCGGTCGCGGGGGGCGGCACGGCAAGTGAGCGGCTGGCGGTGGTGTGCGCGCAGAACGGCGTGGAGAACGAGCGGCTCGCGCTGCGCCGCTTCCGCGAGGTGCTGGCGGTGTGCGTCTGGATGCCGTCCACCCACCTGGAGCCCGGGCGGGTCAGCGCCGGCGGCACGCCCGTCGGCGGGGTGCTGCGGATCGGCGCCTACCCGGCGGGCGACGGCGGCGGGCGGGCCGCCCGGATCGCCGCGGACCTGGAGCGGGCGGGTTTCAGCGCCCCGGTCGAGGCCGACGTGATGGCCTGGAAGTACACCAAGCTGCTGGGCAACCTCGGCAACGCGCTGAACGCCGTCGCCGGCCCGTACGAGGGCGAGCTGCGGCGCGGGCTGTACCGGCGCCTGATGGCCGAGGGAACGGCCGTGCTGGCCGCCGCCGGGATCGCGCACCACGACCCGGAGGAGATGGTCCGGCTGGTCGACGCGACGCTGCGGATCGAGCCGGTCGAGGGCGCCCCGCGCGGCGGCAGCTCGACCTGGCAGAGCCTGGCGCGCGGGGCGGGCTCGATCGAGACGGACTACCTGAACGGCGAGATCGTGCTGCTCGGACGACTGCACGGGGTGCCGACGCCGGCCAACGAGGCCTTCCAGCGGCTGACCGACGAGTTCGCCCGCACCGGCCGGGCGCCGGGCGGCCTGACCGACGAGGAGCTGGCCGCGATCTGAGCCCGCCCCCGACGAGCCGCACAGCGGCCTCAGGCCATCGGGTCGTCGTCCTTGTAGGGGCGCAGCCGCAGCGTCCTGGCGTCCGTCCCGCGGATCTCGTCCGCGCGGCGCACGAGCTCCGCCAGGTCGTCCCGCCCGGCGTGGATGAAGCGCCCGTGCAGCGCGTCGAACCGGCCCCGGGCCGCGTCGACGGTGACCGCGACCATGTACGGGATCGAGCCCCAGGCCTTCATGTCCCGAAACATCGGCATCCCGGCGGTCATGTCCGTGGCCACCGCGCCGGGGCTGATGTCGAGCACGACGACGCCGTGCTCGGCGAGGGAGTCCGCCATGTTGTCGGAGAGCTGCAGCAGCGCGCCCTTGGACGTGGCGTACGCGGTGTAGTGGCCGTCCGGGCGCAGCGCGAAGCCGGAGTTGAGGTTGACGACGCGGCCGCGGCGGCGCTCGACCATGCCGGGCAGCACGCAGCGCAGCAGGTTGTAGGGGCCGCGCAGGTTGGTCTCGACGACCTGCCACCACTGGTTGGGGTCGGTCTCCCAGATCGGGACCTCGGCGCGGTCCACCTGCCCGGCGTTGTTGACCAGCAGGTCGACCGGGCCGAGGTCGCGCTCCACGAGCCGGACGGCCTCGCGCACCGAGCCGGGGCGGGTCACGTCGGCCGTCACGGCGACGCCGCGCGAGCCGTGCCGCACGCACTCCTTGAGCGTGTCGGTGAGCGTCCCGTGGGTGCGGCCGACCAGGCCGACGGCCATGCCCTCGGCGGCCAGCCCGATGGCGATCTCGCGGCCGATCCCGCGGCCGGCTCCGGTGACCAGGGCGACCTGCCCCGTGAGCGATCCCGTCGGCACTGCGCGCTCCCTCGTCCGTCCCCGGCCCCCGTCTGCGGCATTCTGTCGGCCGCCGGGCGGTCGCGGGTCCGGGCGCACGGGCGGGCGGAGCGCCGTCACCCGTTCGGGTGTGCGGTGTCGGGCGCGGCACGGGGCCGGGGAGGGGGTGACCTACTGGCCGGTAGGGAGTAGTAACGTCGTCGGGACGGTGCACCGGTGCACCCTTTCCGGCACACCGGCCCGTAGTCCAGCAGCACCGCTGGGCCGACCAGCGCCACGCTGGGCCACCTGTCGCTGGGCGACCCCCAGCACCACCGAAGGGCAACTGAGTGAGTGACATCGCGCGCGTCGGAGTGATCGGCTGCGGACTGATGGGGTCGGGCATCGCGGAGGTCTTCGCCCGGGCCGGGCTGGACGTCCTGGTGTCGGAGGCCAGCGGGGAGGCCCTGGAGTTCGGCCGCACCCGGCTGACCAACTCCCTGGACACGGCGGTCAAGCGCGGCAAGCTGTCCCCCGAGCAGCGGGACGAGGCCCTGGCCCGGCTGTCCTTCACCACCGACCTGTCCGACTTCGCCGACCGCGACCTCGTCGTCGAGGCGGTCGCCGAGCGCGAGGACGTCAAGGTCCAGATCTTCCAGACGCTGGACCAGGTGGTCGAGCGCCGCGACGCGATCCTCGCCTCCAACACCTCGTCGATCCCGATCGTCAAGCTGGCCGCCGCCACCTCGCGGCCCGAGCAGGTCATCGGCCTGCACTTCTTCAACCCGGCGCCGGTGCAGAAGCTGGTCGAGGTCATCCCGACCCTGACCACCTCGGGCGCCACCACCGAGCGGGTCGAGGCCTTCGCCACCGAGGTGCTCGGCAAGGAGCCGATCCGCGCCCGTGACCGGGCCGGCTTCGTCGTCAACGCCCTGCTGGTGCCCTACCTGCTGTCGGCGGTGCGGATGTTCGAGTCGGGCGTGGCCACCGCCTCCGACATCGACAAGGGCATGGAGGCCGGCTGCGCCCACCCGATGGGCCCGCTGCGGCTGTGCGACCTGATCGGCCTGGACACCATCGTGTCGATCGCCGAGTCGATGTACGACGAGTACAAGGAGCCGCTGTACGCCGCTCCCCCGCTGCTGTCCCGTATGGTCGACGCCGGTCTGCTGGGCCGCAAGTCCGGCCGCGGGTTCTACGACTACACCGCGAGCGTCTGAGCCGCTGCACCACAGCGCGGCAACAGGGCGCAGCAAGAAGGCCTGGCAAGAAGGTCTGACAAGAAGGTCTGACAAGAAGTCGCGCGCCCGCACCGGAATGCCGGTGCGGGCGCGCCCCTTCGTGTCGGTCTCCGCTACTGGACCCCGGCCGCGGCGCAGGCCGCCGCGAACTGCTGGGTGCAGATGTCGGCCGCCTTGTAGAGGCCGCCGCCGACCACCGTGGCCTGGACCTTCGCCTTGGTCACCACGATCGGGGTGAGCAGCAGCGAGGGGATCTGGAGCCCGTTGCTGGAGGTCAGCGTGGTCGCGGTCGTGGTGATGTCCATGCCCTCGGCGAGCTGGACGGCGATGCTGCCGGCCGCGTCCGTCTCCGGCTTGTACGGCTTGTAGATGGTGTACGCCTGCTCGCCGGTGAGCACCCGGCGCACCGCGTCGATGGACGCGTCCTGGCCGCCCACGGGGACGTTCTTGATGCCCGCGGCCTTCAGGGCGTCGATGACGGCGCCGGCCATGCCGTCGTTCCCGGCGTAGACGGCCTGGATGCCGTCCTTCCCGAGGCTCTGGATGGCCTCGTTGATCTTCGCCGTGGCGACGTCGGTCTTCCACTCGCCGGACTGCTCGTAGGCGATCTTCTTGACCTTGCCGTCCATCGCCCGGTGCGCGCCCGCCTTGAACTGCGCGGCGTTGGGGTCGGACTCGGCGCCGTCGATCATCACGACGTTGGCCGAGGAGGCCTTCGGGCCGAGCGCGTCGAGCAGGGACTGGCCTTGGAGCTCGCCGGTGCGCTCGTTGTCGAAGGACACGTACGCGGCGACCTTGCCCTGGGCCAGGCGGTCGTAGGAGACGACCTTGATGCCCTTGGCGTTGGCGGCGTCGACCCACGGCCCGGTGACCTTGGCGTCGACCGGGTCGAGCAGGATGACCTTCACGCCCTTGGCGACCAGGTCGTCGAACTGCTTCTTCTGGGCGGCCGCGTCGCCGCCCGCGTTGGCGTAGTCCAGGGTGCACTGCCCGCAGAGGCCGGTCACCGTCTGCTGGATCAGCGGCTTGTCGAACGCGTCGTAGCGCGTGGAGGAGGTGTTGTCCGGCAGGAGGAGACCGATCGCCTCGCCGCTTCCGCCGGAGGCCGGTTTCTGCACCGCGCCCGTCTGCCCGCAGGCCGCGAGGGTGAGGGCGAGCGACACGGCGGCCGTGCCCGTGGCCGCGAGACGCATGGCTCTGTTCATGTTCGGTGGTGCCTCCTGTACTGCGCCGCGAACGGTGCGGCAGGGGAGGGAGTCAAGCCCCACCGGGCGAATGCGTCAATAAGGGGAGGGGGGTTCGTTATCCGCATGCTCGATTCGTTATGGGATGAACAGGACTTTCACACTTTCGAAGATCGAATTCGGAGCGGATATTGATAATTCAGAGGACTTATTAATGGCGGACGAGACGCGGCCGGGGCCCGGTGGGCCGGGGGAATCCACCCCCGGCCCACCGGGGGCTCAGCTCGCGATCGAGTAGCTGTCGCCGTAGACCTTCCACCGCAGCGGCGGGTTGAGGTCGAAGTTCCCAGCGTTGAGGAAGACCATCTGCTCGGTGTCGACCCTGCTGGTGTCGGAGTGGGCCTCCTCCTTCTTCATGACCACCTTGCGGGCCTCCAGGAAGGCCCTGACGTAGGTCGCCTCGTCACCGCCCTGGGCGGGGGTCCTGGCCTTCTTCATGGCCGCGGCGCGAATGCCGCCGAAGCTGTCCGGGTCGGTTCCGGGGCCGTGCATGACGATGGCGTCGTAGTAGGCGAACTGGCCGAGCGCGCGCAGCCCGTCCGCCTTGGCCTGGCCGACGGCGGGGTTGAAGTACACCCGGTCGCGCTCGTCGTTCTGGGCCTGCTGGAAGACCGGGTCCTTGGCGGCGGCGGCCCAGTCCTTGACGAACGGGGTGCCGAGACCGGCGTGCGAGGCGCTGCCGTTGACCCTCTTCAGCGCGGGGAGGTACTTGGCGAGGACGTTGCCGGGCTTGAGCGCGGTGTAGTGCTGGACGAGGTCGAGCATGTCGCCCGTGCCGGAGCAGAACCCGATGATGCCCGCGGTGTAGCCGCGCCCGTCGCCGATGTCCTCGATGTACTTGTACTGGGCCTTCCAGTCCAGCGAGGAGTTCTCGGCACTCGACACCAGCTGCATCGCGATGTCCTTCTTGTGCGGGTCGTCGAGTCCGACTCCCTTGAGCTGGACGGCCGCCGCCGGTGCGGCACCGGCGGCACCGGCGGCGACGACTGTGGCGGGTACGGCCACCAGGGCGGCGGCGAGGGCTATGCCGAGGGCACGGCGGGACTGAGGACGCATGTGCACGCTCCGTTTCCCGTGAGGGTTAGGAAACTTTCCTAACGAGAAATTAGTGCCCAACCGCCCCGCTCCCGCAAGGGTTTTGACACACCCTCCTCAACTTCTCCGTCAGACGGCCCGGCGGCGCACCCACCACACCGCCGCCGCGCAGGCCGCGATCCCCAGGGCCAGCATCCAGCCGGCCTCGATGAACTGGAACGGCCAGAAGCGGTTCGCCGGCTGGTACACCTGGTGCACGGTGTAGCCGCCGTCGTGCACCAGCTTCTGGAGCCGGGCGAAGTCCCCTTGGCTGTAGAACTCGTCGTTGGAGATCCGGTTCCCGGCCGGGTCCGAGAACCAGACCTCGCCCAGCCAGCGCCCGTCCAGCGCCATCGCCCGCATCGTGTGCACCGGCTCCTCCAGCGGCTGCTGGTAGTGGAAGCGGAACGCCCCGGCGACGAAGGGGAGCGCGACCGAGGCGGCCAGACCGACGCCCACCGCGACCACCGTGCGCCGCAGGACCGCGCCGGCCAGCACGGCCACCCCGAACGACACGACCACGCGACCGATCATCACCGGCCACGTCTGGACGAAGATGTCCGGGCTGAAGCCCCCGTCCTTGAGGGTCAGCGGTGCGCTCCACCACCGCAGCAGCACCCCGAACAGCGCCGCCACCAGCACCAGCACGCCGCCCACCAGGGTCACCGTGCCCGCCGTCCACCGGGAGCGTCCCGCGCCCTGGGTCCACGCGAAGCGGACCGTGCCGTGCTCGAACTCCCGGGCCAGCAGGGGCCCGCCGACGAAGGCGCCGAACGCGCCGCCGAGCACGTGGACCACCGGCTCGATGGTCAGCAGCGAGGCGCCGTACCCGTGCAGGAAGGTCTTGTACCGGGCCAGACAGGCGTCGGCGGCCGGATCGCACGAGGTGGCGCCGCTGCGCTCCAGGCCGTCGTGGACGTACCAGCCGTGCAGCAGCAGTGCGAGGGCGAGCGCCGCCATCACCGCGAGCAGGGTCAGCACGGTCGTCCGGTGGCGCAGCCCGGCCGCCCGCAGGACGGCGGACCGGGGCGGAGCGAGGGTGGTGGCACTCACGGCAGCAGCGCTTTCTCGTTCGGGCGGACGGCCCCGCGCGGGCCGGGGAGGGCGGAGGCGGTCGGCTCGCGCAGGTAGGCGATCACCAACTCCTCCAGGCCGACGCGCTGTTGGCGCCAGCCGTCGGAGACCGCGGCGTCCAGGCCGCCGGTGCGGACCAGCAGGTGGGACTGGACGCCGGCCCGGCGGTCACGGACCACCGGCAGCCGCTCGGCGACGGCGTCCGCCTCGGCGGTCGGGCCGGTGAGCATCCGGTGGCCGGCCAGCAGGTCGTCCACCTCCCCCGCCACCTGGACCTGGCCGCCGCCGAGCACCACCAGGTAGTCGCAGCTCTGCTCCAGCTCGTTGACGGCGTGCGAGGAGAAGACCACCGAGAGGCCGTCCTCGGCCACGGCGGTCAGCAGCACAGCCATGAAGTCGTGCCGGGCGAGCGGGTCGAGCGCGGCCAACGGCTCGTCCAGGAGCAGGAGTTCGGGCCGCTTGGCGAGCGCCAGGGCGAGCGAGACCTGGGCCTGCTGGCCGCCGGAGAGGCGCCCGTACTTGCGGTCCAGGGGGATGCCGAGGCCTTCCAGGTGGGTGCGCGCCCGGTCGGCGTCCCAGCGGCGGTTGAGGTGGCGGCCCATCGCGAGCAGGTCACGTACCCGCAGGCCCGGGTAGAGCGCGGCGTTCTGGGCCACGAAGCCGATCCGGTCCAATGCCTCCGGAGACCCGGGGAGTTGACCGCCGAGGACGGTCACCGCGCCCGCGCTGGGCAGGGTCAGGCCGGCGGCCAGGCTGAGCAGCGTGGTCTTGCCGGCGCCGTTCGGACCGACCAGGGCCACGACGTGCCCGGCCGGGACGGCGAGGTGGCAGTCCCGCAGCGCCCAGGAGCGGCGGTAGCGCTTGCCGATCCCGCCGCAGTCGATCACGGTGTCCGCGGCCATCACGCCACCACCCCGTCGCGTCCCTCGCGCAGGTCGCGCAGCGCGTCCTCGAACACCGCGACCATCCCCCCTTCGTCCAGCCCGGCGGCCCGCGCCGAGCACATCCAGTCCAGCAACCCCCGCCGCAGCGCGGCCCGTTCGCGCAGCGGCACCACTCCGGCGGGCAGTCCGCGCACGAAGGTGCCCTGGCCGCGCCGGCCGACCGCGAGGCCTCGGTGTTCCAGCTCCCGGTAGGCCTTGAGCACGGTGTTGGGGTTGATCGCCAGCCCGGCGACCACCTCGCGCACCCGGGGCAACCGGTCCCCCTCCGTCAACCAGCCCATCCGCAAGGCCTGTTCGACCTGCTGCACGAGTTGCAGGTAGGTCGGGACGCCGGAGGCCGGGTCCAGGCGGAACTCGATGGGCGAGGGCTGATCCCCAGCTTTATCTACTTCCATAGGTAAAGAGATAAAGGATGGCGTGACGAATCGTCAAGCTCGCCGAGCCCATCGAGCCGGACAACGCGAGAGGGCCCCACCCCGCCTCGCGGCAGTGTGGGGCCCTCTCGGGTGCTACGGGATCAGGCCCCGCGCAGCACCGCTCCCGTACGGGTGACGGCCTCGGCGACCGCGGCCTCGCGGGCGGCGGTGGCCTCGTCGGCGGTCAGGGTGCGGTCGGCGGCGCGGAAGCGCAGCGCGTAGGCCAGCGACTTCTTGCCCTCGCCGACCTGCTCGCCGGTGAAGACGTCGAACAGCCGGATGGCCTCCAGCAGTTCGCCCGCGCCCGAGCGCAGCGCGGCCTCCACGTCGGCGGCCGGGACGGCCGTGTCGACGATCAGCGCGACGTCCTGGGTGGCCACCGGGAAGCCGGAGACGGCCGGGCCGTTGACCTTCTCGGCGCCGTCGGCGGTGAGCAGGTCGATGTCGATCTCCATCGCCGCCGTGCGGGCCGGCAGGCCGAGCGCCTTGACGACGCGCGGGTGCAGCTCCCCGGCGTGGCCGACGACGCGGTCGGTTCCCGCGACGACGAGCTCGGCGCAGCGGCCGGGGTGCCAGGGGGCCAGCTGGCCCTGGCGCACGGTCAGCTCGACGCCGGCCGCGCGGGCCACCGTGCGGGCCGCCTCGACGGCGTCCGCCCACGAGGCCTGGGCGCCGGCGCCCCACCAGCCGGAGGGCATCCGCTCGCCGGCGAGGGCGACGGCGACCCGGCGCGGCTGGTCCGGCAGCGCGGCGTCCAGCGCGGCCAGTTCCTCGTCGCTCGGGCGCCGGTCGACGGCCGGGCGCGGGGCCACGGTCAGCTCGTCCTTCGGCAGGAACACGGTGCCGGTCTCGAAGATCGCCAGGTCGGTGTTGCCCCGGCCGATGTTGCGGCGCAGCGCCCCGAGCAGGCCCGGCAGCAGCGTGGTGCGCAGCGCCGGCTCCTCGTCGTTGAGCGGGTTGACCAGCTTGACGGTCCGGCGGCGGCGGTCGTCCGCCTCCAGGCCGAGCGCCTCGAAGGCGGGCTCGCCGAGGAACGGGTAGTTGTTGACCTCGACGTAGCCGGCCCCGGCCAGCGCGACGCCGATCCGGCGGTGGACGCGCTGGGCCTCGGTCAGGCCCTTGCCCGGCGGCACGTTGGGCATCCGGGCGGGAACGTTGTCGTAGCCCTCCAGCCGGATGACCTCCTCCGCGAGGTCGTACGGGTCGGTGAGGTCGGGGCGCCAGGTCGGCGGGGTGACCTCCAGGACGTCCGCGCCCGCGACCGAGCAGCCGATCTCCTGCAGGCGCCGGGTGACGGTCTCGCGGCCGTACGCGGTGCCGGCGACGCGGTCGGGCAGGTCCGCGGCGATGGTGATGGTGCGCACCGGGTGCGGCGCCGCGATGTCGGTGACCCCGGCCTCGGCGGTGCCGCCGGCGATCAGGACCAGCAGGTCGACGGCGCGCTGCGCGGCGGCGCGGGCGGCCTCCGGGTCGACGCCGCGCTCGAAGCGCTTGGACGCCTCCGAGGGCAGCTTGTGCCGCTTGGCGGAGCGGGCGATGGCGACCGGGTCGAAGTGCGCGGCCTCGATGATCACCTCGGTGGTGCCCGGACCGGCGGCCGGGTCGAGGATCTCGGTGGAGGCGCCGCCCATGACGCCGGCCAGGCCGATCGGGCCGCTGTTGTCGCAGATCAGCAGGTCCTCGGCGGCGAGCTCCCGCTTGACGCCGTCCAGGGTGGTGAGGGTCTCGCCCTCCGCCGCCCGGCGGACCGTGATCGGGCCGTCCACGCGCTGCTTGTCGTAGGCGTGCAGCGGCTGGCCGACCTCCAGCATCACGTAGTTGGTGATGTCGACGGTCAGCGAGATCGGGCGGATGCCGGCCTTCTGGAGCCGGCGCTGCAGCCAGATCGGGGACTTGGCGTTCGGGTCCACGCCGACGACCGTGCGGGCCACGAAGCGGTCGCAGCCGGCCGGGTCGTTGACCTTGACCAGGTAGCCGAAGGAGTTCGCCGGCGGCACGTCGAGCAGCGCCGGGTCGGCCAGCGGCAGCCCGTACGCGGCGGCGGCCTCGCGGGCCACCCCGCGCATGGACAGGCAGTAGCCGCGGTCCGGGGTGACGGCGATGTCGAGCACCTCGTCGACGAGCTGGAGCAGCTCGATCGCGTCGGTGCCGGGCTCGTACTCCGGCGGGAGCACGAGGATGCCGCCGTGGTCGTCGCCCATGCCGAGCTCGCGGGTGGAACAGATCATGCCGGCCGAGGTGTGGCCGTAGGTCTGGCGGGCCGCGATCGGGAACGGGCCGGGCAGCACGGCGCCCGGGAGCACGACGACGACCTTGTCGCCGACCGCGAAGTTGGTCGCGCCGCAGACGATCTCCTGCGGCTCGCCGGTGCCGTTGGCGTCGCCGACGTTGACGAAGCAGTGCCGGATCGGCTTCTTGAAGCCGGACAGCTCCTCGATGGAGAGCACCTCGCCGACCACCAGCGGACCCTTGAGGTCGCCGCCGAGCTGCTCGACGGTCTCGACCTCCAGGCCGGCCCGGACCAGGCGCTCGGCGACGTCGCGACCGGTCTCGCCGGCCGGCAGGTCGACGTACTCGCGCAGCCAGGAAAGCGGGACGCGCATCAGATCTCCATCCCGAACGGGAGGGTGAAGCGCACGTCACCCTCGACCATGTCGCGCATGTCGGCGACGTTGTGACGATTCATCAGGATCCGCTCCAGGCCCAGGCCGAAGGCGAACCCGCTGTAGCGGTTCGGGTCGACGCCGCAGGCCACCAGCACGCGCGGGTTGACCACGCCGCAGCCGCCGAGCTCGATCCAGCCCTCGGAGGAGCAGGTGCGGCACGGGCGGTCCGGGTTGCCGACGCTCTCGCCGCGGCACACGAAGCACTGCAGGTCGATCTCGGCGCTCGGCTCGGTGAACGGGAAGTACGAGGGGCGCCAGCGCAGTTCGAGGCCGGTGCCGATCAGCTTCTCGACCAGCACCTCGATGGTGCCCTTGAGGTCGGCGAAGGTGATGCCCTCGTCCACCGCGAGGCCCTCGACCTGGCGGAAGACCGGGGTGTGGGTGGCGTCCAGCTCGTCCGTGCGGTACACGCGACCCGGGCACACGACGTAGACGGGGGGCTCGCGGTCGAGCATCGTGCGGGCCTGGACCGGGGAGGTCTGGGTGCGCAGCACCACGCCGGAGTCGGCGGAGCCGTCCGGAGCCTGGACGAAGAAGGTGTCCTGCATCGAGCGGGCCGGGTGGTCCGGGCCCAGGTTGAGGGCGTCGAAGTTGAGCCACTCGGCCTCGACCTCGGGGCCCTCGGCGACCTGGTAGCCCATCGCGACGAAGGTGTCCTCGATGCGCTCGGCCAGCGTGGTCAGCGGGTGGCGGGCGCCACGCGGAGTGCGGTCGTAGGGCAGCGTGACGTCCACCGCCTCCTCGACCAGCACGCGGGCGTCGCGCTCCGCCTCCAGCTCGGCCTGCCGCTTGGCGAGGGCCTGGTTGACCGCGCCGCGGGCCTGGCCGATCAGCTTGCCGGCGGCGGCCTTGGCGTGCGGGGGCAGGGCGCCGATCTCGCGGTTGGCGAGGGAGAGCGCGGAGCGGTCGCCGGTGTGGGCGACCTTGGCCTGCTTCAGCTCGTCGAGCGTGGTGGCGGCGGCGAAGGCGGCGACGGCCTCGTCCCGCGCCTGCTCCACCACCTCGGGCTTGAGGGCCTCGACCTCGACCGGGTCGTACGACTTGTTGGGTGCCGACATCTCTATCTTTCCCGTGCTCCTGCTCGTCCGTGCTCAGGTAAGGGTGGCTCGCCTCTGCGCTACGCCCGGTGTGGCCGGGGCACGGGCAGCCGCTTCTCCGCACGACGGGAAGGAGGGGTGTCCGCGGCACGGCCGCGCAGGGCGTCCCACAACGCCAAAGGTCGAGTGTAGTCGCAGCGCGTAGCGCGGCTGCCGTCAAGCCCGTCCGGACCCGGCCACAGCATGCTCTGCTGGTCGTCCATGCTCCTTCAGAGCATGAAGTCGGGCACCCCGGCGGGCAGGATAAATCGGAACCGGGCGCCACCGCCGGGCGCGCGGTCGACGCGGATCGAGCCGCCGTGGGCCTCCACGATGCCCTTGACGATGTAGAGGCCGAGCCCGGTGCCGCCGCGCTTGGAGCCGCGCCAGAAGCGGGTGAAGACGCGCGGCATCGACTCCTCGGGGATGCCGCTGCCTTCGTCGCTCACGGTGACCGCTGTGCCTTCCACGATGCGGGGCGGGGTGCCGGAGCGCTCCCAGACGGGCGCCTCGACGACCTCCTTGGCCGGTGCCACCTCGATCGTGACAGTTCCCTCGCCGTGCCGCACCGCATTTTCCAGCAGGTTGGCGAGCACCTGGTCGACCTTGTCCGGGTCCGCCCACAGCACGGTCAGCGGCTCGGTGATCCGGACGTCGAAGCGCTCCTCGGGGATGCCGGTGGCGACCTTGCGCTCGACGTGCCGGCGCACCGCCCCGGCCACGTCGACGACCTGCTTGCGCAGCTCCAGCCGGCCCGCGTCGATCCGCGAGATGTCCAGCAGCTCGGCGATCAGCCGGGTGACCCGGTCCGCGTCCGCGTCGACGGTTTCCAGCATCAGCCGCTTCTGCCCGTCGGTGAACCGCTCCCACTTGGCCAGCAGCGTCGCCGTGAAGCCCTTGACGCTGGTCAGCGGCGAGCGCAGCTCGTGCGCGACGGTGGCGATCAGCTCGGCGTGGCTGCGCTCGGTGCGCCGCCGGTCCTCGGTGCCCCGCAGGGCGATCACCAGGCGCTCCAGGGGCCCCAGCGGCGCGGCCCGCACGTAGCGGGCGGAGACCAGCACCTCCCGGCCGCCGGGCAGCAGCAGGTTGCGCTCGGGCTGGCCGGTGCGGATCGCGAGGCCGCCGTACGGGTCGGTCAGCTGCCACCAGCGGCGCCCGTCCAGGTCCTCCAGCGGGAGGACGTCGTCCAGGGCGCTGCCGAGCGCGGCCTCCGGGGGCACGCCGGTGATCCGGGCCGCGGCCCGGTTGAAGCGGACCACCCGGCCGAGCGCGTCGGCGACCACCAGGCCGTCCGGTAGGTCGTCCGGGTCGAGCTCGGGCCCGTTGCCGACCATGGGTGTCCTCCCCGATTACCCACCGTGCCGTTCCCCCCACCGAGGCAGACCCTAGCGCCTCCATGCCCCCGGTAGTAGGGCCTGGCGGGTGGATCGTGCGGGTGCCGTCAGCCGTTCGAGCGACAGCCGCCGGGCCCGCGTTGCGCCCGGGCCGAGGCGTAGAGGCAGACGGCCGCGGCGGTGGCCAGGTTGAGGCTCTCGGCGTGTCCGTGGATCGGGACGCGCACGACCTCGTCGGTGAGCGCGCGGGTCTCCTCCGGAAGCCCCCACGCCTCGTTGCCGAACACCCATGCGCCGGGTGCGCCCAGGGTGCCCTCGTCGAGCTCCTGGTCGAGGTCCCGCTCCCCCGCGCCGTCGGCGGCCAGCACCCGGATCCCGGCCGCGCGCAGCTGCCCGACCGCCTCCTCGACCGGCACGCCCACGGCGACCGGCAGGTGGAACAGGCTGCCGACGGAGGCCCGGACGGCCTTCGGGTTGTACAGGTCCACCGAGGCGTCGGTGAGCACCACGGCGTCCGCGCCGGCCGCGTCGGCGGTGCGCAGCACGGTGCCGGCGTTCCCGGGGTCGCGCACGTGGGCGAGGATCGCGACGAGCTTCGGGCGGGCCGCCAGGACGTCGGCGAACGGGGTGTCGATGAAGCGGCACAGCGCGACGATGCCCTGGGGGGTCACCGTGTCGCAGATCTCCGCGATCACCTCGTCGGTCGCGGTCAGCACCGCCAGCCCCTCGTCCAGGGCGGACCGCACGATCTCCGCGTGCCGCTCGGCGGCCTCGGGGGTGGCGTAGACCTCGACCACCGCGTGCTCGCCCGAACCCGGCAGCCGGCCGTACGCCACGGCCTCCCGGACGGCCTGCGGGCCCTCGGCCAGGAAGCGGCGCTCCTTGGTGCGCTGGTTCCGCTTGGCGAGCCGGCGGGCGGCGACGACGCGCGGCGAGCGCAGGGAGGTCAGCAGGGGGGTGTCGGTGCTCGGCATGGTCTCGTTCTCTGGGGCTCTGTGACGGGGACGCTGAGGGACGGGGCGCTGAGGGAGGGGCGCTGAGGGAGGGGCGCTGAAGGACGGAGCTCCGGGGGACGCGGGCGCCGCGGAACGGGGAAAACGCAGAACCGGACCCGCAGGCGAGCCTGCGGGTCCGGTCGGAGCTCAACCGATCCAGGAGGATCAGGCGGCGTCGGCGGCGGCCTTCGGGGCGTTCACGTCGGCCGGCAGCGCCTTCTGGGCGACCTCGACCAGGGAGGCGAACGCACCCGGGTCGTTGACGGCCAGGTCGGCCAGCATCTTGCGGTCGATCTCGACGCTGGCGGCCTTCAGGCCCTGCACGAAGCGGTTGTAGGTGATGCCGTTGGCACGGGCCGCAGCGTTGATGCGCTGGATCCACAGCTGACGGAAGTCGCCCTTGCGCTTCTTGCGGTCGTTGAAGTTGTAGACCAGCGAGTGGGTGACCTGCTCCTTGGCCTTGCGGTACAGGCGCGAGCGCTGGCCACGGTAGCCGCTGGCGCGCTCCAGGATGACCCGGCGCTTCTTGTGGGCGTTGACTGCCCGCTTGACGCGTGCCACTTGATTACTCCTTGGGTTGGACCACGGACTACTTCACGCGGTCCGTCATTCGAATGGGTCGGGAAGGATCAGCTGCCCCGCACACGGCTCGCGCCGGGCGGGAGGGCGATCACTTGCCGAGAAGCTTCTTGATCTTCTTGGCGTCAGCGGGGGCCATCTCGACGGTCCCGGCCAGCTTGCGGGTCAGCGTCGAGGGCTTGTGCTCCAGGAGGTGGCGGCGGCCGGCGCGCTCGCGCAGCACCTTGCCAGAGCCACTGATCTTGAAGCGCTTGCTGGCGCCACTGTGCGTCTTCTGCTTCGGCATTTCGCCGTATCTCCTCGTCAGTCCCGTCCACGCCCGCGCGGTGTGCGCCACGCGGGCGTGAACTGGATGGATCTGCGGTGACCGGGCGGGGCGCCCCGTCACCATGGGGGCCGGTCTCCCGGGCGCCCTGGCCGTGAAGGCTCAGGCGTCCTGGGAGGCCTCGGCCGGCTGCTCGACCTCGGCGCCGTCCTCGACGTCGGCCTCGACGGCCTCCGCCTCGGCAGCGGCGTTCTCGGCCTCGAGCGCGGCGTCCTCGTCCACGGCGTCCTCGTCCGCGGCGGCGGCGTCGGAACCGGAGGTCCGGCCCAGCCGCTCGGCCTTGCGGGCGTCCGCGAGGGCGCGGGCCTCGGCCATCGCCTCGGTCTTCTTCTTGTGCGGACCAAGAACCATGATCATGTTCCGGCCGTCCTGCTTCGGCGAGGACTCGACGAAGCCCAGGTCCTGGACGTCGTCGGCGAGCCGCTGCAGCAGGCGGAAGCCCAGCTCGGGGCGGGACTGCTCACGACCGCGGAACATGATCGTGATCTTGACCTTGTCGCCCTGCTTGAGGAACCGAACGACGTGACCCTTCTTGGTGTCATAGTCGTGCGGGTCGATCTTCGGCCGGAGCTTCATCTCCTTGATGACCGTGTGCGCCTGGTTCTTGCGCGCCTCACGGGCCTTCATGGCCGACTCGTACTTGAACTTGCCGTAGTCCATGAGCTTGCACACCGGCGGCCGGGCGGTCGCCGCGACCTCGACCAGGTCGAGGTCGTACTCCTGCGCGAGCTCCAGCGCCTTGGCAAGCGGCACGATGCCGACCTGCTCGCCGCTGGGACCGACGAGTCGCACCTCCGGGACGCGAATCCGGTCGTTGATGCGGGGCTCGGTGCTGATGGGGCCTCCTAGGTTGCACCTTCTGCGATGCGGCCGTCGGACGGCGGTCGCACGTAGTGGACTCGACCACTGGGCGGGGCTTCATTCGTGCTGCGCTGCCCGGCACCTGCTCGGCACCGTCGCACCCGCGACACGAAAAAAGCCCCGCTCGGTACAAGCGGGGCTCCACGCATTCCGGGGGCGGCACCCGGTGAGGGGCGCTGCGGCGACTCGGCGCCGTGGCGCCCGTCGCGGACCGGGACCCGTCGACCGCGAGGCCGATCAGGTGGGAGACTTTCGCGGTTGCCCTCTCGGGCCTCCACGAGTGGAGCCTCCACTTGCTGGCCAGGTGCCCATGCGGGATCCCGGCCGGTCAGTCTCGAAGCATACAGCGCCGGAGGATCGAACGCCATTCCGCCCCGGCGCGGCCCAGTGTTTCCGCGTTTTTCCGCGTTTTTCCGCGCGCGCACCGCACTTTTCGGCGCCTTCCGGAGCCCTTGTACGCTCCAGGTGTACACGGACACCGGCACGACGGAACGAGCCCCCCTTGAGCAGCGAGCCCACCCAGAACCCCGGCGCGGACGACGACGCGATCGGCTTCGACGACCTGACCCGGGACATCGCCGAGGTCCCCGCCGTCGAGGTGATCACCACCGTCGCCGTGCACCTGATGAGCGCGGCCGCCGTCAAGTGCGGCCTCGCCGAGGGCGGCGACAAGGACAAGGACCTCGACGAGGCCCGCAAGCTGATCACCGCGCTCGCCGGGCTGGTCACCGCGGGCGCCCCGGAGATCAGCAACTTCCACGCCGCCCCGCTGCGCGACGGCCTGCGCTCGCTCCAGCTGGCCTTCCGCGAGGCCTCCATCGTGCCGGACGCGCCGGGCGCCGGTCCGGGCGAGAAGTTCACGGGGCCGGTCTACTCCTGACCCCGTGATCGATGAGGGGCACCTACCAACGTCGGTAGGTGCCCCTCGATCGTTTCAGCGCCGGTACAGCGGCTCGCCCGGCAGCTGCGCGCTCGCCGGCAGCACCGCCAGGTCCAGGCCGCGGTCGAGCCGGACGCGCAGCACCGGGTCCGCCGCCACCGCGCGGCCGACCTGCTGGGCCGCCGCCTGCACGCCCGCCTGGTCCAGCTCCGGGTCGAACACCACCGCGAGCACCCCGTCCGAGCCCTCGCCCGGCCCCAGCAGCCCGGACACCACCTGTGGCTGGTCCGCCAGCAGCGCCCGCACCGCCTCACGCACCTCGGGGTCGCGCAGCGGCGGCAGGTACGGCCGGTTCTCGGCGAGCGCGCGCAGGCGGGCGCCGGTCAGCTGGTACGGCACCGGGCCGGCCGGGTCGATCAGCAGGGTGTCGGCCTTCTCGGAGTACGCGACCATCGCCGCCTGCGGGGCCGCCACCGGCGCCGGGCGGGCGTCGGCGCGCCAGCGGGCGAGCGTCTCCAACGAGGTGAAGGCCGGCAGCGCGCGGCGCCCGTCCGGGGCCTCCAGCACCGGCACCGCCATGTCGCTGGTCTTGTCGTGCTTGTGCCCGTGCTCGTCCACCTCGACCTCGCCGAGCAGGGCGACGATCGGGACCATCAGCCGGGTCGGGGTGAGCGCCGTCAGCACCTCGGGCTCGGCCGAGCGGTCCTGCGACCAGCGGGCGAGCGCCGCGGTCAGCGCCGCGTCCGCCGTGCCGTCGTCGTCGCCGAAGCCGGGGTTCGGGATGCTCTTGCCGACGAACGCCGGGTTGGAGAAGTCTTTGCGGTCCACCCGGCCGACCCTATGCCACCCCGTCCCGGGAACCGCACAAATCCGCACGCGCCCCCTACCCACGGGTAGCCGGGTGTGGCAGCCTGCGCGCATGGTGATGCTCGAACCCGCTCCCAGCGCCACCCCGGTCTCCGACCGCGCCCGGTACGACCGCGCCACCGCACACCTGGACGGGCCGGTCGCCGTCGTCGACCTCGCCGCCTTCGACGCCAACGCCGCCGACCTCGTGCGCCGCGCCGGCGGCAAGCCGGTCCGGGTCGCCAGCAAGTCGCTGCGCTGCCGCGCCCTGCTGGAACGCGCGCTCGCCACCGACGGCTTCGCCGGGGTGATGAGCTTCACCCTCGACGAGTCGCTCTGGCTCGCCCGCACCGGCCTGCGGGACGTCCTGCTCGCCTACCCCTCCGCCGACCGCGACGGCTTCGCCGCGCTGACCGCCGACCCCGAGCTCGCGCGCGAGATCACCGTCGTCCTCGACGACCCCGCCCAGCTCGACCTGATCGACAAGGCCCGCGCCGGCGACGCCGAGGTCCGGGTCTGCCTGGAGCTCGACACCTCGCTGCACCTGCTCGGCGGCCGGGTCCGGGTCGGCGCCCGCCGCTCTCCGCTGCGCACCCCCGAGGACCTCGGCGCCTTCGCCGAACTCGTCCAGCGTCGCCGGGGCTTCAAGGTCGTCGGGCTGATGGCGTACGAGGGGCACGTCGCCGGGGTGGGGGACCTCGTGCCCGGGCGCCCGGTGCGCTCGCTGCTGATCCGCGCCATGCAGGCGAAGGCCAGGACCGAACTGGCCCAGCGGCGCGCGGCCGTCGTCCGGCGCCTGCGGCAGGTCGCCGAGCTGGAGTTCGTCAACGGCGGCGGCACCGGCAGCGTGGAGACCACGGTGGCCGAGCGCGCCGTCACGGAGGTGGCGGCCGGCTCCGGGCTGTACCTGCCCAGGCTCTTCGACAACTACCGCGCGTTCCACGGCCGTCCGGCCGCGCTGTTCGGCCAGCCGGTCGTCCGTCGACCCGGCCTCGGCGTGGTGACGGTGCTCGGCGGCGGCTACCCCGCCTCCGGCCCGGCCGGCCCGGACCGCTCGCCGGTGCCGTACCTGCCCGAGGGGCTGCGCTACGACCCGACGGAGGGCGCTGGCGAGGTCCAGACGCCGCTCATCGGCGCAGCCGCGGACGACCTGCTGATCGGCGACCGGGTCTGGTTCCGGCACGCCAAGGCGGGCGAACTGTGCGAACGCTTCGCCGAGCTGCACCTGATCGAGGGCGACCGGGTCGTCCGCACCGTCCCGACCTACCGGGGTGAGGGGAAGACGTTCCTCTGACGCTTCGTCCGGCTTTGCCCTACGGTGGTGGCGACACGACGAGCCACGCAGGGGGCGCCATGGAAGCCGAGATCGTACAGCAGATGGTGACGTCGGGCGCTTCGTCGCTCCGAAGCGGCCCGAGCAGGCGGCCGGCTCGACCTACAACCACGTGAGCGGGCACGTGGACACCGGTGGCGGCATGCTGATCATGGCCCGCGACGTCAAGGGGATCAATCCCTGACCTTTCCGCAGCCTTAAGCAGGCCCGATGGAACACCTAACCCCGGTGTCCCGTCGGGCCTTTGCACTGCTCGGAGCCATACAGTCCGTCAATAACCGTATGACGCAGGGCTATTGCCATCTGGTCCAGACCAATCCTACGCTCTGCCCGGGGGTCCGCGATCCGGGCCGCGGCTCCCGACGGGCAGGCGTGTCCGCTCCCCCACACCCGCCCGGAACGACGGTCGAGGAGTCCCCACCCCATGTCCATCAAGCGAAGTGCCCTGTCCGTCGGCGCCGTCGCCGCCGCGGTCCTCGCCGCGGCGGCGGCAACCGCCGGCACCGCCAGCGCCCACGGCACGATGACCGGTCCCGTCAGCCGGGTCGCGGCCTGCTACGCCGAAGGCCCCGAGCACCCCGTCTCCCAGGTCTGCAAGGACCTCGTCGCGGCGAGCGGCACCCAGCCGCTCTACGACTGGAACGAGGTCAACATCGCCAACGCCAACGGCAACCACCAGGCGCTGATCCCGGACGGCAAGCTCTGCTCGGCCAACCGCGACAAGTACCAGGCACTGGACTGGCCGCGCACCGACTGGCCGGCCACGGCCGTCAGCGCGGGCGCGTTCACCTTCCAGTTCCGCACGACCGCGCCGCACGTCGGCACCCAGACCGTCTACATCACCAAGCAGGGCTACGACCCCACCAAGCCCCTCAAGTGGTCCGACCTCGACCCGACGCCGGTGGCCCAGGTGCAGGTCGACCGCACCGCCACCAACGGGTACTACACCTACCCGGGCACGCTGCCGCAGCGCACCGGCCGTCAGCTGCTGTACATGATCTGGCAGCGCAGCGACAGCCCGGAGGCGTTCTACAGCTGCTCGGACGTCGACTTCGGCAAGCCTGCCGTCGCGGGCGGCGCGCCGGTGTCCGCGCCCGCGGCGCAGGCTCCGGCCGCGCCGAGCGACGCGCAGATCGCCGCGGACGCACCGAAGTCCACGGTCGCCCACCACGGCCATGGCGGCGACCCCAACTCCCCGGCCGGGATCGTGGTGCCGACCGCTTCCGCGGCCGTCGGCTCGTCGGCCACCGGTCCGCTGCTGCTCGCCGGCGCGGCGGCGATCGGCGTCGGCTGGGCCGGCATGGTGCTCCGGCGCCGTCGTGTCGAGGCTGTTCGACGCGATTCCTGAGGGCGCCGGATGCGGGGCCGGACCGGCCCACCCCCGTCCGGTCCGGCTCCCCGCGTGAGCACCCGAACGCCGAACACCCGAACACCCGAACGCCTGAGCACGTGAGCAACGAGCAGCCGGGGAACGACGGCGGCCCACCCGGGAGGTTCCGGGTGGGCCGCCGCTGTGCGTGAGCACTCGTCGCCGCTCAGGTGGTGGTGCCGCCGGTGCCCGGGTCTCCGGAGCCGCCGGTGCTGCCGGAGCCGCCCGCGCCGCCGCCGGGCAGCGGGATCGAGGGCAGCTTGCCCTTGTAGTCGCCGATGCCCTTGACGATGGTGTCCATCACCGAGGGGTCCGGCGCCTTGTCGGCGATGTCGAAGCCGAAGTGGACGGAGACCAGGCCGGTGCCGTCGGCGGAGGGGAAGACCACGGTCTGCACGTAGCCGTTGTTGCCGGTGGGCGCGTCGACCTTCCAGCGGACGAGGTATCCGCTCTTGCCGTTGACGGTGACGGCCTCGGACTTGAGCTCCTGGTGACCGGTGATGTCGCCGTAGGCTTCCTTGGCGGCCTGGGTGATGTCGTTCTTCGCTGCCGCCTGGACGTCGGTGGCGCCGTCGATGTGGCCGGTGTTCACGCCGCCGAGGGTGCAGGTGCCGGTGCCGCCGCCGGGGCACGCGTACGTGCCGACGCTCATCGACGCGAAGCCGTCGCGGGTGTTGCCCGCGTCCCAGCCGGACGGGACGGGCAGGGTGATCCGGTTGATCAGGTCGATCGCGCCGCCGGCACCCGGGCGGGTCTTGCCGTTGCCGCCGGAGCCGCCGGACCCGTTGCCGCCGCTGCCACCCTTGCCGCTGCCGCCGGAGCCCCCGTTGCCGCCGTTGCCGCCGGAGCCGCCGCCGAGGCCGGGGAAGTCCTTCCACGGGCCGTTCTCCCACGGCGCGGCCTGCGGTTTGGCCACGCGGTGCGTGCGCTCGCCGTGGCCGTCCATCGCGAGGTACGTCACCCCCGAACCGACGCCCAGGCCGACCAGCGCCGCCACGACGGTCGCGACGACCAGCTTGGAGGGCTTGCGCCGGGCCTTGGCGGGCGGCGGCACGGCGGCGCCGTACGCGGTGGCGAAGGGCGGCGGCTCCGGGTAGCGGACCGTCCCGTTCTCCAGCACCTCGCCCTCCAGCACCGTCGGCCCGCCGGCCACCGTGGGCTCTTCGGCCGTCCCCGGCCCCGGGGCGTCGGCGGCCGGGGGTTCCGGCGTCGGCGCGTCCGAGGGCGCGGGCCGGGTGCTGGCCGTCCAGCCCTTGCCGTCCCACCAGCGCTGCGGTCTCGGGTCGCTGCTGGTGTCCTTGGGGTCCGGGTACCACCCGGCAGGAATCTGCTCACTCACACCAAAGAATGTAAAGGCAGCCGGATAAACGCGAAATCAGCACAAGCGCGAATTCCCGTGCTCCCGGATGAAATTACGGTGAGAAGCACCCCGGGCGACCCCGCCGTGACCCTGGAGCGGCCGCGGGCGGCCCGGCGGCCCGGCCTACAGCGGTGTGACGTACGCCCCGGAGATGCCGCCGTCGACCAGGAACTCGCTCGCGGTGATGAACGACGAGTCGTCACTGGCCAGGAACGCCACCGCCGCCGCGATCTCCTCCGGCCGGGCGAACCGGCCCAGCGGGATGTGCACCAGGCGCCGCGCAGCCCGCTCGGGGTCCTGCGCGAACAGCTCCCGCAGCAACGGGGTGTCCACCGGCCCCGGCGACAGCGCGTTCACCCGGATCCCTTCCCGCGCGAACTGCACGCCCAGCTCGCGGGACATCGCGAGCACCGCGCCCTTGGATGCGGTGTAGGAGATCTGCGAGGTCGCCGCGCCCATCCGGGCCACGAAGCTCGCGGTGTTGATGATCGAGCCGCGCCCGTGCCGGCGCATGTACGGCAGCGCCGCCCTGCAGCACAGGTAGACGGAGGTCAGGTTGACCTCCTGGACCCGCCGCCACGCCTCCAGGCCGGTGGTCAGGATCGAGTCGTCCTCCGGCGGCGAGACGCCCGCGTTGTTGAAGGCCACGTCGACACTGCCGCACGTCTCGTAGGCCTCGTCGAACAGCGCCTCGACCATGTACGGGTCGGTGACGTCGGTGTGCACGAACAGGCCGCCGACCTCCTTCGCCGCGGCCTTCCCCGTCGCCTCGTCGAGGTCCGCGCACACCACCTTCGCGCCCTCGGCGGCCAGGCGGCGCGCGGCGGCCAGGCCGATGCCGCTGCCCGCGCCGGTGACCACGGCGGTGCGGCCGACCAGGCGGCGGCAGACCACGGCCTCGCCGTCCTGGCGCCCAGGGCCCTTGCCGGTCATCGGCCTCACATCCGTTCGAAGGAGCGGTAGCGCTCCCAGTCGGTCACGGCGCCGTCGTACGCGGACTGCTCGACCCGGGCCATGGTCAGGTAGTGCTCCACCACGTCGTCGCCGAAGGCCGTCCGGGCGAGCTCGCTGCCGGCCCACAGGTCGGCGGCCTCGCGCAGCGAGCCGGGCACCCGGGCGTACTCCTCGACGGCGTACGCGTTGCCCAGGCACGGCGCGGGCAGGTCCAGCTTCTGCTGGACGCCGTGCAGGCCGGCCGCGATCATCCCGGCCACCGCGAGGTACGGGTTGACGTCCCCGCCGGGCACCCGGTTCTCCATCCGCAGTCCGGGGCCGTGGCCGACCACCCGGTAGGCGCAGGTGCGGTTGTCCCGGCCCCAGGCCACCGCCGTCGGCGCGAACGAGCCGGGGCGGTAGCGCTTGTACGAGTTGATGTTCGGCGCGTACAGGAGGCTGAACTCGCGCAGCGCGACGAGCTGGCCGGCCAGGAAGTGCCGCATCGTGTCGGTCATCCGGCCGTCCCGGTCCGCGAACGCGGGCGCGCCGACGGCGTCGCGCAGCGACAGGTGGATGTGGCAGCTGTTGCCCTCGCGCTCGTCGTACTTGGCCATGAAGGTGAGCGCGCAGCCCAGTTGGGCGGCGATCTCCTTCGCGCCGGTCTTGTAGACGCTGTGCTGGTCGCAGGTGGTGAGGGCGTCGGCGTAGCGGAAGGCGATCTCGTGCTGGCCGAGGTTGCACTCGCCCTTCGCCGACTCGACGGTCAGGCCCGCGGCCGCCATCTCGTTGCGGATGCGCGACAGGAGCGGCTCGACCCGGGCCGTGCCGAGCATCGAGTAGTCGACGTTGTACAGGTTCGCCGGGGTCAGGCCGCGGTAGCCGCCCAGCCAGGCCTGCTCGTAGGTGTCCCGGAAGACCAGGAACTCCAGCTCCGTGCCGATGTCGGCGGCCAGCCCGTGCTCGGCCAGGCGCGCGATCTGGCGGCGCAGCAGTTGGCGGGGCGCCGCGTCCACCGGATGGCCGCCGTGCCGGGCCAGGTCGGCGGTGACCTGGGCGGTGCCGGGCTGCCACGGCGTCAGGCGCAGCGTGGCGAGGTCGGGGCGCATCGCGAAGTCGCCGTAGCCGGTCGCCCAGGAGGAGAAGGCGTAGCCGTCGACGGTGTTGAGGTCGACGTCGACGGCCAGCAGGTAGTCGCAGGCCTCGGCGCCGTTCTCGACGACCTCGTCGAGGAAGAACCGGGCGGCGAACCGCTTGCCCTGCAGGCGCCCCTGCATGTCGGTGAAGGCGAGGGCGACGGTGTGCACCTGGCCGGCGTCCACCAGGGTGCGCAGTTCGTCCAGCGTGAGCGGGGCCCGCGGCGGCCCGCCTGCGGCGGCGTTCTCGGACATGGCGACGGAACCCTTCTCCTCGGTCACTCTTCGAGATCAGGCGGTCACAGCGAACCGTACGGCCTGGGGCTCGCGGGGCGGAAGAGGGCGGGTGGGTGTGGCGCGCCGGGATCCGTGGTTGACGTGGGAAAGGACGTGACGGGTGCAGAATGCGCGCCATGGATCGCAGGCCTTTCATCGGCGTCAGCACCTACGTGGCGGACGCGAGTTGGAGCGACTGGCGGGGCCGTCGGGTGGCACTCGTGCCCGAGCGGTACACCGCCTACGTCCAGGACTCCGGCGGCATCGCCGTGCTCCTCCCGCCGGACGCCCCGGAACGCGCGCCCGACGTCCTCGCGCGGCTGGACGCCCTCGTCATCGCCGGCGGGCCGGACATCGACCCGGCGTACTACGGCGCGATGGCGCACCCCCTTACCGAGGTCGACTCGCCGGAGCGGGACGCGTGGGAGGTCGCCCTGCTGCGCGGCGCGCTCGCGGCGGGCATGCCGCTGCTGGGGATCTGCCGCGGCATGCAGGTGCTCAACGTCGTGTGCGGGGGGACGCTGATCCAGCACCTGCCGGACGTCGTCGACGTGGACGTGCACAACGGCTCGCCCGGCACGTACGGGACGCACCTGGTGCGGCCGGTGCCGGGGACGCTGCTGGGCGGGCTGCTGCCGGAGAGCGAGCTGGAGGTGCCGACCTTCCACCACCAGGCGGTGGACCGGGTCGGGTCCGGCCTGCGGGTCTCGGCGCACGCACCGGACGGGACGGTGGAGGCGGTGGAGGGGCCGGGGTTCACGCTGGGGGTGCAGTGGCACCCGGAGCAGGGGGACGACCTGCGGGTGATGCGGGCGCTCGTCCGGGCGGCGACCGCCGCGCAGTTGGACGCCGTCGTCCTCGCGTAGCGGCAACCCGCCTGCCGTGCCGCCGCTTTGGCCGCGTCCCCGCGCCCGCGTCCCCGCGCCCGGGATCCCGGGCACGGGGACGCGTCGGTCGGTCGGGCGCCGGGGACGGGTGGACGCCGTCGAGGCCCGAAGGAGTGAGCAGGGCCCACGCCGAGGGCAACGCGGAGGACCGATCGAGGGGTGCGCCGGCGGGAACGACAACGGTCACCAGTACAACCTTTGGATCTTTGTCGATTCTGCGGTTCACTTCCGGTGCGGGGCGATCGCGCCGCGCCCCTTCCCACCCGTGCGTCCAGAGAGGACTTCGATGGCCGGGCACGAGCATTCCCACGATGAGCATGCGCATGACCACAGCCACCAGCACGGCCACGGTCACGGAGGTCACAGCGGCCACTCGCACGGCGTCTCCGCCGACGCCGACCGCCGCTGGTTGGTCAGCGCCCTCGCCCTGATCGTCGTCTTCATGGCCGGCGAGGTCGTGGTCGGCTTCGCGGCGCAGTCGCTGGCCCTGATCTCCGACGCCGCGCACATGCTCACCGACGCCGCGTCGATCGTCCTCGCGCTGGTCGCGATGCGGCTCGCCGCCCGCCCGGCCCGCGGCGGCTACACCTACGGCCTCAAGCGCGCCGAGATCCTCTCCGCCCAGGCCAACGGCGTCACCCTGCTGGTCCTGTCCGCGTGGCTGGGCTACGAGGCCGTCACCCGGCTGATCGAACCGCCGGCCGTCACCGGCTCGCTGGTGCTGGTCACCGCGCTGATCGGCATCGTCGTCAACCTCGCGGCCACCTGGTGCATGTCGAAGGCCAACCGCAGCTCGCTCAACGTCGAGGGCGCCTTCCAGCACGTCCTCACCGACCTGTACGCGTTCATCGCCACCGCCGTCGCCGGCCTCGTCATCCTGACCACCGGCTTCGCCCGGGCCGACGCGATCGCCTCGCTGATCGTCGTCGCCCTGATGCTCAAGGCGGGCATCGGCCTGGTCCGGGACTCCGGACGGATCTTCCTGGAGGCCGCCCCGGCCGGCATCGATCCGGATGCCGTCGCCGACCGGATGGTCACCGAACCGCTGGTCGAGGAGATCCACGACCTGCACATCTGGGAGATCACCTCCGGCCAGCCCGCGCTGTCCGCGCACATCCTGGTCACCCCCGGCGGGGACTGCCACGCCGTGCGGCGCGAGCTCCAGCGCCGGCTCGCCACCGAGTACGGGATCACCCACAGCACGCTCCAGGTCGACCACGTCGGCGAGGACGAGGCGGGCGCGCTGCTGCAGATCGCCGCCCCGGGGGACCTGTCGGCCGAGCACTGCGCCGACGCGCACGGCCCGGTGCACCGCGCCGGACCGCACGAGCACTGACGACCGGCGCTCCGCGGAAACCAGCGGTCCGTCGGCCCCGTGCGGCATGATCTGAGGCGTGACCGCACCGCGACTGATGCTGCTCGACTCCGCCAGCCTGTACTTCCGGGCGTACTTCGGCGTACCGGACACCCTGCGCTCGCCGCAGGGCGAGCCGGTCAACGCCGTCCGCGGCCTGCTGGACTTCATCGCCCGGCTGGTCAACGACCACCGGCCCGACCATTTGGTCGCCTGCATGGACGCCGACTGGCGCCCGCAGTGGCGGGTGGACCTCGTGCCCTCGTACAAGACCCACCGCGTCGCCGAGGCCGCCGAGGACGGCGAGGAGGAGGTGCCCGACACCCTCGCCCCGCAGGTCCCGGTGATCGAGCAGGTGCTGGACGCGCTCGGCATCGCCCGCGTCGGCTCCCCCGGTTACGAGGCGGACGACGTCATCGGCACCCTCACCGCCAAGGCCACCGGCCCGGTGCAGATCGTCACCGGCGACCGGGACCTGTTCCAGCTCGTCGACGACGCCCGCGCGATCACCGTCCTCTACCCCGTCAAGGGCATGGGCAACCTGCAGGTGACGGACGACGCGCTGCTCCTGGAGAAGTACGGCGTGCGCGGCGCCCAGTACGCCGACATGGCCGCCCTGCGCGGCGACCCCTCCGACGGCCTGCCGGGCGTCAAGGGCATCGGCGAGAAGACCGCCGCCCAGCTCATCAACGAGTACGGCGACCTCCCCGCCATCCGCGCCGCCGCCCTGGACGTCGCCTCGAGGCTCACCCCCGCCCGCCGCCGCAACATCGTCGAGAGTGCCGCCTACCTCGACGTCGCCCCCAAAGTCGTCCGAGTCGCCGACGACGCCCCCCTCCCCCTCTTCGACCCGGTCCTCCCCCACGAGCCCCTCGACCCCATGACCCTCGAAGAACTCTCCACCCGCTGGGGCCTCGGCACCTCCCTGGACCGCGTCCTGGAAGCCCTCGCCACGCGCTGAGCCGAAAGGCCCCGGACACGCGAAAGCCGCACGGGCCGGAGCCCGTGCGGCTTTCGCGTTGACGCCCGGCGGCGCCCTCAGCCCACCGAGGAGTAGGCGATGATGCCGCGGCGGAGGCCGTCGACGGCCTTGCGGGCGGTCTTGCGCAGGTCGGCGTCTTCGCCGGCGGCGTCCTGGATCTGGCCGAGGACGTCGATCAGCTGCTTGGTCCAGCGGACGAAGTCGCCGGCCGGCATCTCGGCGTCGCGCAGGACCTGGTCGAGGCTGTGGCCGAGCGCCCAGCGGTAGGCGACCCAGGCGAAGCCCAGGTCGGGTTCGCGCTGGCCGACGCCCTCGGCGGTGTTGATCCGGTGCTGCTCCTCCAGGGCGTCCAGGTGGCCCCAGATGCGGACCATCTTGCCGAGCGCCTCCTTGGCCGCGCCCTCCGGCACCCGGGGGGCGCCGGCGTCGTCGGCCTGGCGGGACTCGTAGACCAGCGCCGAGGCGCAGGCGGCGAGTTCGGCGGCGGCCAGGCCGCTCCACACGCCCTCGCGGATGCACTCGGAGGCGAGCAGGTCGAGCTCGCCGTAGAGCCGGCCCAGTCGCTTGCCGTCGTCGGTGACGGTGTCGCCGCTCAGGTAGCCGAGGTCGGTGAGCAGTGCGCAGACGCGGTCGAAGGTGCGGGCGATGGTGTGCGTGCGGGAGCGCATCTTGCGTTCCAGCAGCTCGGTGTCGCGGTGCAGCCGGTGGTAGCGCTCGGCCCAGCGGGCGTGGTCCTCGCGCTCGTCGCAGCCGTGGCAGGGGTGCTGGCGCAGGACGGCGCGCAGCCGGGTGATCTCGGGGTCGTCCGCGGCGGCGGCGCGCCCGCGCCGGAAGCGCTCGGGCTCGAGGTGGCCGGCCTTGGTGCGCAGCGCGGAGGCGAGGTCGCGGCGGGACTGCGGGCTGCGCGGGTTGAAGGACTTCGGAATGCGCACCCGCTCGATCGCGACCACCGGGTACGGGAAGTCGATCATGGCGAGCCGCTTGACCTGCCGCTCGGCGGTCAGCACGACCGGGCGCGGCCCGTCCTGGAAGTCCGGGTGGCGCGGCGCGCCGCGGCCGGAGCGGTCGACCGGCGGCAGGCCCGGGTCGAGGACCAGGGCGAGGCCGGCGAACTTGCCGGTGGGCACGTGGATGACGTCGCCCGGCTTGAGCTGCTCGATCGACTCGACGGCGGCGGCGCGGCGTTGGCTGGTGCCCTCGCGGGCGAGCTCGTTCTCGCGGTCCTTGAGCTTTCGGCGCAGCTCCATGTACTCGTCGAAGTCGCCGAGGTGGCAGGTCATCGACGCGCGGTAGCCGTCCAGGCCCTCCTCGTTGCGCTGCACCTGGCGGGCGATGCCGACGACCGAGCGGTCCGCCTGGAACTGCGCGAAGGACGTCTCCAGCAGCTCGCGCGAGCGGTGCCGGCCGAACTGGGAGACCAGGTTGACGGCCATGTTGTAGGACGGCCGGAACGAGGACTTGAGCGGATAGGTGCGGGTGCCGGCCAGGCCGGCCAGCGCCTCCGGGTCGAGGCCGCGCTGCCAGAGCACGACGGCGTGGCCCTCGACGTCGATGCCGCGGCGCCCGGCGCGGCCGGTGAGCTGGGTGTACTCGCCGGGGGTGATGTCGGCGTGGGTCTCGCCGTTCCACTTGACGAGCTTCTCCATGACCACCGAGCGGGCGGGCATGTTGATGCCGAGGGCGAGGGTCTCGGTCGCGAAGACGGCCTTGACGAGGCCCTTCACGAACAGCTCCTCGACGACCTCCTTGAACCGGGGCAGCATCCCGGCGTGGTGGGCGGCGATGCCGCGCTCCAGCCCGTCCAGCCACTCGAAGTAGCCGAGGACGTGCAGGTCCTCGTCGGGGATGTCGGCGCAGCGCTCCTCGACGATGGCGCGGACCTGGGCGCGGTCGGAGTCCTTGTTGAGCCGCAGCCCGGAGCTGAGGCACTGCTGGACGGCGGCCTCGCAGCCGGCCCGGCTGAAGATGAAGGTGATCGCGGGCAGCAGGCCCTCGGCGTCGAGCCGGTCGATGACGTCGACGCGGCCCGGCGTCCAGACCCGGCCGGGGCGGCCGTTGGGCATGGAGCGGCCCCGGCCGCGGCCGAAGCGGTCGCGCGGGTTGCGGTCGAGCTCGGCGCGGGCGAGCCGGACGAGCTCGGGGTTGACCGCCTTGCCGGGGTTCTTGAGGCTGTGCTTGGGGCGGCCGTCGCGGTCCGGGCTGGCGAACAGGTCGTACATCCGGTTGCCGGCCATGACGTGCTGCCACAGCGGGACGGGCCGGTGCTCGGAGACGATCACCCTGGTGCCGCCGCGGACGGTGTCCAGCCAGTCGCCGAACTCCTCGGCGTTGGAGACGGTCGCGGAGAGCGAGACGAGGGTGACCGACTCGGGGAGGTGGATGATGACCTCCTCCCAGACGGCACCGCGGAAGCGGTCGGCGAGGTAGTGGACCTCGTCCATGACGACGTAGCCGAGGCCGTCGAGGGTGCTGGAGCCCGCGTAGAGCATGTTGCGCAGCACCTCGGTGGTCATGACCACCACGGGCGCGTCGCCGTTGACGGTGTTGTCGCCGGTGAGCAGGCCGACCTTGGCGGCGCCGTAGCGCTTGACCAGGTCGCCGTACTTCTGGTTGGACAGCGCCTTGATCGGCGTCGTGTAGAAGCACTTGCGGCCGGCGGCCAGGGCCAGGTGCACGGCGAACTCGCCGACGATCGTCTTCCCGGAGCCGGTGGGGGCGGCGACGAGGACGCCCTCGCCCGCTTCCAGGGCCCGGCAGGCCTCGACCTGGAAGTCGTCCAGCGGGAAGTCGTACAGCTGCTGGAAGCCGTGGAGGGCCGTCGCCTGCTCCGCGGCCCGGCGGCGACTGGCCGCGTACGCCTCGGCGGGGCTGAGCTCCCGGTCGTCGTGGGGCTCGGGCTCGGGGGTGTTCATCGCCGTCCGGGTGGGGTTGGTGTGATCTCGCATCTCAGCGAGAGGTTACCCGGGTGGACTGACATCGATAGCACCGTTTTTTCCGGGACCGGATCAGTTCTCCCTCAGATCCATAGTTGCAAATGTCTTCAAGTGATCGGATCCGGGCCAGCTTCGGACGACTCCGGTCAATCCCGGTGGAGAGCGGCCCGTCCTCCCTACCTTCGACCGCACCGGGGACACGCACCGGAGACACACAGCGGAGACACGCACCGGCGCCGGGCACACGCACCGGACCGGATACACGGGAGGACAGCGAGATGGCGAACCTGGAGACGTCCCTCAAGGACGCGATGTCGATCGACGGCGCGATCGGCGTGGCCCTCGTCGACTACGGCAGCGGCATGGCGCTCGGCAGCCTCGGCGACGGCGGCGAGCTGGACCTCAACGTCGCCGCCGCCGGGAACACCGACGTCGTCCGCGCCAAGATGCGGGCGATGGAGATGCTCAACCTGCACGACAACGAGATCGAGGACATCCTGATCAGCCTCACGAACCAGTACCACATGGTCCGGCCGATCACGACGCCCTCCGGCCGCGGCCTGTTCCTCTTCCTCGCGCTCAACCGCAACCGCTCCAACCTCGCGATGGCCCGCCACCAGCTCAAGCGGATCGAACTCGCCCTGGAGATCTGAGCGCACCGACACCAGGGAAGGGGGGATCTCGTGCCGGTAGCCCTCTACCAGGCCAAGGCCGAGTTCTTCCGGATGCTCGGCCACCCCGTGCGGATCCGGGTCCTCGAACTCCTCCAGGCCGGACCGACGCCCGTGCGCGACCTGCTCGCGGAGCTGGAGGTCGAACCCTCCAGCCTGTCGCAGCAGCTCGCCGTGCTGCGCCGGTCCGGCATCGTGACCGCCACCCGGGAGGGCAGCACGGTGGTGTACGCGCTCGCCGGGGGCGACGTCGCCGACCTGCTGCGCTCCGCCCGGCGGATACTCACCGGGCTGCTCGCCGACCAGAACCGGCTCCTCGCCGAACTGCGCGCCTCCGCCGACTGACGGACCGCGCAGCCCAAAGCGGCGGCTCAGCCCATCAGCGGCTCAGCGCATCAGCGGCTCAGCCCTTCAGCAGCTCGGCCAGCCCGTCCGCCAGCCGCTCGTACTCGCCCGGCCGGTTGTACACCTGCGCGCACACCCGCAGCACCCCGCCGCCCTCCCACGGGCGAACGGCGACCCGGGTCGCGAGGCGCTCCCGCACCGCCGCCATCACCGCCCGCGCGTCGGGCTCGGTCTCGGCCCACCCTGCGGGCAGCCGGACCGTGCGCATCCACGCCCAGGACGGCGCCGGCAGCGGCGTCAGCCCGGCCCGCTCGGCGAGCGCCCGCTGGCCGTACGCGGCGAGCCGGGCGTTGTGCGAGGCGACGCGGCCGGTGCCGAGTTCCCGCAGGAGGTCGAATCCGGCGGGGGCGGCCAGCCAGGGCGTGTAGTCGCAGGTGCCGCGCCATTCGACGTTGGCCGGGAAGCCCCGGTCGTGCTCCCAGGAGAGGGCGAGCGGGCGCACCCGGTCCGTCCACTCCGGGCGGACGGACAGGACGGCGGTGGCGCGCGGGGCGAAGGCCCACTTGTGCAGGTTGCCGCACCAGAAGTCGGCCTCGTCCTCGACCGGCGCGGGCAGCATGCCGGGCGCGTGGGCGCCGTCCACGACGGTGGTCACGCCGCGCCGGCGCAGCTCGGCGAGCAGCGCCGGGCCGGCCACGACGCGGGCGGTGGGCGAGGTGACCTGGTCGAGGACGGCGAGGCGGGTGCGCCCGTCCACGGCCGCCAGCACCGCCTCCCGGACGGCGTGCTCGTCCGGGGCGTCGAGGGGCAGTTCGGCGGTGACGAGCTCGGCGCCGACCTCTGCGGCCCGCCGGGCGGCGGCCCGGGTGACGGCGCCGTAGCCGTGGTCGGTGACGAGGACGCGGTCGCCGGGCGCGAGCGGGACGGTGTCCAGCGCGACCGCGACCGCCTCGGTGACGTTGGTGACCAGCGCGAGGCGGTCGGGGTCGGTGCCCAGCTCGGCGGCGATCCGGCGGCGGGCGGCGCCGATCCGGGCGGGCAGGTCGGCGAAGAAGTCGTCCGGGTCGAGCTCGTGCTCGGCGCGCAGCCGCTCCTGCACCCGCCGGACGCGCAGGGGAACCGCGCCGTACGAGCCGTGGTTCAGGTGCGCGGCGTCCGTCGAGAGGCCGAACAGCCCGTCGGTCCCGGCCAGGGGCTCGGGGGGCTCGGCGGTCGGCAGGTCCTCGGTCACTGCACTCTCCTCCTGCTGGTGTTGTGTGACATTTCACATGACGTACCCCTGGTCCGGCAAGGCGCCGTCCGGCCACCATCGGGCGATGACCATCACGGACCCCTTCCTCACCCTCAGCGCCCGAACCGGCCGGTTCACCTTCGGTGCCCCGCGTGCGACCACGCTCAGCGAGGACGGTACCCGGCTGCTGCTGCTCCGCTCGGCCGGTCCGGAGGACCCGGTCGAGCGCCTGTACCTGCTCGACACCGCGGGCACCGCGACGGGCACCGCGAGCGGCACCGCGAGCGGCACCGAGCGCCTGGTGGCCGACCCCGCCGCGCTCGCCCCCGGCCGCACCGGCCACCGCGACGACCTGCCCGCCGTCGAGCGCCGCCTGCGCGAACGGACCCGGCTGGCCGCCCCCGGCATCGGCACGTACGCGGCCACCGCCGACCTCGCCGTCGCCGTGTTCGCCCTCGACGGCCGGCTCTTCCGCGTCGACACCGCCACCGGCACCGCCACCGGCACCGCCACCGAACTCCCCACCTCGGGGCCCGCGTTCGACCCCCGCCCGGACGCCACCGGCGAGCGCGTCGCGTACGTCGCCGACGACGCGCTGTACGTCCACCCGGACCCCGCACCCCTCTCCCCCGCCGACGGCGCCCGCTGGGGCGTCGCCGAGTTCGCCGCCGCCGAGGAGCTCGGCCGCCACCGCGGCCACTGGTGGCGCCCGGACGGCGGCGCGCTGCTCGCCGCCCGGGTGGACGAATCCGCCCTGCCCCGGCGGTACTTCGCCGACCCCGCCCGACCCGGCCTGCCCGCCGAGGACTTCGCCTACCCGCAGGCGGGCGGCCCGAACGCCGACGTCCAGCTGTGGATCCTGGGCCTCGACCACAGCCGCGTCCGACTCCGTTGGGACGCGACCGCGTTCCCGTACGTCTGCGATGCGCACTGGGCCTCGGACGACGAGATCCTGCTGACCGTCGCCGACCGGCTCCAGCAGAACGTCCTGTTGCTCACCGCCGAACCGGCCACCGGCGAGACCCGCGAACTCTCGCGCACCACCGACGAGTTCTGGGTCGACGACCTGCCCGGCACCCCGGCCCGGCTCCCCGACGGCCGCCTCCTCACCGCCCACGACACCCCGGACGCCCGCGGCCTCGCCCTCGACGGCAAGCCGCTCGACACCACCGGCCTCCAGATCCGCCGGGTGACCGGCACCCTGCGCGGCCGACTGCTGTGCGAGAGCACCGACGGCGACCCGGCCGACCAGCACGTCCACCTCGTCGACCCGGACGGCGGCCCGCCCGAGCGGCTCAGCGACGGCCCCGGCATCCATTCCGCCCTCGCCGCCGCCGGCACCCTGCTGCTCACCTGTGCCACCCCCGATGGCGTCCGCCGCACGCTGCGCCTGCCCGACGGCCGCGAGCTCCCGCTCACCGACCAGAGCGCCGCCCTCCCGTTCCGCGTCCGCCCGCACCTCGCGCGCGTCACCGAACTCGCCCTGCCCACCGCCGTGGTGTACCCGCGCGACCACGTCCACGGCCGCCGGCTGCCCGTCCTCCTCGACGTCTACGGCGGCCCCGGCTTCCAGGCCGTCGCGAGCGAGCCGCGCCGCTGGCAGCTCCGCCAGTGGTGGGCCGACCAGGGCTTCGCCGTCGTCACCACCGACAACCGGGGCACCCCGTTCGTCTCCCCCGCCTTCACCCGGGCGATCTTCCGCCGTTTCTCCCAGGTGGCGCTCGACGACCAGGTGGCAGCGCTGCACGCCCTCGCCGAGCGCCACCCCGACCTCGACCTCGGCCGGGTCGGCGTGCGCGGCTGGTCCTACGGCGGCTACGTCGCCGCCCTCGCCGTCCTGCGCCGCCCCGACGTGTTCCGCGCCGCGAGCGCGGGCGCCCCGCCCACCGACTTCCGGCAGTACGACACCGCGTACACCGAGCGCTACCTCGGCCTTCCGCAGGACAACCCGGAGGGCTACGCCGACGACTGCCTGATCGCCGACGCCCCCGCGCTGACCCGCCCGCTGCTGCTCGTCCACGGGCTGGCCGACGACAACGTCCACCCCTCGCACACCCTGCAGCTGTCCCGCGCGCTGACCCGGGCCGGCCGCCCGCACCGCGTGCTGCCGCTGCCCGGCGTCACGCACATGACGCCCGGCGGGGTGGGCGAGCAGGTCGCCCAGGCCGAACTCGCCTTCTTCCGGGAGACCTTGGAGTGATCGGTTGAGCGTGATCCATTGAGTTGGCCCGGCCGGACTGCCACACTCCGCCATGACCGGCACTCGACCCGGGTGCCGGGCTGAACGGCCGGACGACCGGCCGGCGAAACGGGGAGAGCGGACGAGATGAAGATCCAGAGACCTGGCCCCATCAAGCAGCGCCAGTGGACGCCGCTGACCGCGGCCAACGGCGCAGTCGCCTTCGGACTGGAGCTGGGGCTGCTCGCGGCCCTCTGCTACTGGGGGTTCAGGACCGGCACCAACCCGGGCACCAGGCTGCTCCTCGGGCTCGGCGCACCCGCCCTGGCAGCGACCGTCTGGGGGCTGTTCCTGGCCGCGGGCGGGCCGAAGTACCGGCTGCCGCTCGCCGCCGAGATCGTCCTCAAGCTGGTGGTCCTCGGCACCGGCGCGCTGGCCCTGTACGCCACCGGCCGGACCACGCTCGCGACGGTGTACGGCGTGCTCGCAGTGGTCACCACGGCCGTGGAGTACACCACCGCGTAGCGGTACGCGCAAGCCCCGGGCCCCCGACGAAGGGGGCCCGGGGCTTACGCGTCGGGCCACCGCGGCCGAGGGGCTCGGCCCGCGCCGGCTGCCGCCCTCGCCGAAAGAACGGATGAACGGATGAGCGGATGGGCGCGTGAACGAACGGCTGGAACCCGGTCGGGCGCGGTCCTCGTGAGATTCCCCACCGCGCCCGACCGGGGGTCTGGGACGTGCCGCCCGGGTCAGGCCTCCGGGAAGTGGCAGGCCGCCTGCCGGCCACCCGGACCGGCGAGCTTCAGCAGCGGCCGCTCCGACCGGCACACCTCCTGCGCCTTCGGGCAGCGCGGGTGGAACGTACAGCCGGACGGCGGGTTCGCGGGGCTCGGCGGGTCCCCCGCCAGCACGATCCGCTCACGCGTCCGCTCCGCCGCCGGGTCGGGCAGCGGCACGGCCGACAGCAGCGCCTTCGTGTACGGGTGCGCCGGGTTGCCGTACACCTCGGCCTTGTCGCCGATCTCGACGATCCGGCCCAGGTACATCACCGCGACGCGGTCGCAGACCCGCTTGACCACCGAGAGGTCGTGCGCGATGAACACGTAGGCGAGGCCCAGTTCGCGCTGCAACTCCTCCATCAGGTTGACGACTTGCGCCTGGATCGACACGTCGAGCGCGGACACCGGCTCGTCGGCGATCACCAGCTTCGGCGAGGTGGCCAGCGACCGGGCGATACCGATGCGCTGCGCCTGGCCGCCGGAGAACTCGTGCGGGTAGCGGTCGAGGTGCTCGGGGATCAGCCCGACCAGCTCCATCAGCTCGCCGGCCCGCTTCCGCGCCTCGGCCGTGCCCGCCCCCTGGACCAGCAGCGGCTCGGAGATGATCCGGGCGACCGTCTGCCGGGGGTTGAGCGAGGAGTACGGGTCCTGGAAGACCATCTGCAAGTGCCGCCGGTGCGGCCGCAGTCGGGACTGCGACAGGCCGCCGATCTCGGTGCCGTCGAAGGTGACGCTGCCGGCGGTCGGGTCGAGCAGCCGGACGATCATCCGGCCGGTGGTGGACTTGCCGCAGCCGGACTCGCCGACCAGGCCCAGGGTCTCGCCCCGGCCGACGTCGAAGGACACCCCGTCGACGGCCCGGATCGGCGCCCCCGCGCGGCCGGCGCGACTGCGGCGCCCCGGGAACGTCTTCACCAAGTCCCGTACGGAAAGCAGGGTTTCACCCATCACACGACCCCTTCCGGCACCAGCGGCAGGTGGCAGGCGGCCTGGTGGCCGGGGCCGAGCGGGCCGAGTTCGGGGCGCTCGGCCAGGCAGCGGGCGTGCTCCTCGGCGGTCGCGGCGGTGGTGCGGGCGCAGCGCGGCGCGAAGGAGCAGCCGGGGGCGGGGGTGATCAGCGACGGCGGGCTGCCGGGGATGGCGCGCAGCGGGGCGTCGTCGGTGTCGTCGAGGCGGGGCAGCGAGTCGAGCAGACCCCGGGTGTACGGGTGCGCGGGGACGCCGAACAGCCGTTCCACCGGGGCCTGTTCGGCGGCCCGTCCGCCGTACATGACGAGCACCTCGTGGGCGACCCGGGCGACGACGCCGAGGTCGTGGGTGATCATCACGACGCCGAGGCCGCGCTCCTGCTGGATGCGGGCGATCAGGTCGAGGATCTGCGCCTGCACGGTGACGTCCAGGGCGGTGGTGGGCTCGTCGGCGATCAGCAGGTCGGGTTCGCAGGCGAGGGCCATGGCGATCATGACGCGCTGGCGCATGCCGCCGGAGAACTGGTGCGGGTACTCGTCGACGCGGCGGGCCGGTTCGGGGATGCCGACCTCGGCGAGCATCTCGACGGCGCGTTCCCGGCCGGCCCGGCGGCCCGCCCGGAAGTGCACCCGGTAGTGCTCGGCGATCTGCTCGCCGACGGTGTAGAAGGGGTGCAGGCTGGACAGCGGGTCCTGGAAGATCATCGCGATCCGCCGGCCCCGGACGGCGCCCAGCTCCCGTTCGCCGATCCCGTTCAGCTCCCGTCCGTCCAGCCGGATCGAGCCGGTGACGGCGGCGCCGCGGTGCAGGCCCATGACGGCGAGCGAGGTGACGGACTTGCCGCTGCCGGACTCGCCGACCAGGCCGAGGGTGCGCCCGGCCTCGACGGTGAAGGAGATGCCGTCGACGGCCCGGACGGTGCCGCGCGGGGTGTCGAAGGAGACCCTGAGGTCCTCGACTTCCAACAAGGCGGCCATCAGTACCTCACTCTCGGGTCGACGAACGCGTAGAGCAGGTCGACCAGCAGGTTCGCCGCGACGATGAAGGAGGCCGCGAGCAGGGTGACGCCGAGGATGACCGGCTGGTCGGAGCGGACCAGCGCGTCGTAGAAGAGCCGTCCGACGCCGGGCAGTCCGAAGATGGACTCGGTGATGACCGCGCCGGCCAGCAGCCCTCCGAGGTCCATGCCGAAGATGGTGAGGATCGGCGTCATCCCGGAGCGCAGCCCGTGCTTGACGGTGACGGTCCGGCCCGGCAGCCCCTTGGCGCGGGCCGTGCGGATGTACGGCTCGGCCATCGCCTCGATCATCGAGTTGCGGCTCTGCCGGGCGTACATGGCCGCGTACAGCAGGGCGAGCGCGATCCACGGCAGGAGCAGGTTCGAGGCCCACCGCACCGGACCGTCGCCGAACGCGTGGTACGCCGGGTAGGGCAGCAGTCCGGCCGTCCTGACGACGCCCCAGATCAGCATGATCGAGGTGAAGTAGACCGGCAGCGACGCGGTGCCGACCGAGAACACCATCAGCGTGCGGTCGAGGACCGTGTCCTTGTGCAGCGCCGAGGTGACGCCCGCGCCGAGGCCGAGGACCAGCCAGAGCACGGCCGCGCCGAGCGCCAGCGAGACGGAGACCGGCAGCCGGTCGGTGAGCAGCTCCCAGACCGGCAGCGAGTACTCGTAGGAGTAGCCGAGGCACGGGAAGCCGCAGTGCACGGCGCTGGCGCCGCTGCCGTAGTCGCGGCCGGCGAAGATGCCGGTCAGGTAGCCGGTGAACTGCTCCCAGACCGGCCGGTCCAGGCCCATCGCGGCCTTGACGTCGGCGAGCCGCTCCGGACTGCACGTCTTGCCGCAGGCCGCCGCGGCCGGATCGCTGGGCAGCAGGTAGAAGATGGTGAAGGTGATGGCGCAGATGGCGAGCAGGATGCCGGCCACGCCGAGCAGCCGGCGGCCGAGGTAGAGGATCACGACCGGCCCGCCCGGGGGTCGAGGATGTCGCGCAGCGCGTCGCCGAGCAGGGTGAAGGCGAGCACGGCGAGGAAGAGGAAGGCCGTCGGGATCAGGAAGTACGTCGGGTCGGTCTCGTAGAAGTTGATGCTCTCGGCGATCATCTGGCCCCAGGAGGGGGTCGGCGGGCGGACACCGACGCCGAGGTAGCTGAGCGCGGCCTCGGTCGCGATCATGCCGGGGACGAGCAGCGTCGTGTAGGCGATGACCGGGCCGGAGACGTTCGGCAGGATCTCGCGGGTGAGGATCCGCCACGGCCGGGCGCCGCCGACCTTGGCGGCCTCGACGTACTCGCGGTGCTTGAGCGAGAGGGTCTGGCCGCGGACCACCCGGGCGATGCCGGGCCAGGTGAACAGGCCGATGACCAGGGTGATCAGCAGGATCCGGTTGACGTCCCTGGCCACCGACATCATCGCGATCATGAAGATCAGGGACGGGAAGGACATCGTGAGGTCCATCAGCCGGGAGAGCACGGAGTCGGTCCGGCCGCCGAAGTAGCCGGCGGCGATCCCGGCCAGGGTGCCGGCGGCCACGACCACGGCGGTGGCGGTGAAGGCGATCAGCAGCGACACCTGGCCGCCGTGCAGGACCCGGGCGAACAGGTCGCGCCCGGTCGACGGTTCGACGCCCAGCCAGTGCCGGGTGCCGATGCCGCCGAAGTCCCCGATCGGCTGGCCGCCGAGGTAGGGGTCGATCGCGCGCTTGTCGAACTCGTCGGGGGACCAGCCGCCGAGCGCGCTCAGCGGGCCGGCCAGCGCCGCGAGCAGGACCAGGAGGGCGACCGCGACCAGGCCGAAGCGGGCCGAGCCGCGGGCCCACAGCCGGTCCCAGACCAGCCGCCAGGGCCCGCGCCCGGTGGCCTCCGCGGGGCCCGCCGGCGCGGCCTGCGCGGCGACGGGCTCAGTGGTGCCGGGCTCAATAGTGGCAGGCATGGACGCTCCCTCAGCCCTGGCTCTTGGAGGGGTCCTTGAGGCCGATCGTGGCGAAGTCCCACTGACCGGTCCACACCGGGTGCCCGAAGGCGCCGGCCACGTTCGTCCCGGCCAGCAGCGGGCGGCGCTGCCAGAGCATCGGGACGGTCGGCGCCTTCTTCATCAGGTCGTCGTTGAGCTGGAGCCAGGCCTTGTTGGCCTCGGCGACGTCGGTCATCGCGTTGATCTGGTCGATCCGGTCCGAGGTGGCCTGGTCGCGGAACTGCTCGACGTTGCCCTGGTTGCCCTTCTCCTTGATGGTGCGGCCGTCGAAGACCATCGGCAGGAAGGTCGCGCCGGAGGGGTAGTCCGGACACCAGCCGAGGATGGCGAGGTCGGGTGCGTTCTTGGTGTCGCCGATGGTGTCGTAGTAGACGGACGGGTCGGCGGTGGTGATGGTGACCTGGATCCCGGCCTTGGCCAGCGACTGCTGGAGCGCCTCGGCCCGGGTCTTGTCGCCGGAGGAGACGGTCAGCGAGACCTTGAGGTCGGTCTTGCCCGCGTCCTTGAGCAGTTGCTTGGCCTTCTCGGGGTCGCCGGTCGGGGCGATCTTCAGCGTGTCCACCTCGGTGCCGCCGGTCATCGCGGGCGGCAGGTAGGAGGTGGCCACGTCGCCCATCGCCGGGCCGCCGTTCGCGGTGACCTGGGCGTCCCGGTCCACCGCGTACATCAGCGCCTCGCGCACCTTCGGGTCGTCGAACGGCGCCTTGGAGGTGTTGGGGTAGAGCATGTCGGTGCAGCCCTGCTGCTCGGCGATCAGCCGGGACTTCACGTCCGGCTTGGGCAGCACCTTGGCGACCGACTCCGGGCGCAGGTTCATCCACTCGACCGCCGAGGCGTCGGCGCCCTCGCTCGCGATGATCCGGTCGTCGACCTGTCCGCCCTTGAGGCCCTGGACCACCACGATCTTGTCCGGGTAGGCCTTGCGGACCGGGTCGGTGGCCGGGTCCCAGTTGGTGTTGCGCACGAGCGTCAGCTGCTTGCCGCGGTCGTAGGTCTCGATCTTGTACGGGCCGGAGGAGAACGGGCGCAGGTCGTACTGCGTGCCCTTGTCCTGGGTCTGGGGCACGGGCGCGAAGGTCGGCAGGGTCGCGGTGTAGGAGAACTCGGCCACCGGGCGCTTGAGGTGGAAGACGACGGTCCTGTCGTCCGGGGTCTCGATGCTCGCCAGGTGCTCGCCGTTCAGCGGGCCCTTGTAGTTCTCGCCGCCGGCCAGGTACTGCTCCGCGTAGTCGGGGCCGCCGGTGAGGTCGGGGGCGAAGGAGCGCTCGACGTTGTACTTGATGTCGGCGGACTTGATCGGCGTGCCGTCCTCGTACTTGACGCCCTCCTTGAGCGTGAAGCTCCAGGTCTTCCCGCCGTCCGAGGAGCGGCCGAGGTCGGTGGCGAGGTCGGGGACGATCTCGCTGCCGGCGGCGCCCGGCTCCGCCTTGAAGGTGACCAGGGTGCGGTAGAGCAGCCGGATGCCGAAGTCCATGTTCGGCATGGTCCAGTTGCGGGCCGGGTCGAGGTGGGCGAAGTCCTGGTTCGAGAGGACGGTCAGGGTGCCGCCCTTGACCGGGGTGCCGCCGACGATCGAGCCGGAGGCGGCGCCGGGGGCCTTGGTGCTCGCGGCCCGGCTGTCACCGCCGCTGTCGCTCTTGTCGTTCGTGCAGGCCCCGAGGCCGAGGGTGAGGGTCGCCGCGAGGGCTGCCGCGAGCGCGGCGTGGGTGCGCCTGGTCATGTTGCAACTCCGCTGTGGGGGCCGGGTCTGGCCGCTCCGCTGTGTGACCCGTAACATAGTAATGTGAAATTGCACTGCACAAGAGGCTGTGCAGCCCGTTACCGAGCTGTGTCCGGCGCCCTACCGCCCCTGCCACGTCGAGGAGTTCACCGGTGACCCTCCGTCAAGCCGACCTCAACACGGGGAGCCACGACCTTCCCGTCTCCCCCGCGCTCGACGCCTTCATGGCCACGCGGTGGGCCCCCAGCCCACTGCCCGCCGACCGCCGCGCACCCGGCCACGACCGCCTCCCCGGACGGCACGCCCGGCTCTCGGCCGCGTTCCCCGGCGAGCGGCTGATCGTCCCCGCCGGCCGGCTCAAGGTCCGCTGCAACGACCTCGACCACCGCTTCCGCCCGCACAGCGCCTACGCCTGGCTCACCGGCCTCACCGGCGAGGACCAGGCCGACCACGTCCTCGTCCTCGAACCGGCCGGCCCCACCGGTCACGAACCGGTGCTCCACCTGCGGCCCCGCTCCCCGCGCGACGGCGCCGAGTTCTACCGCGACCGCCGCTACGGCGAGTTCTGGGTCGGCCGCCGCCCCGACCTCGCCGAGGCCGCCGCGCTCACCGGCCTGCGCACCGAACACCTCGACGACCTCGCCAAGCTGTTCACCGGACCGCAGCCGCCGACCCGCGTCCTGGCCGGCACCGACCCCTTCGTCGACTCCCTGCGAACCGGCGCCGACTCCCTCCGCGACCGCGAACTGGCCGCCGTCCTCTCGGAGCTGCGCCTGGTCAAGGACAGCTGGGAGGTCGACCAGCTCCAACTCGCCGTCGACCACACCGTCCTGGGCTTCGAGGACGTCGTCCGCGCCCTGCCCGCCGCCCTGCGCCACCCCCGCGGCGAACGCTGGATCGAGGGCGTCTTCGACCTCCGCGCCCGCGCCGAGGGCAACGGCACCGGCTACACCACCATCGCCGCGTCCGGCGCCCACGCCTGCGTCCTGCACTGGATCCGCAACGACGGCGCCCTCGACCCGAACGCCCTGCTCCTGCTCGACGCCGGCGTCGAGACCGACACCCTCTACTCCGCCGACATCACCCGCACCCTGCCCCTGAGCGGCACCTTCACCCCCGTCCAGCGCCAGGCCTACGACCTCGTCCTCGCCGCCCAGAGCGCCGGCATCGCCGCCCTGCGCCCCGGCGCCCGCTTCCGCGACTTCCACCGCGCCGCCATGCGCGTCATCGCCGAAGGCCTCGCCGACTGGGGCGTCCTGCGCATCTCCGCCGAACAGGCCCTCGCCGAGGACAACGGCCTCTACCGCCGCTACACCCTCTGCGGCAGCGGCCACATGCTCGGCCTCGACTACCACGACTGCGCCCAGGCCCGCGCCGACCGCTACCTCGACGGCACCCTGGAGGAGGGCATGGTTCTCACCGTCGAACCCGGCCTCTACCTCCAACCCGACGACGAGACCCTCCCCCTGGAACTCCGCGGCCTGGGCATCCGCGTCGAGGACGACCTCGTGATCACCGAAGACGGCGCCCGCCTGATGTCCACCGCACTCCCCCGGACACCCGCCGCCATCGAGTCCTGGATGGCCGACCTGCTGGGCTAGAGTCCTACGCCCCCCGCGCGGAGCGCCACAAGTCCGTGACGAGTTGCTCCGCCGGGCCCGAGCGGGCGAGGCGGTGGGCCGTGCCTGCCCAGAGATGCATGGCCTGGGGGTCGGCGCGGCGGGTGGCGGCAGTGCGCAGGGGGGCCGTGAGGTGGTGGACCTCGGGGTAGGCGGGCGGTGCGTAGGGGCCGTAGGTGTCGATGAAGGCGTTGCGCAGGCCGCGGGCCGGGCGGCCGGTGAAGGCGCGGGTGACGACGGTCTCCGACAGCTCGGTGAGCGCCGCCCGGTGAGCCTGCGACGCGCCGGACTCGTCCGCGCGCAGCAGCGCCGTGCCCAGCTGCACCGCCACCGCCCCCGCCCGCAGCGCCGCCGCGATGGACGGGCCGTCGCCGATTCCCCCGGCGGCGATCAGCGGCAGAGAGGTCACCGCCCTTACGGCGCCCAGGAGTTCGAGCAGCGGCGCCTCGCCCGGCTCGTCCCCGACCCGGTGGGTGCCCCGGTGGCCGCCCGCCTCCGGACCCTGCACGCACAGCGCGTCCATCCCGGCCGTCTCCGCCGCCCGCGCCTCCTCCGGCGTGGTGACGGTGCCCACCTGGAAGGACCCCGCCGCGCGGACGGCCGCGGCTTCCGCCACCGTGGGCAGCCCGAAGGTGTACGAGACGACGTCGACCGGATCGGCCAGCAGCACGTCGAGCTTGGCCTCCCAGCCGTCCCGGTCCGGCCCGATCTCCTCGGGCAGCCGGACGCCCCACCGCCCGGCCTCCGGCCGCAGCCGCTCCCGGTAGGCCGCGACCGCCGTCGGATCGCCGGGCGCGGACGGGACGAAGAGGTTCACGCCGAAGGCCCGGTCGGTCGCCTTCCGCACGGCGGCGATCTGTTCGGCCGTCCCGGCGGCCGTCCGGTAGCCCGCGGCCAGGAACCCCAGTCCGCCGGCCCGGTTCACCGCCGCCACCAGCTCCGGCGTGGACGCCCCGCCCGCCATCGGCGCGGCGATCACGGGCACGGCGAGTTCGTCGAGGCGGACGGCCACCGGGGTGCTCCTCACACTGCTGCGGGTACGGAACGACCCCACCCTACGCCCGCCGGATCAGCCCCTTCCCGCGTGCCTCCCGCACCGCCGCCGTGCGCGAGTCGACCCCCAACTTCGTGTAGATGTGCACCAGGTGCGACTTCACCGTGGCCTGGCTCAGGTGCAGCCGCTGGCTCACCTGCTGGTTGGTCAGCCCGTCCGCGACCAGCCCGAGCACCTCGATCTCCCGGTTGCTGAGCGACGCCGCGGGCGTCCGCATCCGCTCCAGCAGCCGGTCCGCGACGGTCGGCGCGAGCGCCGTCCGGCCGGCCGCCGCGGCCCGCACCGCCTGGGCGAGCTCCTCCGGCGGGGCGTCCTTCAGCAGGTACCCGGTGGCGCCGGCTTCGAGGGCGGGCAGCGTGTCCGCGTCCGTGTCGTACGTGGTCACGACGAGCACCCGCGGCGCGCCCGCACGGGCGGTGATCTCGGCCGTCGCCTGGGCGCCGTTCATCGCCGAGCCGGGCCCGAACTGGAGGTCCATGAGCACGACGTCGACGCCGCCCCCGGCGGCCAGCTCGACGGCCCGTTCGGCGGTCGCCGCCTCCGCGACGATCACGAAGTCCGGTTCGCCCTCCAGGACGGCGCGCAGCCCGGCCCGGACCACCGGGTGGTCGTCCGCCAGCAGCAGCCTGATCACGCCCCCACCTCCCGCTCGGGGACCGCCGGCAGCAGCACGGCGAGCGCCGTGCCCTCCCCCGGCGCCGACTCCACGGTGAACGTCCCGCCGAGCGCCCGCGCCCGGGCCCGCATCGACGGCAGCCCGAAGCCCCCGTCGTCGCGCGCCGGCCGCCCCGGGAGCGCCGCCGGATCGAACCCGGCCCCGTCGTCGAACACGTCGAGTGCCACCTCGCCCTCCATGTAGCTGAGCGTCACCTCGGCGCGCGAGGCCCGCGCGTGCCGGACGGTGTTGCCGAGCGCCGACTGCGCGATCCGCAGCAGCGCGACCTCCTGCGGCACCGGCAGCCGCACCGGCGCCCCGGAGACGTGCAGGTGGACGGGCAGCCCGCTGTGCGCCGTCGTGGTGGCGCACAGCCGCTCCAGCGCGACGGGCAGCGGGTCGCCGTCGAGCGCGGGCGGAGTGAGCGCGCGGACGAAGCGCCGGGCCTCGTCGAGGTTGTCCTGGGCGGCCTGCCGGGCCTGCTCCACGTAGCCGGCCGCGGCGTCCGTGCGCTCCGGCAGCGCCCGCTGAGCGGCCCGCAGGAGCAGTTGGATGCTGCTGAGGCTCTGCGCGAGCGTGTCGTGGATCTCCCGGGCGAGGCGCTCGCGCTCGGCGAGCACCCCGGCGGTGTGGTGCGCGGCGGCGAGGTCGGCGCGGGCGGCGGTGAGCTCGTCGATCAGGCGGCGGCGCTCCTCGCTCTCGCGGTACAGCGCCTGGTAGCCGAGGACGGTCGCGGTGGCGACGGCGGCGCCGAGGGCGGGACCGATGGACGCGGCCAGGCTGAAGGTGTGCTGGTGCCAGGACCACGCGGCGATCGCCGTGGCCGCCGTCAGCCCGACGGCGGCCACGCCGCCGCGGCGCCCGAGCAGGTGCAGTTCGAGGAAGTACAGCGGGAACGCCAGCCACACCCCGTCCTGCGTGGCCACGAGCACGCCCGCCCAGGTGACGCCGAGCAGCGCGAGCCACAGCGCGGCCGCCCGGCGCGAGCGGCGGACGGCGGCGAGCCGGGGCCCGGCCGCGTAGGCGGCGCCCATCGCGGTGGCTGCGGCGGTCACGGACGCCGGGTCGCCGTCGCGGCCGACGAAGGCGCGGGCGACGGCGAGGACGAGCAGGCCCGCCACGAGCAGGTGCAGGCAGACCTGGAGGACGCGGGCGACGGGGGTGGTGCGGGAACGTTCGGTCGCCATCCGTCCAGCCTAAGTTCCGCGCCCGGCGCTCGGCATCAATCAAAAGGTTGAACTCCGCTTCTGCCCTTCGATGCCGAGGATGCAATCCCCGGTGCGATGCCCGCGGGCCCCCTGTCCGGCGACGGTGTGAGCACACAGTCGTTTCGTGCAGAGAGGCCCGTCGTGTTCGTCGCCTGGAGGGACCTGGGGTTCGCCAAGGGGCGGTTCGCCCTGATGGGAACCGTCATCGTGCTGATCACCGTACTGGTCGGCCTGCTGTCCGGGCTGACCGCCGGACTCGGCCGGCAGAACGTCTCGGCGATCACCGGCCTGCCCGCCGACCACCTGGTGTTCGGCCGGCCCGCCGACGGGCAGCAGCTGTCCTTCACCGATTCCCAGGTCACCCCCGACCAGTGGGGGGCCTGGTCGCGGGAGCCGGGCGTCACCTCCGCCCAGCCGCTCGGCATCACCACCACCAAGGCCGCCGCCGGACAGCGCACCGCCGCCCTCTCCGCGTTCGGCGTCCCGGACGGCTCCGGGCTGGCCCCGCAGGGCGCCCGCATCGCCGCCGGCCGGGCCGTGCTGTCGAAGAGCGCCGCCGAGAACCTCGGCGGCCTCGCTCCGGGCTCCGCGTTCACGATGGCCGGCCACCCCCTCACCGTGGTCGCCGTCGACGGCGACGCCGCCTACAGCCACACCCCCGTGATCTGGACCAGCCTCACCGACTGGCAGGCCTTCGCGCCCGGCGGCGCCGGCCACGCGACGGTCATCGCGCTCACCACCACGAAGGGCGCCGACCTCGGCGCGGCCGACACCCGCCTCGGCACCGAGACCCGCACCCGCGACGACGCGCTCGCCGCGATCGGCTCCTACACCTCCGAGAACGGCTCGCTCCAGCTGATGCGCGGCTTCCTGTTCGCCATCTCCGCCCTCGTCATCGGCGCGTTCTTCACCGTGTGGACGATCCAGCGCAGCGGCGACATCGCCGTCCTCAAGGCCCTCGGCGCCTCCACCCGCTACCTGCTGCGCGACGCGCTCGGCCAGGCCGTCCTGCTGCTGGTGCTCGGCACCGCGGCGGGCACCGCGGTCGCCCTGGCAGCGGGCTCGCTGATCGGCTCCGCCGTCCCGTTCGTCCTGGACGCCCCGACCCTGCTGCTGCCCGCCGCCGTGATGATCGCCCTCGGCGCCGTCGGCGCGGCCCTGTCCATCCGCCGGATCACCTCCGTCGACCCGCTGACCGCCCTCGGGAGCGCCCGATGACCCTCCACCTCGACCGCGTCACCCTGACCTACCCGGACGGCGACGGCCGCCTCACCGCCCTCGACGACGTCTGCCTGACCGTCCCCGCAGGCACCATCACCGCCGTGGTCGGTCCCTCCGGCTCCGGCAAGTCCAGCCTGCTCGCCGTCGCCGCGACCCTCATCGCCCCCGACTCCGGCCGGGTCGTCGTGGACGGCACCGACACCGGCGACCTCACCCGCGCCGACCTCACCGCGCTGCGCCGCACCCGCATCGGCATCGTCTTCCAGCAGGCGAACCTGCTGCCCTCGCTCACCGCCGCCGAACAGCTCCAGGTGATGGCCCACCTCGACGGCCGCTCCCCGCGCGCCGCCCTCCCCCGCGCTCTCGAGCTCCTCGACGCCGTCGGCCTCCGCGACCAGGCCGCCCGCCGCCCCCACCAGCTCTCCGGCGGCCAGCGCCAACGCGTCAACATCGCGAGGGCGTTGATGAACGACCCGAAGGTCCTCCTGATCGACGAACCCACCAGCGCGCTCGACCACGAGCGGGGGGCGGCCGTCCTCGACCTGATCACGACCCTGACCCACGAACGGGCGACGGCCACGGTCCTGGTCACCCACGACCGCACCCACCTGACCGCCGTGGACGCCGTCACCGAGGTCCACGACGGCCGGCTGACGTCGCCGGCGACGGCGGTCTGAGCTACTTCTCGGCCGCGAGCACGTCGGTTTGGCCCTACCGAGCCCGCAACCGCAGCGCCGTCCGCGTCTCCTCCTGTGCTTCCTGGCCATTGGCCCACAGGGAGCGGACGTGGCTCAGGTGCCGCGTCATGCAGGCCTCCGCCGCCTCGGCGTCGCCCGACAGCATCAGGTCCAGCAGCTCCAGGTGCTCCTCGGCCGACGAGACCAGTTCGCCACGCTCGTCCAGCCGGTTCAGCCCGTACAGCCGGGACCGCTTCCGCAGGTCCCCCACCACGTCGACGAGCCGGGCGTTGCCGGCGAGGCCCAGCAGGTCGAGGTGGAACTGCCGGTCCGCCTCCAGGTAGCCGATGAGGTCGTGCTTGCGCGCGGCGGCGACGATCGCCTCCGCCTGCGGGCGCAGCCGCTCCAGTTGCTCGGCGGTGGCCGTGCGGGTGACCCGGCCGACGGTGGGCACCTCGATGAGGGCGCGGATCTCGGTGTAGTCGTCGAGGTCCCGCTCGGTCAGCTCGGTGACCCGGAAGCCCTTGTTGCGCACGGCCTCCACCAGGCCCTCGCGGGCGAGGTCGAGCATGGCCTCGCGGACGGGGGTGGCCGAGACGCCGAAGTCGGCGGCGAGGGCGGGCGCGGAGTAGACGACGCCGGGGCGCAGCTCGCCGGAGATCAGGGCGGCGCGGAGCGCGTGGGCGACCTGGTCGCGGAGCCGCTCCTGCACGGAGATCAGGGTGCGGGGTTTGAGGTCGGCCATGGTGTTCCTCCGGGTAGGTGCAGAACACCAGCGTACAATGTCACGTTACGGTGCGTGCGCAAGCGTCCGCGATCCAGACCGGAGTGGCGCCGTCCAGGCCCACATCGTGGCAGCGGCCGTCGGCCGTGACAACGGCCGACGGCACACGATCTCCGCCCCGCCTCACCCACTCTCGTGCACCTCGGCCGCCACGGCCAGGTCCTCCCAGGCCATGCCGACGCTCTTGAAGAACCGCGGCCGGTCCGCCGGCACGTGCACGTCGCCACGCACCAGCTCGGCCAGGTTCCACACCTGACGCCCGCCGACCCCGGCGAGGATCAGGTCCCCGGCCTCGCGGGCCGCCACCGCCCGCGCCTCGACGTAGAGTTCGGCCCGCCCGACCAGCTCGGCGTCCACCTCCCGCGCGTCCGGCTCGTGCGAACCGACCGCCGCGACGGCGGCGTGCGCGGGCACCAGGGCGCCGTCGAACAGCGGCGTGCGCGCGGTGGTGCAGCACACCACCACGTCCGCCGACGCGACGGCCTCCGGCCCGCCCACCGTGGCCGCCAGGCCGAGCCCGCGCCCGTACGCGGCCAGCGCCTGCGCGGGCCCGGCGCTGCGCGCGACCACGGTGAGCCGGGTCAGCGGCCGGATCGCGAGCAGCGCGTCGAGGTGCCCGTACGCCTGCGGTCCGGCGCCGAACAGCACGAGGTGCGCGGCCTGCGGCGGCGCGAGCCGGCGCAGGGCGACGGCGGTGACGGCGGGCGTGCGCAGGGCGGTGAGCGCGGCGCCGTCGAGCAGCGCGACGGGCTGGAGGGTGGGCCCGTCGAGCAGGAGGTAGCTGCCGGTGATCCGGGGCAGGCCGCGCCCGGGATTGGCGGGCGCGACGCCGGCGATCTTGACGCCCGCGTACCGTCCGGCGGCGGCGGGCATCATCAGCAGTTCGCCGGCCGGTACGGGCACCGCGGTGCGCACGGGCTCCGCCTCGGGGTCGAACCCGCCGAGCAGCGTCCGCTCGATCGCGTCGGCGGCCCGGGCGGGGGTGACGGACCCGGTGCCCGGCACGACGTACTGGAGCGGCTCAGCCGCCGTACCGGGCGGTCCGAAGGAACTCGTGTCAGAAGAAGTCACAGCAGGAATCCTGCCCCGAGCCCGTCCCCTTCCTCCAGCACGAATCCGTGTTCCCCGGTGCGGTGCGCCGTCCCCGTCACCTCCGTGACGACGCCGGAGCCCAACGGGTCCCCGCCCGGCAGTACCCGCCCGTGGAACACCGTCCCGACGACCGACTCGTGCCGCAGTTCCTCGCCGGGCGCGAGCCGCCCCTGCGCCGCGAGCACCGCGAGCCGGGCGGAGGTGCCGGAACCGCAGGGCGAGCGGTCGATCTGCCCGTCCGCGAAGACGGTGACGTTCCGCTGGCTCAACCCGTCCCCTTCCCAAGGGAGTTCGTCGTACAGGACGACCCCGTAGACGCCCGACAGCCGCGGGTCAAAGGGATGCGCCACCGCCTCCGAGCCCTCCAGCGCCCGCCTGATCTCCCGCCCCGCAGCGGTGAGTTCCGGCAGCCGGACGGTCTCGACGGCCAGTCCCAGCGCCGCCGCCGGCACGGAGGCGTAGCAGGCGCCGGAGTGCGCCACCGCGACCTCCACCGTGCCGCGCGAGGTCGTCACCGGCAGCTTCAGCTCGCTCACCCGCGACGGCACGTTGCGGAAGGTCACCCCGGTGGTGCGCCCGCCGGACCGGTGGACGAGCGCCGTGACGCGCCCCGACGGCACGTCGATCCGCACCCGCGCCACGCCGTCGGCGGGGGCCGCGACCAGTCCGGAGTCGACCGCCCACGCGGCGAGCGCGATGGTGCCGTGCCCGCAGGCCGTCGAATAGCCGTCCTTGTGCCAGAACAGGACGCCCAGGTGCGCCTCGTCGTCGTCCGGGGGCACCAGGAACCCGCCGTACATCCCGGCGTGCCCGCGCGGTTCACGGCTGAGCAGGCGGCGGACGTCGTCCAGTGCGCTCGGCCGGGGCGCGGTGGCGCTGCCGCCCGCGCCGATCGCGATGGCCCGGCGTTCGGCGACGCTGTCCCCGGGGATCACCGGGGTGCCGTCCAGCACGATCCGGAACGGCTCACCGGCCGTGTGGTAGTCGACGGTGCGGACGTACATCACGCGCCCCCGCCCGGCCCGGCCGGCAGCACGCTGACCGTCCGCCCGACGGTGTAGAAGTCGAGCGCCGCCTGCCCCTGCTCGCGCTCCCCGTGGCTCGCGCCCTTGGCGCCGCCGAACGGCAGGTGGAAGTCGACGCCGCTGGAGGGCGCGTTGATCCGGATCATGCCCGCGTCCAGCCGGTCGGCGGCCGCCAGGGCGACGTCCAGACCGCGGCTGTGCACCGAGGTGGCGAGGCTGTGCGGGGTGTCGTTGGCGAGCGCGATCGCCGCGTCGAGGTCGGGCGCGGCGTGCAGCACGGCGACCGGGCCGAAGAACTCCTCGCGCGCCAGCGGGTGTTCGGCCGGCACCCCGCTGAGCAGCGTCGGCTCGACGTACCACCCGGCCCGCGCGGGCACCCGCCCGCCGGTGAGCAGTTCGGCCCCGGCGGCGACGGCCGAGTCGACGGCCCCGGTCAGCCGGTCCCGGGCGGCGGCGTTGATGACGGGCCCGCAGACCGCGTCGTCCGCCGCCTCCAGCGCCTTGACCAGCGCGTCCCGCAGCGGCTCGTACGCCCCGCCGACCGCGATCACCCGGCTGGTGGCGGTGCACTTCTGCCCCGCGTACCCGGCGACGGCGGCGGCGATGTGCCCGGCGGCCTGCGCGATGTCGGCGTCCGGCAGCACCAGCGCGGCGTTCAGCCCGCCGAGTTCGGCCTGCACCGGCACGCCGCGCTCGGTGGCCGCCCGGACCACGGCCCGGCCGACCCCGGTGGAGCCGGTGAACGACACCACGTCCGCCGCGTCGACCAGCGCCGCGCCCTCCTCCGCGCCGCCCGGCAGCACCGTGAACACGTCCTCCGCCAGCCCGGCGAGCGCCACCAGCTCGGCCAGCCGCAGCGCGCACGCGGTCGCCTCCGGGGCCGGCTTCAGCACGGCGGCGTTGCCGACCGCCAGCGCCGGCGCGGCCTTCCAGCTCGGGATCGCCAGCGGGAAGTTCCACGGCGCGATCAGCCCGGCGACGCCGTACGGCCGCCGCCGGGTGAGCAGCAGTCCGGGGCCGCCGGCGGTCTCGTGCACGGCCCCGGAGGGCGCGTACGGCGCCTGCGCGTAGTACCGCCAGATCGCCGCCGTCCTGGCGACCTCGCCGCGCGCCTCGGCGAGCGGCTTGCCGACCTCGCGCACGATCAGCGCGGCCAGCTCCTCGGCGTGCGCGTCGACGGCGTCGGCGATCCGGCCGAGCGCCGCCGACCGGGTGCCGGCGCCCGCGGCGAGCCACCGCGCCTGGGCATCGCGGGCCCGCGCGACGGCGGCCCGGACGGCGTCGGCGCCGGGCTCCTCGACGGCGACGACGAGGTCCGCGGGGTCGGCGGGGTTGTACGACGTGATGGTCACAGCCAGAGGCCCTTCGAGCGAGACGTCAGAGCGGGCTCCGTCACAGCAGGAAGCCCGCGGGGAACGGGTCGGTGGGGTCGAGGAAGTACTGGGCGGTCCCGGTCACCCAGGCCCGCCCGGTGACGGTCGGCACCACCGCGGGCCGCCCGGCCACCTCGGTCTCCCCGACCAGGCGCCCGACGAACGTCGTCCCGATGAAGGAGTCGTTGCGCAGGTCCCGCCCGAGCGGCAGTTCGCCGCGCGCGTGCAGCTGCGCCATCCGCGCCGAGGTGCCGGTGCCGCACGGCGAGCGGTCGAACCAGCCGGGGTGGATGGCCATGGCGTGCCGCGAGTGCTCGGCGGTCGAGCCGGGGGCCAGGAGCTGCACGTGGTGGCAGCTGTGGATGGACGGGTCCTCCGGGTGCACCGGCCGATCGGGGCCGGCGTTGATGGCGCCCATCAGGGCCAGCCCGGCGTCGAGGATGTCCTGCTTGCGCTCGCGCTCGAACGGCAGCCCGAACTCGGCGAGCGGCAGGATCGCGTAGAAGTTGCCGCCGTAGGCGAGGTCGTAGCTCACCGTCCCGTACCCGGGCACGTCGATCTTGCGGTCGAGCGCGACGGAGTACGAGGCCACGTTGCGGATCGTCACGGCCTTGGCCGCGCCGTCCTCCACCCGCACCTCGGCGACCACGAGCCCGGCCGGCGTGTCCAGCCGCACGGTCGTCACCGGCTCGACGACCGGCACCATCCCGGTCTCCACCAGCACGGTGGCGACGCCGATCGTGCCGTGCCCGCACATCGGCAGCAGCCCGGAGACCTCGATGAACAGCACCCCGTAGTCCGCGTCCGGCCGGGTCGGCGGCTGCAGGATCGCGCCGCTCATCGCGGCGTGCCCGCGCGGCTCGTACATCAGCAGGGTGCGGAAGTGGTCCAGGTGCTGCTGGAAGTGCACCCGGCGCTCGGCCATGGTGGCGCCCGGGATGACGCCGAACCCGCCGGTGACGACCCGGGTCGGCATGCCCTCGGTGTGCGAGTCGACGGCGTGGAACACGTGACGGCTGCGCATGTGTCGGTACTCCCTCGGAGGATGGGCCGGCTGCCCCGTCAGCCGGCTCGTCGGGCTACGGATTCAGGACAGGCCCTCGGCCAGCGCCTTCTCGGTGGCCGCGCGGACGGCGGCGCCGGCCTCCGCCCCCAGCGGCCGGCGCGGCGGCCGGACGGGCCCGCCGGGGCGCCCGGCGATGTCCATCGACAGCTTGATGGCCTGGACGAACTCGGTCTTGGAGTCCCAGCGCAGCAGCGGGTGCAGCGCCCGGTAGAGCGGCAGCGCGGTCTCCAGGTCGTGCGCGACGGCGGCCTTGTAGAGCGCCGCCGAGGCCTCCGGCAGCGCGTTGGGGTAGCCGGCGATCCAGCCGACCGCGCCGGCCAGTGCGAGCTCCAGCAGGACGTCGTCCGCGCCGATCAGCAGGTCGAGCCCGGGCGCGAGTTCGGCGATCTCGTAGGCCCGGCGGACGTCGCCGCTGAACTCCTTGACCGCGACGATCGAGCCCTCGGCGTGCAGGTCGGCGAGCAGCGCGGGGACGAGGTCGACCTTGGTGTCGATCGGGTTGTTGTACGCGACGACCGGCACGCCCGCGCGGGCCACCTCGGCGTAGTGCGCGCGGACGGCGGCGTGGTCGGCCCGGTACGCGTTCGGCGGCAGCAGCAGGACGGAGCCGGCGCCCGCCTCCGCGGCCTGCTCGGCCCAGCGGCGGGACTCGGCGCTCCCGTACGCGGCGACGCCGGGCATGACGCGGGCGCCGTCGCCGGCCGCCTCGACGGCCACCCGGACGATGCGGGCGCGCTCGTCGTCGGTGAGCGTCTGGTACTCGCCGAGCGAGCCGTTGGGGACGACGCCGTCGCAGCCGTTGTCGATCAGCCAGCGGACGTGCTCGGCGTAGGCGTCGTAGTCGACGGAGAGGTCCGGGCGCAGCGGGATCGCGGTGGCGACCATGATGCCGCGCCAGGGCCGGGAGGTGTCGTGCGGGGTGTGGGACACGATGATGACTCCTTGGTGAGGTGTGACATTTTATTAGTGGGGACGGGCCGGAGACAAGAGTCCCCGGCCCCCGTGTTCGCTCGGGCCGGGCTCAGTCGTCGGCCGCCAGCTGCGAGAGCGGCACCGGGCAGGCGAACGGCCGCCGATCCGCTCCGGCCCCGCGGGCGGCCCCGGACAGGCAGGCCACCGCCGGACCGCACATCCGGCCCTGGCACCAGCCCATCCCCGCGCGGGTCAGCAGTTTGACGGTCCGCGGGTCCCCCGCGCCCAGCTCGTCCACCGCCTCCCGGACCGCCGACACCGGCACCTCCTCGCACCGGCACACGTCGGTGTCCGGGCGCAGCCAGTGCGTCCAGCCGGGGCCGGGCCGGTGGGCGGCGGCCATCAGGGCGGCGAAGGCGCGCCGCCGGGCCCGGCGGCGCAGCAGCGCCGGCTCCGGGGTGCGGCCGGCGACCGCGTGCGCGGCCAGCGCGCCCTCCGCGATCGCGAGGTCCGCGCCGCCCACGCCGTTGGTCTCCCCCGCCGACCACAGGCCGGGGACGCTGGTGCGCAGCCGGGCGTCCACGCGCAGGGCGACGGCGCCGTCCGGGCCGGTCACGGTGTCCGCGCCGAGTTCGGTGGCGAGCTCGATCTGCGGCAGCAGGCCGTGGCCGACGGCGAGCGCGTCGCAGGCGATCCGGCGGTCGGTGCCGGGCACCGGCCGCCAGTCGGCGTCCAGCCGCGCCACCGTGACGGCGGTGACCCGGTCGGTGCCGTGCGCCTCGACGACGGCGCTGCGCGGGCGCAGCCGCACCCGGTGGCGCAGCAGCGCGCCGCCGTGCCCGGCGCCCTCGACGAGCTTGGCGGGGACGGCCGCCAGCACGCCGGGGCGCCGCGCGTAGCCGAGGTAGTCGCCGGCCTCGACGACCGCGGGCACCTCGGCCCCGGCGGTGACCAGCGAGGACGCCGCCGCGAGCAGCAACGGCCCGCTGCCGGCCACGACGATCCGCCGTCCGGGCAGCACCAGCCCGGCCTTGAGCATGGCCTGCGCGCCGCCCGCGGTGACGACCCCGGGCAGCGTCCAGCCCGGGAACGGCAGCTGCCGCTCGTACGCGCCGGTGGCGAGCAGCACGGCGGCGGCCCGCACGGTGGTCCGGTCGCCGCTCTCCGGCCCGAGCGTGACGTGCACGGCGAAGCCGTCGCCGGTGCGCTCCAGCGCCCACACCTGGTGGCCGCCGAGGAAGCTCGCCTGCCCGGTCCGCTCGTGCGCGGCGAGCCGGCCGGACAGGCCGGCGTAGACGGACCAGCCGTGGTGCAGCCGCTCGGGCCGGGCGGCCCCGAGACCGGGCGCCGGGTGGCGGTAGTACTGGCCGCCGGTCTGCCGGCTCCCGTCGAGCAGCGCGCAGCGCAGCCCGAGGTCTGCGGCGGTGACGGCGGCGGCGAGCCCGGCCGGGCCGGCCCCGATCACCGCGAGGTCGTACGGGAAGGCCTCCGCGCCTACCCGTGGCTCGGACGGTTCGGACGGTTCAGACGGTTCAGACGGTTCAGACGGCGAGGTCGGCACGGCCGTGGCCCTCCTGGGTGGTGACGGTGGTGCCGGGGTCGGCGGGGAGCAGGCAGGTGCGCTGATTGGGGCGGCCGTCGACGGTGGCGAGGCAGTCGAAGCAGGCGCCGATGCCGCAGAACGCGCCGCGCGGCCGCCCTCCGGTCCGGGTGGTGCGCCAGGCGAGCACGCCGTCGGCCCAGAGCGCGGCGGCGATCGACTGCCCGGGCAGCGCGGGCACGGGCCGCCCGTCGAAGTCGATGTGGTGGGCGGGCCCGGGCTCGGCCCCGACCAGCTCGGCGGGTGTGCGGCGGCGCATCGAGGGTCTCTCCGATCCGGTCGGGGAAGGCATGGGGTCAGGCGGCGGGGAAGCGGTCGGCCCGGAACGGCGCGAGGTCCGCCTCCGGCTGTTTGCCGGTCAGTTGCTCGGCGATCAGCAGCCCGGTGGCGGGCGCGAGGCCGATCCCGGCGCCCTCGTGCCCGCACGCGTGGTAGAGCCCGGGCACGCGCGGGTCCGCGCCGACGGCCGGCAGGTGGTCCGGCAGGTACGGGCGAAAGCCCCGGTAGGCGCGCATCACGGCGACGTCCGCGAGCACCGGGAACAGCTCGGCGGCCTGCGCGGCGAGCCGCCGCAGCACCTCCCGGGAGAGCGTCCGGTCGAAGCCGACCCGCTCCCGGCTGGCGCCGATCAGCACCGGCCCGCCGGGCGTGCCCTCGACCACGGCCGAGGTCTCCAGGCCGGCCGAGCCGCTGGCCACGTTGGCGACGTAGTCGGCGGCGTAGACCTTGTGCCGCACGATCCGCGGCAGTGGCTCGGTGACGAGGACGAACCCGCGCCGGGGCAGGACCGGCAGGTGCACTCCGGCCAGCGCGGCGATCTCCCCGCCCCACGTCCCCGCGGCGTTGACGACGGCGGGTGCGTCGAGCCGCCGCCGGTCGGTCCCGACGCCGAGGACGGCACCGTCCGCCCCCCGGCGGACGCTCCGGACGCTCTCGCCGGTGATCAGCTCCGCGCCCAGCCGGCGGGCCGCGCGCAGCAGGTGGGCGGCGGCGAGGGCGGGCTGCACCTGGGCGTCCTGCGGGTAGTGGAAGCCGCCGGCCATGCGCGGCGAGAGGTGCGGCTCCAGCTCCCGCAGCCGCTCGGCGGGCACCTCCTCGGCGAGGACGCCGGCGGCGGCCTGCCGCTCGGCGAAGGCGCGCAGGGCGTCCTGCCCGGCCAGGGTCCGGGCGACGACCAGGCCGCCCTTGGCCTCGTACTCCACGGCGGCGCCGAGTTCCTCGGCGAGCTCGCGCCACAGCCGGGTGCTGAGCAGCGCGAGGTCGAGCTCGGGCCCGGGCTCCTTGTCGGAGACCAGCAGGTTGCCCTCGCCGGCGCCGGTGGTGCCGCCGGCCACCGGCCCGCGGTCGACGACGGCGACGGCGAGCCCTGCGCGGGCCGCGTAGTAGGCGCAGGCGGCGCCGACGACTCCGGCGCCGACCACGACGACGTCCAGGGGAGGTCTCCAGGTCTTGGGCACGTCAGTAATATGTCACATGCCATCCAGCCTGCCAAGAGTGCCGCGGCGAAACCCGAACCGGACCCAAGCGACGCAAAAGCCCCGGCCCGCCGCACACGGGGTGCGACGGCCGGGGCCGGCGATCAGCGGATCAGGTGATGTCGTCCATCTGCTCCCGGCGCGCGGCCGGCACCGGAGCGCTCGCCGCCGGCGTCGCCGAGGCCTCGATGGCCTCCGCCCCGGCGACCGCCTCGACCGAGAGGTCCACGTGCGAGGCCTCCTCGTCGTCCAGGCCGGCGTCCGGGTTGTTGCGGCGCCTGCGCCGGTCGTTGAGCAGCGCGATGCCCACCGCGAGGAAGTACAGCCCCCAGATCGGCGCGGCCAGCGCGATCATGCTCAGCGGGTCGGCGCTCGGCTGCGCGAAGGCCGCGAACACCGTGATGCCCATGACCATCCCGCGCCACCAGCCGAGCAGCCGCTTGCCGGTGACCATGCCGACCATGTTCATCATCACGAGCAGCAGCGGGAACTCGAAGGCCAGGCCGAAGACCAGCACCATCCGGGTCGCGATGTCGAAGTAGTCGTTGGGCGGCAGGATCGGCGTGGTGCCGTTCGGCGTGAACGAGATCAGCACGTGGATCGTCGTCGGCAGGGTCAGGATCGCGCAGCCCACGCCCGCCAGGAACAGCGGGGCGCCGCACAGCATGAAGATGACCGTGTACTTCTTCTCGTGCCGGTGCAGGCCGGGCGCCACGAACGCCCACACCTGCCACAGCCACACCGGCACGGCACCCACCACACCGACGGTCAGCGCGACCTGGAGCATCCAGGTGAAACCGGAGGTCAGACCGATCGTCGAGACCTGCGCGCACTTGCCGCCGAACTGCCCGGACGTCGCGGGCGTGCACTGCGGCAGCGGCTTCAGCAGGAAGGTCTCGATCTGCTTGTGGTAGAACGCCGCCACGATGGTGATCAGCACGATCGCCAGGACCGACTTGACCACGCGATTGCGCAGTTCCCGCAGGTGATCGGCGAGGGCCATCCGCCCCTCAGGATCCTTGGACGCCTTCGGCGCCTTGGAGAGCTTGCTCAACCCCGGTCCTCAACTCGTGCGTCGAGGCCCGCCGGTCGACGGGCCTCCGTGGTCGCGTGCGTCACGTGCACCGCGCTCAGTGCGGTCGCTCGCCGTCCGCGGCGGGCCGCTCGGCGGGCTCGGCCACCGGCCGGGCCGTGCCGGTGGCGCCGGGCGCGGTCTGGATGGTCTTGGCCGCACCGCCGTCCACCGACGGCGCCGGCGCGGGCTGCTCCGCCTCGCCGTCCGAACGCATCGCCTTGGCCTCGCTCTTGAGGATCCGCATCGACTGGCCGAGGGAGCGCGCCAGATCGGGCAGCCGCTTGGCACCGAAAAGCACGATGGCGATTACCACGACCACCACGATCGCGGTCATCGAGATGCGCATGCTCGACCACCTTCAGTCAACGCGGCACCGGCGGACCGCCCGCGGCGGATGGTAACCGCTGCGGATGACGCCCCGACGACGTCCGCTCGAACAGGACAGCGGCCCCGGTTCGCAGTTCAGGAGCCACCTGAGAGCGTAACCCGCCCCCACGGCGGGACTGCAGTCCCCGTACGGCCTGGTGACGGACTCCTCAGCGCGAGGGCACCGCCGCCGCCAGTTCCTCGGCGGCGTCGGCCAGCGCCCGCGAGGCCGCGTCCACGCCCCTGGCCAGCGCCCGGACGTCCGCCCACAGCCGGATCCCGAGGACCCCGAGGACCAGCAGGCCCGCGGTGGCGAGCAGGACGGCGGCGACGAGCATCCAGGACATGCCGCCCACCCTATACGGGCGTCACCCCTCCGCCCGGACGAGCCGCATGGTGCGCACCCCGGCCCCGGTGAGCGCCGCCACGATCTTCTCGCCCGCCGCCTTGCGCACCGCCGCCCCGCACAGCGGGCAGCCGAAGCTGTAGTGCGCCTGCTCCGGCGTACGGCCGAGGGTCAGGCGGAACTCCTCGGCCGGCAGCTCCACCTTCTCCCGGCACTGCGAGCAGTAGACCTTGAACCTGGTACCGGGCTCCACGGCTCAGTCCCGCCCCTCCCCGTAGGCGGCCAGCGCCTCCCGGGCCGCCGCGCGCGCCTGCTCGGCGAGCTGCGGCGGCGCCACGATCCGCCCGTCCCGGCCCAGCCGCAGCGCCAGCGGGCGCAGCTGCGAGGGATCGGCGCTGCGCAGGGTGATCCGCAGGCCGCCGTCCGGCAGTTCCTCGGCCCGGTCGTGGGTGTAGTACTCGGCCACCCAGCGCCCGCCGGAGGACACCTCCACGACCACCTCGGGATCGTCCGCCGCCGGGTTCACCAGCCCGCCCGACAGGTCCCGCGGCTCACGCCGCGGCGGGTCGGCCGGCACGTCCAGCACCCGGATCTCGGCCACCCGGTCCAGCCGGAACATCCGGTGGTCCTCCGAGGTGCGGCACCAGGCCTCCAGGTAGGTGTGGCCCTCGGTGAGCAGGCGGATCGGGTCGACCTCGCGCTCGGTCATCCCACCGCGCCCGTGCGAGTAGTAGCGCAGCCACAGCCGGCGGCCCTCGCTCAGCGCGCGGTCGATGTCGGCGAAGACGTGGCTCTCGGCCTCGAAGGTCACGCCGACCCGGGCACTGCCCTCGGCGCTCTCCCCCGCCGCGTTCTCGATCTTGGCGACGGCCCGGGTCAGCGCCTCCCGGTCCCCGGCCCGCAGACCGGGCAGCCCGGCCACCGCGCGGGCGGCGACCAGCAGCGCGGTCGCCTCGTCAGCGGCCAGCCGCAGCGGCTGTGCCACGTCGTCGACGTTGTGCCACCAGATCCGCTCGCCGTCGGTGTCGATGTCGAGCAGGTCGCCGCCGCGGAAGCTGGTGCCGCACATCGGCAGCACGTTGAGGTCCCCGATCAGCTCGCGCTCGGTGATCCCGAACGCGCGGGCCACCTCGGCGACCTCGGCGCCGGGCCGCTCCCGCAGATAGGTGACCAGCGACAGCATCCGCCTGGTCTGGTCGATCGCGTTGCTCATGCGTCCACCTCGCTACGGTCGTTACGCTCGGCGGGCGCTTCGCACGATGCGCGCCTGTCCATGGTTCGCTCGCTTCGCTCGTTCACGCCCGCACACCCTCCACCACGTCCGGCCCGGCGACCGCCCGCAGCCGCTCGATCACGTCGGCCCGCAGCTCCTCCGGCCCGAGCACCACGACGTCCGGCCCGAACTCGGCCAGGTCGGCCCCCAGCCCGTTGCCGTACGGGATCTCCAGCTCGTCCCAGATCTCGTCGACCCGCGCCGTGCTCAGCGCCTTGGTGCGCAGCGGGAAGCCCGCGCCCCGGCGCACCCGCACGGTCGCGGTGGCCGTGGCCCCCTCGCCGGCGAACTTGGCGACGGTCGCCCGCACGTCCACGTGCTCCGGCACGGTGCCGAGGAACGCGCCGGTCTTCGCCCGCACCTTGCCGGTGATCCGGCTGAGCCGGAACACCCGGGCGTCGCCGCGGTCCCGGTCCCAGCCGGCCAGGTACCAGTGCCCGCGCCAGCACTCCAGCGCCCACGGCTCGACGCTGCGCTGCTCGACGGCGGCGGCGCCGGCCTTGCGGTAGTCGAAAGTGACCGGACGACGGTCCCGGGCGGCGGTGAGCAGCGGCTCGAACGCGGCCTCCCGGGCGGGGATGCGCGGCTCCAGCGCGGAGCGCGCCTCGGCCTCGGCGAACGGCACCCCTGCGGCCCGCAGCTTCTGCAGCGCGCCGCTGGCGGCACCCGACATCTTGGCCTGCTGCCAGACCCGCGCGGCCAGCGTGAGGGCGGCCGCCTCCTCGGCGTCCAGCGCGATCTCGGGCAGCCGGTTGCGGTCGGCGCGGGCGAGGTAGCCGAGCTCGCCGTCCAGGGCGTTCTCGTCGACGTCGATCACCAGGCCGAGCTCGCGCAGGTCGTCCTTGTCCCGCTCGAACATCCGGTTGAAGGCGTCCTCACTGCTGTTCTGCCAGGCCTCGCGGTACGCCTCGATGGATTCCCGCAGCTCCTTCTTGGAGAGCGGACGTCTGGTGTTCATCAGGCACAGGGCGAGATTCATCAGCCGCTCTGCCTTGGCGATCGCCATCGCTGACCCTTCCGGTGTGCCGCGCCGTGCGCGGGGTGCGCCGCCGGACGATCGTCACCCGGCGGGACCGACCGTACCGGTAGCGGTACGCACCGCAAAAGCGGCCTCCCGAAACGCCCGTGAGCCGGGCCCCCGCAGGGGTCCGGCCCACGGCCGCGAGGGGCTCAGACGCCCAGCAGGTCGACCACGAAGATCAGGGTCGAGCCGGCCGGGATGGCCGGGTGCGGCGAGCGGTCGCCGTACGCCTTGTGCGCCGGGATGATCAGCTCGCGCCGACCGCCGACCTTCATGCCGACGACACCCTCGTCCCAGCCCTTGATGACCTGGCCGCCACCGAGCTTGAAGCGGAACTCGTTGGGGCTACGGTTCCAGCTCGCGTCGAACTCCTCACCGGTCTCGAAGGTCACGCCGACGTAGCGGACGCGGACGTTCGCACCCGGCTTGGCCTCCGCGCCGTCACCGACGACGATGTCGCGGATCACCAGGTCGGCCGGAGCGTCGCCGCCCGGGAAATCGATCTCAGGCTTCTCGTTGAGGCTCACAGTCCCTCTTCTCACGGTTCTTCTCTGCGTCCATGACCAAGCGGCGGGCGCCCGCACCCCGGTCCGTCCGGACCACGGTACGGGCGCCCGCCGCCCGTACGGGATCGGCCACGCGGCCGGCCCCGAAGGTCACACGCACACCATTGTCACCCGAAAGTGGATCAGCCCTGACCCGCGTCCAGGATGTCGACCACGAACACCAGCGGCGCGTTGGCCGGGATCTCGCCCTGGCCCTTGTCGCCGTAGGCCAGCGCCGCCGGGATCACCAGCTCGACCCGGCTGCCGACGGTCTGGCCCGCCAGACCCTGGTCCCAGCCCTGGATGACCTGGCCACCGCCGACGGCGAAGCTGAACGCCTGGCCCTTGCCGAGCGAGGAGTCGAAGACCTTGCCGTCCTTGAACAGCGCGCCGGTGTACTGGACGACGACCTTCTCGCCCTTCTCCACCACCGGACCGGTGCCCTTGATCAGCACGTGCGTCTTCAGCTCGGTCGGGTCGGCCGCGCCGGCCACCGGGGTGATCTCGGCCGGCTTCTTGCCGTTGTCCTTGACCTGCGGGAAACCCGCCGGCGGCGGCGTGACCGTGCCGCTGACCGTCGCGTCGGGCGCGTTGGTGTTGCGGATGTCGATCACGAAGATCAGGTTGTCCTTGGCCCCGATCGACATGTCCGGCTTGCCCTGCGAACCGAACGCCGCGGCCGGCGGCGCCACCACGAGGACCCGGCTGCCGGCCTTCTTGCCGAGCACCGCCTGGTCCAGCGCCGGGATCAGCGCGTCCGTGCCGGCCTGGAAGATCTGCTGCTTCTGACCCTGGTCGAAGGAGCTCGGGATGTCCTTGCCGGTGTTCCAGTTCTTCGCCGTGTAGTCCACGGTGGTCCAGGAGTTCTTGTCCACCTTCGGACCGGTGCCCTCGGACAGCACCTTCACCACGAACGAGCCGTCGGGCTGGTCCGACGGCACCTGGATGTCGGCCTTCTTGCCGAAGTCACCGGTGATCGTCGGCAGGACCTTCGCATCGTCCTTGACCGGCGGCACCGGATCGGCGGTCGGCGTGGCCGGCGCGCTCTTGGCGGCCTCCGGCTTGGCGTCCGACGAGCCGTTGTCCTTGTTGACCATGTAGAGCGTCACGCCGCTGCCGACCAGCAGCACCGCCAGCACCGTGCCCAGGATCACGCCGAGACGCCCCACCGACGGCGGGTTCTCGTCGTACCCCGCCTCCGAGGTGTCGACCTTGCGCACGTTGGAGGCGAAGATCTGCGGTTCCGCGGTCTTCGTCCCACCGATCGGCCGCGGCCGGTCCTCCGGGTTCGCCCAGCCGGCCTGCTGCTTCAGGATCGACGGCGGCACGACGATCGACTCACCGTCGCCCGGCATCGGGCCGCCGGGACGCGACGCCGCCGGGTCACCCGAGGATCCGTCGTTCGCCGCGGTACCCGACCCGCCGGGGTTCGGCGCATTCTCAGTCATGACTCCCCATCCATCTCGCCACAGGTCATTCGAGCTCTGCCACCGGCACGCGGAGCGCCGGTTTGCCGTCGCACCGTCCGCCCGGCACCCGGGCGCCGGCAGCGCCTGCCACAGTGCGAGGGCAGTATGACAGTTCAGGATGAGGGCGGGCGCTTCCGTGTGCGAGCGCCCGCCCAAGCGTACGGAATCCGGCGGGAGTCTTCCTAGACCGCTTCGAGAATGTCGATCACGAACACCAGCGTGGAGTTCGCCGGCACCGAACCCTGCGCCTGGTCCTTGTACCCCAGTGCGGGCGGCACCACCAGCAGCACCCGGCTGCCGACGTTCTGGCCCACCAGGCCCTTGTCCCAGCCCTCGATCACACTCCCGGTGCCGATCTGCACCGCCTGCGCGCCGCCGTGCGTCCAGGACGAGTCGAACTGCTGGCCATTGCTCCACAGCACCCCGGTGTACTGCACCACCAGCGTCTGCCCGCTCTTGACCTGCTTGCCCTCACCCTTGATCAGCACCGCCTGCTGGAGATCGGTCGGCGCGGCCTGCCCGGCCGGCACGGTGATCGTCACCGCGGCCTTGCCGTTGTCCTTGACCTGCGGCAGGTTCGCCGGCGCCTGGGTCATCGCACCGCTCAGCGTCGAGTCCTGCGGCAGGCTCTCCATGATGTCCAGCACGAACACCACCGTGTCGCCCTTGGCGACGCCGAGCTGGCTGCTGCCCTGGTCACCGAACGCCGCCGCCGGCGGGGCCACCACCAGCAGCCGACTGCCCACCTTCTTCCCGATCACGCTCTGGTCGAAGGCCGGCACCAGCTGACCGCTCCCCGCCTGGTACAACTGCGGCTTGCCGCCCGCGTCGTACGAACTCGGCAGATCCTTGCCGGTCGTCCAGTCCTTCGCCGTGTAGTTGACCGTCACCCAGTCACCCTTGTTCACCGCCGCCCGGTCACCCTCACTGACCGTGTTCACCACGAACTGGCCGCTCGGCTGCCCCTCGGGCAGGGTGATCGTCGCCTTGCTGCCGTAACCGCCCCCCGAAAGGGTGGGCATCGGCGAAGCCTCGTTGACCGGAGTCGGAACGGTCGGAGCCGCACTCGCCGTCGTCGGCGTCGCCGGGCCGGCCGCCTTGGTCGAGCTGCTGCAGGCGACCGCCAGCAGCAGCGGAAGAGTGATCAGCAACCCGGCGGTGCGGCGCACGGTGGTCCTCACTGTCGTTCGAAGTCGGTCTCCGGACTCGACGGACAGCGTAAGCCCCGCACGGGTCCGGCCCCGGTAGACACCACCGGGGCCGGCTCCACGGACTCGATCATGGCGCCCGGCCACGACCCTTCGATCACATCCCCGCGATCAGCTTCTCCACCCGCTCGTCCACCGAACGGAACGGGTCTTTGCACAGCACCGTGCGCTGCGCCTGGTCGTTCAGCTTCAGGTGCACCCAGTCCACCGTGAAGTCCCGGCGCTGCTCCTGCGCCCGGCGGATGAAGTCCCCGCGCAGCCGGGCCCGGGTCGTCTGCGGCGGGATCGACTTCGCCTCGAAGGTCTTCAGGTCCGTCGTCACCCGCTGCGCCTGCCCCTTGCCTTGCAGCAGGTAGAACAGTCCGCGGCGACGGTGGATGTCGTGGTAGGCGAGGTCGATCTGCGCCACCCGCGGGTTCGACATGCTCATCTGGTGCTTCTCGCGGTAGCGCTCGATGAGCTTGTACTTCATGATCCAGTCGATCTCGGTGGCCACCCCGTCCAGCCGCTCGCTCCGCACCGCCTCCAGGGTGCGGCCCCACAGGTCGAGGACCCGGGCGATGGTGCCGGTGTTGATGCCCTTGCGGTCCGCGAACTCCAGCGCCTTGGTGTAGTACTCCTCCTGGATGTCCAGCGCGCTGGCCTCCCGGCCGTTGGCGAGCCGCACCTGGTGGGTGCCGGTGAGGTCGTGGCTGACCTCGCGGATCGCCCGGATCGGGTTCTCCAGGGTGAGGTCGCGCATCACCACGCCGGCCTCGATCAGCCGGAGCACCAGGTCGGTGGCACCGACCTTGAGCAGCATCGTGGTCTCCGACATGTTGGAGTCGCCCACGATCACGTGCAGCCGGCGGTAGCGCTCGGCGTCCGCGTGCGGTTCGTCGCGGGTGTTGATGATCGGACGGGAGCGGGTGGTGGCGGAGCTGACGCCCTCCCAGATGTGCTCGGCCCGCTGGCTCACGCAGTACACCGCGCCGCGCGGCGTCTGCAGCACCTTGCCCGCACCGCAGATCAGTTGGCGGGTGACGAGGAACGGGATGAGCACGTCGGCCAGCCGTGAGAACTCGCCGTGCCGGGCCACCAGGTAGTTCTCGTGGCAGCCGTAGGAGTTGCCGGCCGAGTCGGTGTTGTTCTTGAAGAGGTAGACGTCCCCCGCGATGCCCTCCTCGTGCAGCCGCCGCTCGGCGTCCACCAGGAGCCCTTCGAGGATGCGCTCGCCCGCCTTGTCGTGCGTCACCAGCTCGACCACGTCGTCGCATTCGGGGGTGGCGTACTCGGGGTGGGAGCCGACGTCGAGGTACAGCCGGGCGCCGTTGCGCAGGAACACGTTGCTGCTGCGGCCCCAGGAGACGACGCGGCGGAAGAGGTACCGCGCCACCTCGTCCGGCGACAGCCGCCGCTGCCCGCGGAACGTGCAGGTGACCCCGTACTCGTTCTCCAGCCCGAAGATCCGGCGGTCCATGAGCACTCCTTCTTCCTGTCGGAGCTGTCCGAAACCGCCTCCACGACGGGCGAACCGCCGCAGGGGCACCGGAGTCCCGTGCGACGATCGCTCGCCGCACGGGACTCCGAAGGCACTACTCGTCCGACGGCGGGGTGGCCGCCGGACCTTCCTCGTCGTCCGCCGCGGACTGCTCCCCGTCGAGCAGCCGGCCGAGCTGGCCGCCCAGGATCCGCTTGAACTTCCGCTGCTGGAACCGCTGGCGGTCGAGGACGGCCACCTCCAGCTGTTCCGGCGTCAGGGTGCGGGCGCTGCCGCCGTTGGGGTCCCGGGCCAGGGAGTCGACGGCGATCCGCACCGCCTCGCCCAGCGCCATGCCGGCGCGGTGGCGCTGGCCCAGGTAGTTGCCGATGGAGTCGGCGCTGCCGCCGACCACCACGTAGTTCTTCTCGTCGACGATCGAGCCGTCCGGGGTGAGGCGGTAGATCTGGTCCTCCTCCGTCGTCCGGCCGACCTCGGCCACGATCAGCTCGACCTCGTACGGCTTCTCGCCGACCGAGGAGAAGATCGTGCCGAGCGTCTGGGCGTAGACGTTGGCGAGGCCCCGGGCCGTGACGTCGGCCCGGTCGTAGGAGTAGCCGCGCAGGTCGGCGTAGCGCACGCCGCCGATGCGCAGGTTCTCGAACTCGTTGTAGCGACCGACCGCCGCGAAGGCGATCTTGTCGTAGATCTCGGAGACCTTGTGCAGCGCCCGCGAGGTGTTCTCCGCGACGAAGACGATGCCGTCGGCGTAGGTGAGCACGACCACGCTGCGACCGCGCGCGATGCCCTTGCGGGCGTACTCCGCGCGGTCCGCCATGGCCTGCTGGGGCGAGACGTAGAACGGTGTCGACACCGGCGGTCGTCCCTTTCCTGTGAGGTAGCGGCTAGAGCAGCGGGGCCTGCGGGCCGTTGGGGTGGGCGAGGCGCTGGTCGGTGATGGAGACGGCGATCTGCGCGACCTCCGGCTCGGTGAGCCGGCGGAAGCCGTCCGCGGTGATCAGCGAGACGATCGGGTAGATCTTGCGGGCCATGTCGGGACCGCCGGTGGCGGAGTCGTCGTCGGCCGCGTCGTAGAGCGCCTGGACGACCAGGGTGGCGGCCTGGTCGGCCGTCAGGTCCTCCCGGTAGAGCTTCTTCATCGAGCCGCGGGCGAACACCGAGCCGGAACCGACGGCCGCGAAGCCGCGCTCCTCGGAGCGCCCGCCGGTGACGTCGTAGCCGAAGATCCGGCCGCGTCCGAGCTCGAGGTCGTAGCCGGCGAACATCGGCACCACCGCGAGGCCCTGCATCGCCATGCCGAGGTTGCCGCGGATCATGCTGGTGAGCCGGTTGGCCTTGCCCTCCAGCGAGAGCGTGGCGCCCTCGATCTTCTCGTAGTGCTCCAGCTCCAGCTGGAACAGCCGGACCATCTCGACCGCGAGGCCGGCGGTGCCGGCGATGCCGACCGCGCTGTACTCGTCGGCCGGGAACACCTTCTCGATGTCCCGCTGGGCGATCACGTTGCCCATGGTGGCCCGGCGGTCACCGGCGATCACCACACCGCCGTCGAACACCGCGGCGACGATCGTGGTCCCGTGCGGGGCCTCGACCACCGTGCCCTCGGGCAGTCCGCGCCGGCCGGGGATCAACTCCGGCTTGTGCTCGGCGAGGAAGTCGAGGAACGAGGAGGACCCCGGGGTCAGGAAGGCAGCCGGTAGACGCCCGGTGCCACGAGTGTTGGCTTCCACACGATTCCTTCCAGGTAGTCGGCAGCCCTCCGAAGCACGTCGGGCCGGTCCCTCAGCTGCCCCAGAGCGGCGTTACAGGCGAAACAGAGGACACCACGGACCCTACCCGTTTCATGGTCGTGATCCACGTGCTCCGCCCGCCGCTCGAGGCGGATAGCGCAGATCCCGTGCTGCTCGGCGAACAACCCCGCCGGCCCGGCCCCGGTCAGTCCGTGCGTCCCTTTGAAATACTGCCGCCGGCCATCGACCTTTCGGCACGCCTTGCAAGGCGCCGCGTAACCATCTGGCGAGGTGCGATTCCGCCCCCACTCGGAGTGGGGGCGGACTTCCCCACCCTGCGGACAGCGCTTGCGCCCTTCCGGGACCGCGACGCGCTGCCGAACGGCTTTACCTTTGGCCAGCCGACGCTGCCGATAGTATTCCGCCGAGCATTCCCGGCCATAGAACTGCAGCCCGTTCGGCATCGCCCTATTGCTCGCGAAATCCTCGGAAAGCCACTGTCGGCAACGCCCGCGCCATGCCCGATTTTCAGAATCGGACATTCGGGTCATTGTCCACCCTTCTGGACAAATCCCCTCACGAAATCTTCGGCGTTCGACTCGAGCACTTCGTCGATTTCGTCCAGCACGGCGTCGACGTCGTCGTCGAGCTTTTCCTGGCGCTCCTTGAGGTCGTCGGAATTCTGGGTTTCCGCGACCTGCTCCTCGACCTCCTCGGAAGAGCGGTTCGCCCGCTGCTGGCCGCCGCCGGTGTCCTTGCTCGCCATTTCCCTCACCCCGCTCGAATCGTCTGGCACGGTTGGGTCACTGCTCGTTGCACCGACCCTATACACAAGGTGCGACTGCCGCTCCCGGTTTGCCGGTGGCGCTTCCTGTCCAACACCCGCTGCCACCCCGGATGATTCCCATTCGGCGGACGTTCACCCGTGGTGATCGAAAAGTTACCCGCCGGAGAGGACCCGGAGCAGGTCCTCGGCCGTCCGGCAGCGGTCCAGCAGTGCCTTGACGTGGTTGCGGGTGCCGCGCAGGGGCTCCAGGGTGGGCACCCTCTGCAGCGAGTCGCGGCCGGGCAGGTCGAAGATGACCGAGTCCCAGGACGCCGCCGCCACGTGCTCCGCGTACTGGTCCAGGCAGCGCCCGCGGAAGTACGCCCTGGTGTCCTCCGGCGGCTCGGAGACGGCCCGCTCGACCTCCTCCTCGGTGACCAGCCGCTCGAACCTGCCGCGGGCCACCAGGCGGTTGTAGAGGCCCTTCTCGGCCCGCACGTCGCTGTACTGGAGGTCCACCAGGTGCAGCCGCGGGTTGTCCCACTCCAGGGCGTCGCGGCTGCGGTAGCCCTCCAGGATCTCCCGCTTGGCGATCCAGTCCAGCTGGCGGGAGAGCGACATCGGGTCGCGCTCCAGCCGGCCGAGGACGTCCTCCCAGCGCGCCAGGACGTCCACCGTCTGCTCGTCCGCGTCGGTGCCGAAGCGGTCCTCGACGTACTTGCGCGCGAGCTCGAAGTACTCCAGCTGCAGTTGGACGGCGGTGAGCTTGCGCCCGTTGCGCAGGGTGATCAGGTGCTTGAGCGTCGGGTCGTGGGAGACCCGGTGCAGGGTGCGCACCGGTTGGTCGACGGCGAGGTCGGAGGCGATGAAGGCGTCCTCGATCATCGACAGGACCAGCGCGGTGGTGCCCAGCTTGAGGTAGGTGGAGATCTCGGAGAGGTTGGCGTCCCCGATGATCACGTGCAGCCGGCGGTACTTCTCGGCGTCGGCGTGCGGTTCGTCGCGGGTGTTGATGATCGGCCGCTTGAGGGTGGTCTCCAGGCCGACCTCGACCTCGAAGTAGTCGGCCCGCTGGCTGATCTGGAAGCCGTGGGCGGAGCCGTCCTGGCCGATGCCGACCCGGCCGGCGCCGGTGACCACCTGGCGGGAGACGAAGAACGGGGTGAGGTGGCGGACGATGTCGGCGAAGGGCGTCGCCCGCTTCATCAGGTAGTTCTCGTGGGTGCCGTAGGAGGCGCCCTTGTTGTCGGTGTTGTTCTTGTACAGGTGGATGGTCTGCCCGTTGGGCAGTTCCAGCGCGCGCTGGGCCGCGGCCGCCATGATCCGTTCGCCGGCCTTGTCCCACAGCACGGCGTCGCGCGGGTTGGTGACCTCGGGCGAGCTGTACTCGGGGTGCGCGTGGTCCACGTAGAACCGGGCCCCGTTGGTGAGGATGACGTTGGCGAGGCCGATGTCCTCGTCGGTCAGCTGGCTGGCGTCCGCCACCTCGCGCGCGAGGTCGAAGCCCCGTGCGTCGCGCAGCGGGTTCTCCTCCTCGAAGTCCCAGCGGGCCCGCCTGGCCCGGTGCATCGCCGCCGCGTACGCGTTGACGATCTGGGACGAGGTGAGCATGGCGTTGGCGTTGGGGTGGCCGGGCACGGAGATCCCGTACTCGGTCTCGATGCCCATCACGCGCCGTACGGTCATGCGGCCCTCCTTGCCCCGGTGTGCCGCCTCCCTGGGCGGAACACGCTGACGTACCGCTGAACAACACCGGTGCCGGCGGTCTGCCCGCGAACGGTGCGTCGAGCCTAGAACGCGGGGCCGACGGCCGGGCCCCGAGACGCGCCGTCCGGCTGCGGGGCCGCGAGGCGCCACAGCCGGACGGGGTGCGTGCTGTTCCGGGGACCAGGCGCCGGCCTCGTCCTGCGGATCGGAAGAGAAGAGTGGTGCGGTTACAGGTACTGCCCCGTGTTGGCGACGGTGTCGATGGAGCGGCCGGACTCGGCGCCCTGCTTGCCGGTGACCAGCGTGCGGATGAAGACGATCCGCTCGCCCTTCTTGCCGGAGATGCGGGCCCAGTCGTCCGGGTTGGTGGTGTTGGGGAGGTCCTCGTTCTCCTTGAACTCGTCCACGCAGGCGGCGAGCAGGTGGGAGACGCGCAGGCCGCGCTGGCCGTGGTCGAGGAAGTCCTTGATGGCCATCTTCTTCGCGCGGTCGACGATGTTCTGGATCATCGCGCCGGAGTTGAAGTCCTTGAAGTACAGGACCTCCTTGTCCCCGTTGGCGTAGGTGACCTCCAGGAAGCGGTTGTCCTCGGTCTCCGAGTACATCCGCTCCACGACCGACTGGATCATGGCGGCCACGGTGGCCTCGATCGAGCCGTCGTGCTCCTTGAGGTCGTCGGGGTGGAAGGGCAGCGAGCCCTTCAGGTACTTGGAGAAGATGTCCTTCGCGGCCTCGGCGTCCGGGCGCTCGATCTTGATCTTGACGTCCAGGCGGCCGGGCCGCAGGATCGCCGGGTCGATCATGTCCTCGCGGTTGGAGGCGCCGATGACGATGACGTTCTCCAGACCCTCCACGCCGTCGATCTCGGCCAGCAGCTGCGGGACGATGGTGTTCTCCACGTCCGAGCTGACACCCGAGCCGCGGGTGCGGAACAGCGACTCCATCTCGTCGAAGAAGACGATGACGGGCGTGCCCTCGCTCGCCTTCTCCCGGGCCCGCTGGAAGACCAGGCGGATCTGCCGCTCGGTCTCGCCCACGTACTTGTTGAGCAGCTCGGGGCCCTTGATGTTGAGGAAGTAGCTCTTGCCCTGGGGGCGGCCGGTGACCTCGGCGACCTTCTTGGCCAGCGAGTTGGCGACCGCCTTGGCGATCAGCGTCTTGCCGCAGCCGGGCGGGCCGTAGAGCAGGACGCCCTTGGGCGGGCGCAGCTCGTACTCCTTGAAGAGGTCGGCGTGCAGGTACGGCAGCTCGACCGCGTCGCGGATCTGCTCGATCTGGTTGCTCAGGCCGCCGATCTGGCGGTAGTCGATGTCCGGGACCTCTTCGAGGACGAGCTCCTCGACCTCGGACTTCGGCACGACCTCGTACACGTAGCCGGAGCGGGGCTCCAGCAGCAGTGCGTCCCCGGCCCTGATGGTGACCTCGCGCAGCGGTTCGGCGAGGCGCACCACGCGTTCCTCGTCGGTGTGGCCGATGACCAGGGCGCGTTCGCCGTCCTCGAGGATCTCCTTGAGGGTGACGATCTCGCCGATGCGCTCGAAGGCCATCGCGTCCACGATGTTGAGGGCCTCGTTGAGCATCACTTCCTGGCCGCGCCGCAGCACGTCGAGTTCGACGTTGGGGCTGACGTTGACGCGGAGCTTGCGACCGCCGGTGAAGATGTCGGCGGTGCCGTCCTCGTTCGCCTGCAGGAAGGTGCCGAAGCCGGCGGGCGGCTGGGCCAGCCGGTCCACCTCTTCCTTGAGGGCCACGATCTGGTCGCGGGCCTCGCGCAGCGTGGAGGCGAGTCGTTCGTTCTGGGCGGTCACGCCGGCCAGGTTGGTCTGGAGCTCGACGATCCGCTCTTCGAGGATTCTCGAATTGCGCGGCGAGTCGGCGAGCTTGCGGCGCAGCACGGCGATTTCCTGCTCAAGGTACGAGACCTGAGCGGCCTCGTCGGAACCACGAGCGGGCCTGCCGGTGCTGCGGTTGTAGTCGTCATCGTGGGCTGCCACGGTCCTCACCTCCTCCGGGGAGCTGGACGCTTCCAGACCCTACCTGGGACCAGGGGTCCGTAAACCCCTAGATCAAGAAAGATGGAACGGGCGTGTCCGATCTTCGCCCTGCGTGCTTCCCCTCTGCTAAGGGGATACCCACCGCGCACCGCCCAAAGCCGACCAGATGTATCGTCGAGCGAGTCGATATCCGATCGCGACCGGGAGCCTCGGTCCGATCGTTGTACGAATGGCGGGATTGCCCCCGGAAGGGGGCGACCCGGGACAGAAACGGCGGAGAACAGCGATGTCGGTGACCGGACGGACGGCGGCGGACGAGGCCCTGGAGGTGTGGATCGACCAGGACCTGTGCACCGGCGACGGCATCTGCGCGCAGTACGCGCCCGAGGTGTTCGAGCTCGACATCGACGGCCTCGCGTACGTGAAGGGGCCGGACGACGAACTGCGCCAGCAGCCCGGGGAGACGGCCCCGGTGCCGCTGACGCTGCTTCAGGACGTGGTGGACTCGGCGAAGGAGTGCCCCGGCGACTGCATCCACGTGCGCCGGGTCGCCGACCGGGTGGAGGTGTACGGGCCGGACGCCGAGGAATAGGCGGTTCAGGTCCGGGTGTTCGGGGCGGCGGTCTGGGTGCGCACCCAGCCGCCGCCCCTGTGCGTCCAGGTGAGGTCGAGTGAGACGTCGGGGTCGAAGCGCGGGACGTCGTCGCTCGAATACCCCTGTGCGTGGCCGGTGATGGTGCCGTCGGAGCGCAGGGCGAGCCTGGTGACGGTGAGGTTCTCGCGTTCGGAGACGAGGGTGGCGAGGACGACGGGCCGTTCGGCGGTGCCGCCGAGGAGGTAGACGGCGTCCGGCGGGGTGCCGGTCTCGGCGGCGCAGTGCGCGGCGACGACGGTGCTGGGCCGGCCGTCGCCGAGGTCGGCGGCCATGCTGACGGTCGGCTTGACCGGGAAGGGACCGCAGTCGAGGGGGAGTTGGGCCTTGGCCGGGTCGGGGGCGAGGGCGCTCGGGGCGGCCTTGGGGCCGCTGCCGTGGCGGGGCACCGGGGTACCGGTGGCGGGCGAGGCGGCGAGGGCGCTCGCGACGACCGCTCCGCAGCCCGCGAGGGCGAGGGCCCAGTGCCACGGGGCGGTTCGAACGTGGCCGGGCCGGGTGCGGCCCGCCGGGGTCTGCTGTCCAGCCGTCGTCCCGACCGCGATCTCCACCAGGCGTCCCCTCCAGTGGTCTGTGTGAGGTGGCATCGTCCCACATCACGACGGCGGTGCGGTGACCGGGGCGGGAACGCCGCAGGGGTGGCACGGCCGGGCCGTGCCACCCCTGCGGACGGTCGTGCGTCAGCCGAGGTCGGTCTCCTCGGCCGCGGCGGCGCGGGCGGCGGCCCGGGCCGCCGCGCGCTCCTCCAGGGTCGGCTCGGGCGAGCCGTTGTCGTAGTCCTCGCCGTACGCGCCCTTGGCCGGGCGGCGGCGGCGCAGCGGCGGCTCGACGCCGTCGGCGAGGCGGCGGGCGGTGAGCAGGAAGCCGGTGTGGCCGATCATCCGGTGATCGGGGCGGACCGCGAGGCCCTCCAGGTGCCAGGTGCGGACCATGGTCTCCCAGGCCTGCGGCTCGGTGAAGGTGCCGTGGTCGCGCAGTGCCTCGACGGTCTTGGACATCTGCGTGGTGGTGGCCACGTAGCAGCAGATGAGTCCGCCGGGGACGAGCGCCTTGGAGGCGACGTCCAGGCATTCCCAGGGGGCGAGCATGTCGAGGATGATGCGGTCGACGTCGGTCTCGACCAGGTTGTCCTGGAGGTCGCCGACGGTGAGCTTCCACGCCGGGTGGGAGCCGCCGAAGTAGCGCTCGACGTTGCCCTTGGCGATGTCGGCGAAGTCCTGCCGACGCTCGTAGGAGGCCAGCATGCCCTGCTCGCCGACGGCGCGGAGCAGGTAGGTGCTGAGCGCGCCGGATCCCACGCCGGCCTCCACCACGCGGGCGCCCGCGAAGATGTCGGCCATCGCGAGGATCTGACCCGCGTCCTTGGGGTAGATCACGGCGGCGCCGCGCGGCATGGACAGGACGTAGTCGGGGAGCAGGGGACGCAGCGCGAGGTACGGGACGTTCCCCGTGGTGCGCACGACCGTGCCCTCGGGGGCGCCGATCAGCTCGTCGTGGGGGAACGCACCCTTGTGGGTGTGGAACTGGTTCCCGGCCTGGAGCGTGAACGTGTAGTGGCGACCCTTGGGGTCGGTCAGCTGGACCTGGTCCCCGACCTGGAAGGGCCCGCGTCGGCGGGCGGCACCGGTCGGTTCGGACATGCGGCCAATCCTAAGGGAAGTGTGCCCTCCCGCCCGCCGGGCCCCCCTAGCGGCCGGCGACGGCGGCGGTGAGGCGCTGTTCGATGTCGGTGAGTGCGACGACGCCGTAGACCCGGCCGTCGGGCTCGACGACCAGGTACTCGCCGGCCGGGGTGGCGCGGACCGCGTTCAGGAGGTCCTCGCCGGTGAGGTCGGCGCTGAGCCGCAGGCCGGGTTCGAGGTCGCGGGCGAGGGGGCCGACGGCGACCCAGGGGCGGCGGTGTTCGGGTACGGCGCGCACGGCGGATTCGCGGACGATCGCGATCGGCTCGCCCCGGCCGTCCACCACGACGACGGCTCCGGCCTGTGCCTCGCGGGCGCGCCGCATGGCCTCGCCGAGCGGGGTGTCGGCGGTGACGTCGACGGTGCGGCGGGCGAGGTCGCGCAGCCGCAGGCCGGGCAGGGCCTCCTTGAGCCGGGCGTTGCGCAGGCTGGCGCCGGCGCCGTTCCAGATGATCGCGGCCAGGACGGCGGCGATGACGGCGTCGACGAGGGTGTCGGTGGCGGTCCGCTGGACCCCGCGGGAGGCGCTGACCAGGGGCAGCACGATGAGGACGGCGACGGCCAGTGCCCGTCCGACCCAGGCGGCGGCGACGGTGCCGGTCATCGGCTTGCCGGTGAGGGCCCAGACGACCGCGCGCAGCATCCGGCCGCCGTCCAGCGGCAGTCCGGGCAGCAGGTTGAAGGCGGCGACGACGAGGTTGGAGACCATCAGGCCGGTGAGCAGCACTCCGGGCACCGTGGAGAGCTCGACGGCTTGCATGGCGAGGTAGAAGATCCCGCCGAGGGCGAGGGACAGCAGCGGGCCGACGAAGGCCAGCCAGAACTCGCGCCAGGGCGTCTGGGCGTCGTTCTCGATCTCGGAGACGCCGCCGAAGAACTGGAGCTGGATGCGGCGCACGCCGAGGCGGTAGCGCAGCGCGACCAGCGTGTGGGCGAGCTCGTGCACCAGGACGGAGGCGTAGAAGGCGACGGCGAAGGAGAAGGCGACGAGGTAGCGCGAGCCGCCGAGGTCGGGCAGGACGTCGTTCAGCTGGCCCCCGAAGACCCAGGTGATCAGGGCCGCGATGACGAACCAGGAGGGGGTGACGTAGACGGGCACCCCGAACGGGCGGCCCATGAGGATGCCGCCGCCCCGCTCCCGTGGCTCCGGCGGCCGGGCGGGCGGGCGATCACCGCCGTGCGGCGGCTGGTCGGAGGTCTGCTGCCCCCTGCTGTCGCTCACCGTGATCCCTTCGGTCGACTCCCCCGAGTTGCGCCGGTGTGCCCACGCTACGTGATCTCGGCGGCGCGGCGCCGTGCGCCCCTCTGTCTCACTGCATACCCACTGCGGCGGTCCCCGTTCAGGGCCGTGGCAGCACGGTGGCAGCGGGATGACAGCGAAGGGCAATAGGGTCGGGTGCATGCAGCAGACCGACACCACCAGTGCCGCCGGGTCCCCGGCGCGCCCGGCGGCGCCCCCGACCGGCCTGTCCCCGTCCCGCGCGGGTGACTTCCTCACCTGCCCGTTGCTGTACCGGCTGCGGGTGATCGACCGGCTGCCGGAGCCGCCGAGCGCGGCGGCGACCCGGGGCACGCTGGTGCACGCGGTGCTGGAGCGGCTGTTCGACAGCCCTGCCGTGGAGCGGACGCCGGAGCGGGCGCTCGGCCTGCTGCGTCCGCAGTGGGAGCGGCTGCTCGGCGAGCGTCCGGAGCTGGGCGGGCTGTTCCCGGACGACCCGGACGGCGCGGCGCTCACCCGCTGGCTGGCGGACGCCGAGAAGCTGGTCGGCCAGTGGTTCCGGCTGGAGGACCCGACCCGGCTGCACCCGGTGGAGCGCGAGCTGTACGTGGAGACGGCCCTGGAGTCGGGTCTGCTGCTGCGCGGCTACATCGACCGGGTCGACGTCGCCCCGACCGGCGAGGTGCGCCTCGTGGACTACAAGACCGGGCGGGCGCCCTCGCGGGACTTCGAGGGCAAGGCGATGTTCCAGATGAAGTTCTACGCGCTGGTGGTGTGGCGCTGGAAGGGCGTGATCCCCAAGCGGCTCCAGCTGGTGTACCTCGGCGGGGGCGGGGACGTCGTCTCCTACGACCCGGACGAGGCGGACCTGCTCGCCGTGGAGCGCAAGCTGCGTGCGCTCTGGGAGCGGATCACCCACGCGGTCGCCACCGGGGACTTCCCGGCCACCCGCAACCGGCTCTGCGACTGGTGCGACCACCAGGCCAGCTGCCCGGAGTTCGGCGGCACGCCCCCGCCGTACCCGCTGCCGTTGGCCCGTACATCGGAAGACGATCCCACGGGGGATCCGATGAGCAAGGAGTCCTAGTGACGATCCGAGTGCTGCTGGTCGACGACCAGCCGCTGCTGCGCACCGGTTTCCGGATGATCCTGGAGGCCGAGTCCGACCTGGTGGTGGTCGGTGAGGCCGGCGACGGTCAGCAGGCGCTGGACCAGGTCCGGGCGCTGCAGCCCGACGTGGTGCTGATGGACATCCGGATGCCCAGGATGGACGGCGTCGAGGCGACCCGCAGGATCGCCGGCCCTGGGCGGGACGGCCCGGCCAAGGTGTTGGTGCTGACCACGTTCGACCTGGACGAGTACGTGGTGGAGGCGCTGCGTGCGGGCGCCAGTGGCTTCCTGCTGAAGGACGTGCCGGCCGAGGAGCTGGTGCAGGCGATCCGGGTGGTCGCGGACGGCGCGGCGATGCTGGCGCCGAGCATCACCCGGCGGCTGCTGGACATGTACGCCACCAAGCTGCCCTCGGGCGAGGAGGCGCCGCCGCAGGCGCTGAACGCGCTCACCGAGCGGGAGCTGGAGGTGCTCAAGCTGGTGGCGCGCGGGCTGTCGAACGCGGAGATCGCGGCCGAGCTGTTCGTCAGCGAGACGACGGTGAAGACGCACGTGGGGCACGTCCTGACGAAGCTCCAGCTGCGGGACCGCGTGCAGGCGGCGGTGTACGCGTACGAGAGCGGTCTGGTGCGTCCGGGCGCGCTGTAGGGCGTTCGTCGCGCCGACGACGACGGCCCGCCCGCCTTCCCCTGTGCGGGAGGCGGACGGGCCGTCGTCCGTCCGGCGCTACCTGCTGCGGCCGATCTCCCCGAAGCGGAAGACGCCGGTGGTGTCGACGGTGGACTCGACTCCGGTGATGTAGGAGCGGGCCGCGTAGAAGGCCTTGTCCTGGAACAGCGGGACGAGCGGCGCGTTGTCGGCGACGATCGACTGGATCTGGTTGTAGTTGCCGGCCGCCGCGCCGCGGTCGGTCATCTTGAGGCCGTCCGGCACCAGCTTCTGGCTGATCCTCGGGTCGTCCCAGCCGTCGTGGTAGACGCCGCCGTCGACGACCAGCGGGCTGATGTAGTTGTCGGCGTCCGGGTAGTCGGCGAACCAGCCGAGGATGTAGGCCTGGTACTTGCCGTCGGCGAAGCCGGCCTTGTACTTGTCCCAGTCGCTCTCCTGCTGGACCGTCACCTGGAACAGGCCGCCGGTCTCCAGCTGCTTCTTCACCGTGTCGGCCTCGGCCGCGCCGGCCCGCGAGCGGGACCAGGTGAGGGTGATCTTGACGGGCAGCTGGACCTTGGCGTCGGTGAGGAGCTTCTTGGCCTTGCTGACGTCCTGGTCGCCGTACTTGTCGAAGAAGACGGTGTTGTGGCCGGTGACGCCGGCCGGGACCATCGAGTACAGCGGCTGGACGGTGCGGGCGAAGACGTCGCGGGCGAGCGCCTTGCGGTCGAGCAGCGTGGCGGCGGCCTGGCGGACGGCGACGTTGCCGACGACCGCGTCCTTGGTGTTGAAGACCAGCGAGCGGGTGTTGTTGCTCTCGCCCTCGACGACCTGGAGGTCGGTCTTGCCGCCCTGCTGGTCGGAGCGGATCTGGGCGGCGGCGTTCGGGTCCAGGCTGTCGTCGGTGAGGTCGACGTCGCCCTTGTCGAGCGCGGTCTTCAGGTCGGCGGCCTGGTCGTAGTAGCGGACGGTGAACTTGTCGTTCCGCAGCTTGACGTCGCCGCTGTACTTGTCGTTGGCCGACAGCGCGACCTTGCCGATGCTCTTGCCGCCGCCACCCAGGGCCTCGACCGAGTCGACCTTGTACGGGCCGGAGCCGATCAGCTTGCCGTTGGGCAGCAGCGCGTCGGCCGGGTACACCTGGTGGTCGACGATCGCGCCGACCGGGCTGGCCAGCTTGGCCGGGAGGGTCGCGTCGGGCGCGGTGAGCTGGAAGACCACCTCGTTGTCGCCCTTGGCCTCGACCGACTTGATCGAGGACAGCAGCCCGGAGGGGCCGTTCTTGTCGTTGATCTTCTTGGTGCGCTCGATCGAGAAGACGACGTCGGCGGCGGTCAGCGGGTGGCCGTTGGAGAACTTGAGGCCGGGGCGCAGCGTGCAGTGGTACTGGGTGGAGTCTCCGCCGGTGAACTCGCAGGACTGCGCGGCGTCCGGGACGGGCGAGCTGGAGGCGGCGGGGAAGACCAGCAGCGACTGGAAGGCGTTGCGCAGGATCAGCCAGGAGCCGGAGTCGTAGGCCCCGGCCGGGTCGAGCACGCTGGTGAGCTGGGCGGTGCCCATGGTGACCGACTTGCTGCCGCCGTCCCCCTTGACCGCGTCGGTGACGGATCCGCAGCCGGCCACCGTCACGGCGACCAGGCCGGCGCAGCCGAGTACTGCCAGGCGTTCAGCGGAAGTCTTCACGGGGCGCGTCCTTCTGGGGTGCGCGTCGTGCGACCGGCGCCGGGACCGGGGGTACCCGTCGGCGGCGGTGGCAGGGCTGCGAGGGCGGGAACGAACTGGAGTAGCGTGCCATATCGAACACGCACGACCGATACCCGCGCGGATGACGTTTGGGACACAGTATTCCTGGGCAGCCCGGCCCCACCGACGAGTTGTCAGGCAATGCCCGTTTTCTCCCCCGGTGACCATCGGATCGGGCCGCCCGGGGCCCCTTACCGGTCGGTAGGCCGCCGGGGCAATGAGACCACAATCACACGCGCGAGGCGACCAGTGAGCGGAGCAGTTCGAGGTCGACCTGCTCCAGCGAGGACAGCACCAGCCGCCCGGGGGCGGGCTCGATCCGCGCGACCGAGGGCACCGCGATCACCGGGCAGCCGGCCGCCTCGGCCGCCTTCACCCCGGTCGGCGCGTCCTCGACCACCACGCAGCGGGCCGGGTCGGCGCCCAGTCGGCGGGCCGCCTCCAGGTACGGGTCCGGGTGCGGCTTGGTGCGCGGCACCTCGTCCCCGGCGACGGTGAAGGCGAAGTGCTCGGCGCCCAGCGAGCGCAGCACGATGTCGATGATGTGCCGGTGCGAGGCCGACACCAGGGCGGCCGGGATCCCGTGCGCGGCAAGGGTGTTGAGGAGGCGCTCGGCGCCCGGCATGAGCGGCACGCCGCCGCCCAGCAGGTCGACGAAGCGCTGGTTGATGAGCACGGTCAGGTCGGCCGCGGAGAGGTCGACGCCGGTCCTTTCGAGCAGGTAGTCGATCACCCGGGTCATCGGGCCGCCGACCACCTGGGCGCGGTCGGCCTCGTCGAGCGCGTAGCCGAGCTCGGCGAAGAGCGAGGCCTCGGCCTGCCACCAGAAGTCCTCGGTGTCGACGAGCGTCCCGTCCATGTCCAGCAGCACCGCCTGCAGGCCGCGGTCGTTCCCGTGGTCGAGCGCCGCGACGGCGGTGGAGATGCTGGTCATGGCGATCCTTCCGAGGTGCCCCGCGCGTGCTCCGGGGATGGCACGGGCCGACCCGCTGGTGAGCGGACCGGCCCGTTCAGGATCATCAAGGATACGCCCGGTTCGCCGGAAAAGAGCGAACGGAGAGCGGCGTGGGGGTTACCGGGCGTTGAAGTACTTCGCCTCGGGGTGGTGGATCACGATCGCGTCCGTGGACTGCTCGGGGTGGAGCTGGAACTCCTCGGAGAGCACGACGCCGATCCGCTCGGGCTTCAGCAGCTCGGCGATCTTGGCGCGGTCCTCCAGCTCCGGGCAGGCGCCGTAGCCGAGCGAGAAGCGGGCGCCGCGGTACTTGAGCGCGAACATGTCCTTGACGTCCTGCGGGTCCTCGCCGGAGAAGCCGAGCTCGTAGCGGACCCGGGCGTGCCAGAACTCGGCCAGCGCCTCGGCCAGCTGCACCGAGAGGCCGTGCAGCTCCAGGTAGTCGCGGTAGGAGTTCCCGGCGAACAGCTCGTTGGCCGCCTCCGAGATCCGGTTGCCCATGGTGACCACCTGCAGGCCCACGACGTCGCGCACGCCGGACTCCTCCGGGCGGAAGAAGTCGGCCAGGCACAGTCGGCGCCCGCGCCGCTGGCGGGGGAAGGTGAAGCGGGTGCGCTCGGTGCCGTCCTCGTGGAAGACGATCAGGTCGTCGCCCTTGGAGTTGGCCGGGTAGTAGCCGTAGACCACGGCCGCCTCCAGCCAGCCCTCGGTCTGGAGCCGGTCCAGCCAGGCGCGCAGGCGCGGGCGGCCCTCGGTCTCCACCAGCTCCTCGTACGACGGCCCCTCGCCGCTGCGCGCCGCCTTCAGGCCCCACTGGCCCTTGAACAGCGCGTCCTCGTCCAGCCAGGACGCGTAGTCGGCGAACGGGATGCCCTTGACGATGCGATCGCCCCAGAACGGCGGGGTGGGGACGGTGTTGTCGACGGCGACGTCCGAGCGGATCTGGCCGAGGTTGACCTCGGGCTCCGGCTCCTCCACCTCGACCCGCGCGTGCCGGCGCTGCTTGAGCTCGGGCAGCACCGCGCCGGGCACGCCGCGCTTGACCGCGATCAGCGCGTCCATCAGCCGCAGGCCCTCGAACGCGTCGCGGGCGTAGCGGACTTCGCCCTCGTAGATCTCGTGGAGGTCCTGCTCGACGTAGGCCCGGGTGAGGGCGGCGCCGCCGAGGATCACCGGGTAGTCGGCCGCCAG
>NZ_JAQYXB010000595.1:0-204047 GCF_036322405.1 Streptomyces sp. SP17BM10 | reverse complement strand
GAGCCGGCCGCCCGCGTTGACGGTGGCCCCGGTGACGGCGTCGCCGACGCCGACCTCGACCGGGACGGACTCGCCGGTGAGCATCGAGGCGTCGACGGCGGAGGTGCCCTCGACGACGACGCCGTCGGTGGCGATCTTCTCGCCGGGGCGGACGACGAACCGGGTGCCGACGGCCAGCCGGTCCACCGGCACGCGCACCTCGCGGCCGTCCCGGAGCACCGCGACGTCCCGGGCCCCGAGGTCCAGCAGCGCGTGCAGGGCGGCGCCGGCCCGGCGCTTGGAGCGGGCCTCCAGGTGGCGGCCGAGCAGGATCAGCACGGTGACGGCGGCGGCCGTCTCCAGGTACAGGGTGGACGAGGCGTCGGTGTCGCCGACCGTCAGTGAGAAGGCGTGGCGCATTCCCGGCACCCCGGCGTGGCCCCAGAACAGCGCCCAGCAGGACCAGCCGAAGGCGGCCAGGGTGCCGAGCGAGACGAGGGTGTCCATCGACGCGGCGCCGTGCTTGAGGTTGGTCCAGCCGGCGCGGTGGAACGGCAGGCCGCCGTACACGACGACCGGGCCGGTGAGGGCGAAGGCCAGCCACTGCCAGTTGGTGAACTGCAGGGCCGGGACCATCGACAGCAGCACGACGGGGACGCTGAGGGCGGCGCTGATCCCCAGCCGTTCCAGCAGGGGGTCGGTGTGCGGCTGCGGCGCGGCGGCCTCGGGGGCTTCGCCGGGCTCGGGCTCGACGGGTGCCGGGGGCGGCGGGAGCTCGGCGGTGTAGCCGGTGCGCTCGACCGTGGCGATCAGGTCCTCGACCGAGACGCCGGGACCGTAGTCGATCCGGGCCTTCTCGGTGGCGAAGTTGACGGTGGCCTCGACGCCGTCCATCCGGTTGAGCTTCTTCTCGACCCGGGCCGCGCACGCCGCGCACGTCATCCCGCCGATCGACAGCTCGATCCGGTCCGGGGCGTGCTCCCGGCCCCCGGCGCCGGTGGCGCCCGCCACCCCGGGTGCCGTCGTACTCATGCTGCTCCTAGGGACGATGGTGGTGGGGCGGCCGGCGGGCCCGCTGCCCGGGCCCGCCGGGCCGGGACGGGCTCAGGCGCTGCGGCCGACCAGCTCGTAGCCGGCCTCGTCGACGGCCGCTCGGACCTGCTCGTCGTCCAACGGGGCGGCGGAGGAGACGGTCACGGTACCGGCCGTGGCGTCGGCGGCCACCCCGGTGACGCCGGCCAGGGCGGACAGCTCCTCGCTGATCGCGTTCTCGCAGTGGCCGCAGCTCATGCCGGTGACGGTGTAGGTGATCGTGCTGGACATCCGGGCCTCCGGGAGGTCTGTGCGGCCCCGGGCGGCGCCCGGGTTCTCACGTTCATAACACCATACCCCTGCGGGGTATTCCATCCGAGGGGTGCGTCGAGGGCCACGGCAGTCCCCCAAGGAGATCACGACCAGGCCGGTCGTGTCGTGGAAGGCCGGTTGCCCGCTCAGCCGTTCGCTGGGCTGTCATGGTCGCACTGTAGGGCAAACGGGGTGTTTCGGTACGGTTCGTCCTGGTCTCAAAGGGTCCTGCGGCAGTCCCGCGCGCGGCGGGCGGCCGGGCCGGCGCCGGCGACCGGGTGGGCGCCTTGACCGTCCGATATGTTCGATATGTGTTCCCGATCCGCCGCGCCCAGTCGCCCGCGACCCCCACGGCCGCCGGGCTGCCGCCGGACCGGCAGCGCGACGCCCTGCTGGCCACCGACCTCCAGGACGTCCCGTTCTGGCGGCGGGCCACCCCGGCGGCCGCCGCGATCGTCGTGGTCGCGCTGGCCGACCTGTTCTCCGGCAAGGACCGCTACCTCGCGCCGCTGATGACCGTCGTCCCGGTGATCGCCGCGCTGACGCTCAAGCCCGGCGAGCTGTTCGCGGTCTGCGCGGTCGGGCTGTTCGCGGTGTTCGGGCTCAGCCGCTACGACGAGGTCGTGAACATCAACGACGCGCGGTTCGTCTACGGGGCGATGCTCAGCTACGTCGTGCTGACGCTCTTCTCCGCCTGGGTCGCCAAGATCAGGATGCGGCGCGCGGCGGCGTTCGCGGCCGTCAGCTCGGTCGCCGAGGCCGCCCAGCGGGCGATCCTGCGGCTGCCGGGGCCGGTCGTCGGACCGCTGCGGCTCGCGGTGCGGTACGTGTCGGCGGCGGACGCCTCGCGCATCGGCGGGGACCTCTACTCGGTGCTGGAGACCCCGCACGGCACCCGGGTCGCGGTCGGGGACGTCCGGGGCAAGGGGCTCGCGGCCGTGCAGACGGCGGCGGTCGTGCTCGGCGCGTTCCGCGAGGCCGCCTACGACGAGACCGGGCTGCGAGGTGTCGCGGCGCGGATCGAGGCGAGCGTCGAGCGGCACGTGCCGGACGGGGAGTTCACGACGGCGGTGTTCGTGGAGTTCCGCACCTCCGGGGTGATCGAACTGCTGCAGTACGGGCACGTGCCGCCGATCCGCGTCGACGGGGAGGGCGAGGCGCACGTGCTGGACTCGCCGGACCCGTGGGTGCCGCTCGGGCTCGGGCGGCTCGCGACGGGGGAGCCGGTCAGCTGGGGGCAGGAGTTCGGGGCGGACGACGTCCTCGTGCTCTGCACGGACGGGGTGATCGAGGCGCGGCACCGCAAGAGCGGGGAGTTCTATCCGCTGGCGGAGCGGGTGGGGGCGCTGGTGCGGGGCGCCGCGCGCTCGGCGGGGGAGCTGGAGGCGGCGGTGGATCGGGTGTACGGGGACCTGCTGGCGCACACGGGCGGGAAGCTCGGGGACGACGCCCTGCTGTTGCTGATCACTCGGACGGATGACCAGGCGGCGGGGGCGTGACGGCCGGGGGATCCGCCGTCGCGCCCCCGCCCGGTCAGCCCCCCGTGACGTCGGCCAGGGCGCGGAAGACCAGGGCCGTCGAGGTGGCGCCCGGGTCCTGGTGGCCCATGCTGCGTTCGCCCAGGTAGGAGGCGCGGCCCTTGCGGGCCTGTAGGGGAGTCGTGTCGCGGGCGCCCTGTTCGGCGGCGTCGGCCGCCGCCGCGGCGGCCCCGGGGAGGCCGGCGCCGGTGGCTGCGGCGTCGCGGAAGGCGGCGACGGCCGGGGTGTAGGCGTCGACGATGGTCTTGTCGCCGGGTTCGGCCTTGCCGAGGGCACGGACGGCGTCGAGGCCGGCCGCGAGGGCCTCGGCGAGGGCGGCCGGGCCGGCCGGTGCGGGCAGGGCGGCGCCGATCGCGCGGAAGGCCTTGCCGTACAGGGGGCCGGAGGCGCCGCCGACCTTGGAGATCAGTGTGGTGCCGGTCTTGGCGAGCACGGCGCCGGGGCCGGCCGGTTGGAGGCCGTCGAGTGCGGCCAGGACGGCGGCGAATCCGCGCTGGAGGTTGCTGCCGTGGTCGCCGTCGCCGATCGCGGAGTCCAGCTCGGTGAGGCGGCCCTGCTCCTTCTCGACGGCGGCGGCGATCGCGCGGATCCAGGCCTCGGCCAGTGGGGTGTCGAAGTCCACGTGCGTCTCCTCGCTCAGGCCCGCTTGAGGGCGGGGGTGTCGACGGGGGCGTCCCAGAGGTCCAGCAGCTGTGCGTCGGCCTTGGTGAGGGTGAGCGAGAAGCCCGCCATGTCGAGGCTGGTGACGTAGTTGCCGACGAGGCTGCGGGCCACCGTGATCCCGCGCTCGGCGAGCCGGGCGGCGACCTCGCCGTAGACGACGTACAGCTCCAGCAGCGGGGTGCCGCCGAGGCCGTTGAGCAGGGCGATGACCTCGTCGCCGGGGGCGAGGTGGTGGTCGGCGAGGATCGTCCCGACGACCTCGGCGGCCAGGTCGCGGGCCGGGCGCAGCTTCTCGCGGCGGCGGCCGGGTTCGCCGTGGATGCCGACGCCGACCTCGATCTCGTCCTCGGGCAGGTCGAAGCCGGGTTTGCCGGCGGCGGGGACGGTGGCGGCGGTGAGCGCGATCGCGAAGGAGCGGGAGGCGGCGTTGACGCGCTCGCCGAGGGCGGCGACGTCCTCGAGCGGGGCGCCGCGTTCGGCGAGGGCACCGGCGGTCTTCTCGACGATGACGGTCGCGCCGGTGCCCCGGCGCCCGGCCGTCCAGGTGGAGTCCTCGACGGCGACGTCGTCGTCGACCAGGACGGTGCGCACCTCGATGCCCTCCTCGGCGGCGAGTTCGGCGGCGAGCTCGAAGTTCATGACGTCGCCGGTGTAGTTCTTGACGACGAAGACGACGCCCGCGCCGGAGTCGACGGCCTTGGCCGCAGCCAGCACCTGGTCGGGCACGGGGGAGGTGAACACCTCGCCGGGGCACGCGGCGTCGAGCATGCCGGGGCCGACGTACCCGGCGTGCAGCGGCTCGTGGCCGGAGCCGCCGCCGGAGACCAGCGCGACCTTCGGCGCGCCGGGGCGGGCGGCCCGGGTCACCACGCGGTTGGCGATGTCCACCGTCAACTCGGGGTGGGCGGCGGCGAATCCGGCCAGCGCGTCGGCCAGGACGCTCTCCGGGGTGTTGATCAGCTTCTTCAACGTTCTTCGCTCCCTCGGTCAGGACGCTGCTGCCGTGACTGCTGTTGCCCCGACGCTATGCCAGCCGGGCGCGCGGCGGCCCGGGGAAGCGGCTTTCGGACCCGCCCGGCGGGTCGTAGGGTCGGGGCATGACCGAACACGTGGGTATCGTCCTGGTCTCGCACAGTGCCCAACTCGCCGCCGGGCTGCGGGAGCTGCTCGGCGAGCTGGCCCCGGACGGGGTGCGGGTGGTGGTCGCCGCGGGGACGGAGGACGGCGGGCTCGGCACCAGCTACGACCTGATCGCCCGCGCCGTCGGCGAGGCGGACACCGGGGCGGGCGTGGTCGTGCTGCCCGACCTCGGCAGCTCCGTGCTGACCGCGGTGACCGTGCTGGAGGACGAGCCGCGGCCGGGCGTGCGGCTGGTGGACGCGCCGTTCGTGGAGGGCGCGGTGGCCGCCGCGGTGACCGCCTCGACCGGGGCGGGGCTGGCGGAGGTGGTCGCGGCGGCCGAGGAGGCGCGCGCGTTCCGCAAGCTGTAGCCGGCCGCGGCGCCCGGCATCGGCTATTTGGCGTCCGCGTAGCAGTCGACGACGGCGGTGGTGAGCGGGAAGCGGACCGGGGTGTCGCCGAAGACCAGCAGCCGGGCCTCGTCGGCGGCCTCGGCGACGGCGGCGGCGACCTCGTCGGCGAGGTTGGCCGGGGTGTGCACGATGACCTCGTCGTGCTGGAAGAACACCAGGTGCGGGCGGTCCTCCGGGACGGCCGCGGGCAGGGCGTTCAGTCGTCGGCGCAGTGCCGCGAGCAGGGCCAGGGCCCAGTCGGCGGCGCTGGCCTGGATGACGAAGTTGCGGGTGAAGCGGCCGCGGGCGCGGGCCCGGCGGCCGCCGGCCTCGGCGGCGGTGTCGGGCGCCTCGGTGAGGTCGAGGAACTCGGCGGAGGCGGGCGGGCAGGCCCGGCCGAGCCGGGAGGTGACCACACCGCCGTCCTCGCCGGTGCGGGCGGCGGCCTCGACGTAGCCCATGGCGGCGGGGTAGCGGTGGCGCAGGGTGTTGAGGAGGGGGCCGATGTCGCCGCTGGTCTGCCCGTACATGGCGCCGAGCAGGCCGAGCTTGGCCTTGTCGCGGTCGCCGCGGAAGGCGCTGGCGGCGAGGGCCTCGTAGAGGTCGCCCCCGGCGGCGGTGCGGGCGAGGCCGGCGTCCTGGGAGAGGGCGGCGAGCACCCGCGGCTCCAGCTGGGCGGCGTCGGCGACGACGAGCAGCCAGCCCGGGTCGGCGACGACGGCGCGGCGCAGGATGCGCGGGATCTGCAGGGCGCCGCCACCGCGGCTGGCCCAGCGGCCGGAGACGACGCCGCCGACGACGTACTCGGGCCGGAACCGGCCGCCGCGGGCCCAGGCGTCCTGCCAGGCCCAGCCGTGGGCGGCGTGGATCCGGGCGAGCTCCTTGTAGCGGATGAGCAGCTGCGCGGCCGGGTGGTCGACGTGCTTGAGCTCCCAGGAGCGGGTGGAGCTCAGCTGGATGCCCTGCTCGGCGAAGGCGCGCAGCACCTGGGTGTGCGAGTCGGGGTTGAACGGGCGCCCGCCGAGGGCGTGCTGGAGTTCGGCGGCGAGGTCGGCGAGCAGTGCGGGCTGGGCGCCGGGCACGGTGGGGCGGGGGCCGAGGAGTTCGGTGAGCAGGTCGTCGTGGACGTCGGCGCGCCAGGGCAGTCCGTCGTGGGCCATCTCGGCGGCGACCAGGGCGCCGGCGGACTCGGCGGCGACCAGCACGCGCAAGCGCTGCCGGGCGGCCGGGTCGGTGATCGCGGCGAGCCGGCGCTGCTGTTCGGCGTGGACGGCGACGACGGCGGCCAGCGGGTCGGCGCCGGGCGGCAGTTGGAGCCGGTCGGGGGCGAAGAGGGTGTCCTGACCGTCGTCCGTCTCGGCGGAGCCGGGCTCGGGCAGGTCGTCCGGCACGGGTAGGCCGCGCAGCCGGGACCAGGCGGCGCCGAGCGAGCGGGGCGCGCCGAAGCGGCCCTCGTGGGCGAGCAGGAGGGCCTCGACGAGCCGCAGGTCGTGGCAGCGGCCGAGCCGGTCGGGCAGCCGGGGCAGCAGCGGGGCGTAGGCGCTGTCGGCGGCGGCCCAGACCCAGCGGGGGTGCGCGGCGGCCTCCCGCTCGGCGACCGCGGCGGCGAGGTCGGGGACGGTCTCGGGCGGGCCGAGCGGGGCGCCGGCGTCGTCGAGCGGCTGGAGGCGGCCGCCGGGACCGTGCGGGTCGGGGACCAGGGCGGTTCTGGGGGCCACGGGGGCTCCTCCTCTCGGGGCGCGGGGACGGCTTCCGGTGTCGGGCGGCGGGACTGGCGGTGGTGCCGGCGGTGGTACCGGCGGTGATGCTGGTGTACGGGTCCGGGGACGCGTGTGCGGACTCGCGGGGCCCGGGGACGACGGTAGCCGGTGGGTACGACAACGCGGGCAGACGCGCGTAGGCAGCGCGCGGCACACGGCGTAGGGTCCGTGAAATGACCGAGAACCCGTTCTTCAAGCCCAGCACCCTGGTCTTCGAACTGCCGCCCTTCGCCGAGATCCGTGAGGAGCACTACCTGCCGGCCTACGAGCGCGGGATGGCCGAGCAGCTGGCCGAGATCGCCGCGATCACGGCCGATCCGCAGCCGCCGACCTTCGCCAACACGCTGGTGGCCCTGGAGCGTTCCGGCGAGGTGCTGCGCCGGGTGGAGGCGGTCTTCCGCAACCAGGTGTCGGTGGACACCAGCGACCTCGTCGACGAGGTGGACGCCAAGGTGAGCCCGCTGCTGGCCGCGCACCACGACGCGATCCACCTGGACCGGGCCCTGTTCGCCCGGATCGAGGACCTGTACGGGCGCCGCGCCGGGCTCGGCCTGGACCCGGAGTCGCTGCGGCTGCTGGAGCGCCGGCACACCGCGTTCGTCCGCTCCGGCGCCCGGCTGGGCGCGGCCGAGCAGGAGCGCCTGCGCGAGCTGAACGCCGAACTCGCCGCCCTCGCCACGACGTTCCAGCAGAACGTGAACGCCGCCACCAAGGCCGCCGCGCTGGTCCTGGACTCCGCCGACGAGCTCGACGGCCTGTCCGCCGACGCCGTCGCCGCGGCCGCCGAGAACGCCCGGGTGCTCGGCCACGACGGCACGTACGTGCTGAGCCTGCGCAGCACCTCGAGCCAGCCCGAACTGGCGCTGCTGACCGACCGCTCGGTGCGCGAGCGCCTGCTCGCCGCCTCGCTCGGCCGGGCCGCGGACGCCAACGGCCCGATCGCGATCCGGATGGCCGCCCTGCGCGCCGAGCGGGCCGGGCTGCTCGGCCACCCGACCCACGCCGCGTACGTCGTGGCCGACGAGACCGCGGGTTCGGTCGAGGCGGTGACCGGGCTGCTGTCGCGCCTGGTGGAGCCGGCGGTGGCGATCGCCCGCCGGGAGGCCGCCGAACTGGCGCAGGCGGCTGCGGCGGACGGGATCGAGGAACTCGCCGCGCACGACTGGGCGTACTACTCGGAGAAGGTGCGGAAGGCCTCGTACGAGGTCGACGCGGCCGCGCTGCGCCCGTACTTCGAGCTGGAGCGGGTGCTGCACGACGGCGTGTTCTTCGCCGCCGGGCTCGCGTACGGGCTGAGCTTCACCGAGCGGCCGGACCTGACGGCCTACCACCCGGACGCCCGGGTCTTCGAGGTCGCCGAGGAGGACGGCACCCCGCTGGGCCTGTTCGTCGGGGACTTCCACGCGCGCGCCTCCAAGCGTGGCGGCGCGTGGATGGACGAGCTGGTGTCGCAGTCCGAGCTGACCGGCCGGCGGGCCGTGGTGATGAACAACCTGAACGTCCCGAAGCCCGCGCCGGGCGAGCCGGTGCTGCTGACCTGGGACGAGGTGCGCATCCTCTTCCACGAGTTCGGGCACGCGCTGCACGGGCTGTTCTCGGACGTGCGCTACCCGCTGTTCGCCGGCACGGCGGTGCCCCGGGACTTCGTCGAGTTCCCGTCGCAGGTCAACGAGATGTGGATGGTCCGGCCGGAGGTGCTGGCCAACTACGCCCGCCACCACGTGACCGGGGAGCCGCTGCCGGCCGGGCTGGTCGAGCGGATGGAGGCGGCCGAGGGCTTCGGCCAGGGCTTCCGGACGGTGGAGTACCTGGCGGCGACGCTGCTGGACTGGGCCTGGCACACCCTGCCGCGGGGCCGGGAGGTCGCCGACGCCGCGGAGTTCGAGGCGCGGGTGCTGGAGGAGGCCGGGATCGCGGTGCCGGCGATCCCGCCGCGCTACCGGTCGGCCTACTTCCAGCACGTCTTCTCGGGCGGCTACAGCGCCGGGTACTACGCGTACATCTGGTCGGAGGTGCTGGACGCGGACACCGTGCGGTGGTTCGGGGAGAACGGCCGCTCGGTGCGGGAGAGCGGTGAGGTGTTCCGGCGCGAGCTGCTGTCGCGCGGGTTCAGCCGGGACCCGCTGGAGTCGTTCCGCGCGGTGGTCGGCCGCGCGCCGGAGACCGGGCCGCTGCTGGCGCGCCGGGGGCTGGCCTGATCGATCGCTCCGGCCTGATCACTCCGGGGTGAGCGTGACCGCCACCGGGGTGCCCGGGCGGGCGTGCGGGAGCCGGATCCGGACGGTGCCCGCGCGTCCGCCCGCGGGCTGCTCGACCTCGACCCGGGCGCCAGCCGGGAAGACGGCGACCCGCGCGCCGCGCGGGAAGGCGTCGGGCGGGAGCACGAGTTCGCTGTCGTGCCCGGTGCCGTCGGCGCTCCAGCGGACGGTGTTCGGGCCGGTGTGCACGTCCGTCCCGGCGACGGCCGCCGGGTACGGCCCGAACGCGGGTCCGTCGCCCGCGGCGGGGCGTCCGGCCGGGTCGAGCGCGCAGTAGCCGCCGTCGCCGCGGCACCAGTACCACATCGTCCAGCCCTCGGCGAAGCCGTCCATCGCCGCGACCTGCTCCCGGACCAGCCGGGTGTTGCCCGGCCGGCGGGGGTCGGGCGGGCCCCACTCGCCGACGAGCACGGGCAGCCGGTGGGTGGCCGGGTAGGCGGTGATCGCGGCGGTGTAGTGCTCGACGAAGCCGTCGGACGGGTCCCAGTCGGCGCCGTTCTCGACGGCGGTGTCGTAGAAGTGCGGCGCGTAGCCGAGCCGGGGCGCGCCGGGCCGGGGGTCGTCGAAGCCGGGCAGTCGGGTGGGCACGCCCTGGCCGACCAGGACGGTCGGTTCGACGAACAGCCAGGCGCGCCGGTCGACGTGGCGCACGGCTGCGATCAGGCGGCGGTACATGTCGGCGAGCCGGCCCTGTTCGAGGGCGGCGGAGGCGGCGGCGAGGACGGCCGGGTCGGTGGGGTCGCCGTCCACCGGGCCGAACGGCTCGTTGAACAGGTCGTAGCCCAGCAGGGAGCGGTGGCCGCCCAGTTCGCGGGCGAGCCGGGTGTAGAAGTCGGCCTGCCAGGCGCGCAGGTCGGGATCGTCGTAGAGGTGGCGGAAGGCGGCCTGGACGGCGGGCTGGAAGTACCCGGCGAACCAGTCGTCGGGGTCCGGCGTGAACGGCAGGCCGTCGTCCCGGGTGGCCCAGCGCGGGATGCCGCGGTCGCCGCCGCCGAACGCGGGCCCGTAGACGTCCTGGTGGAAGTCGACGAGGGCGAGCACGCCGTGGCGGTCGGCCCAGCCGAGGAGGCGCTGGAGGCGGTCGAGTTCGGCCGGGTCGAGGCGGCCGCGCTCGGGCTCCAGGCGGTTCCAGGAGACCGCGACGCGGATCAGCGTGAAGCCCCGGGCCGCGATGGACCGGACGTCCGCCTCGGTGGCCTCGGCGTACTTGTCCAGGTTGAAGCCGCGCAGTCGCAGCCGGCGGCCCTGGGCGTCGGTGAGCGCGGTGCGGCCGTCCGGGCCGGTGACGGTGCCGGTCGGGAAGCGGGCCGCGGTGGTCTCGCGGGCGCGGGCGCCGGACGCGGCGGACGCCCCGGGGGCGCCGGCCAGGACGGCGGTGGCGGCGAGCAGCAGGGCAACGGCGGTGCGGCGCAGGCGCATTCGGACCTCGCACGGCGGTGGCACGGCGGTGGGTGGGGGCCCGATGATGCCCGCGCTGCCGGGGCCGGCACAAGGGGTCGGACGGAGCCGTTCGCGCCGGCCGGCCCGAGGGTTCAGCCGGCGCCGTTCGCCCCGGCCGGTTCGGCGGGCGCGGTCGGCAGGACGGCGGTCGGCAGGTCCGCGGCGGCGGCGAGGCGGCCCCAGAGCAGGTCGGCGAGGGCCTGGACCATGCGGGTGCGCGAGCAGGGCCTGGACTCCAGCCACCAGTCCCCGGCCGCCAGCACCATGCCGGTGATGCCGCGGCCCCAGGCCTCGGCGAGCAGGTCGCGCTCCGCGCCGAGGTCGACCTGGCTCTGCACGGCCCGGGTGATCTCCTCGGCGATCTGCCGCAGCGCGGGGGCGAGCGCGTTGCCCGCGCCGGTCGGGTCGCCGGGCTCGGGGTGGGTGAGCAGCCGGTAGACCTGCGGGCGCGCCTCGATGCCGGCCAGGTAGGTGTCCAGGACGTGTTCGACCCGGTCGCGGCGCTCCAGCGGTTCGGCGAGCGCGGCCCGCACGGCGGCCAGCAGGCCGCCGGTGTGGCGCTCGGTCAGGGCCCGGATGAGCCCGTTCCGGTCGCCGAAGTGCCGGTAGAGGATCGGCTTGGTGATGCCGGCCTCGGCGGCGATGGCGTTCATGCTCGCGGCCGGGCCCTCGCGCTGGATGACCCGGTCGGCGGCGTTGAGCAGCTGCTCGCGGCGGGGCTCTCGGGACATGCGCGGCTCCTCGGGTCGGGTGGGTCGGCGCGGGGGCGCCGGGCGGTGCGGGGCGTTGACACCGGTTACCAATCAGTAGCAGACTCCGGCTGTGTTACCGCGGGTAACACCGGCGTTTCCGCCCCGGTCGGCCGTACCCCTTCTTCGGAGGCAAGCACCATGAGCAGCACGTTCTCGATGGATCCGGGTGCGGACCAGCTCGCCGTCCGCGACTGGCTGCACGGCTTCGCCGCCGATGTCGTGCGGCCCGCCGCGGCCGAGTGGGACGAGCGCGAGGAGACCCCCTGGCCGGTCATCCAGGAGGCCGCCAAGCTCGGCATCTACTCGCTCGACTTCTACGCCCAGCAGTACTTCGACCCCTCCGGCGTCGGCATCCCGATCGTCATGGAGGAGCTGTTCTGGGGCGACGCGGGCATCGGCCTGTCCATCGTCGGCACCACGCTGGCCGCCGTCGCCGTGCTCGCCAACGGCACCGACGAGCAGATCGGCACCTGGACGCCGCAGATGTTCGGCACCCCCGACGACGTCAAGGTGGCCGCGTTCTGCTCCTCCGAGCCGGACGCCGGCTCCGACGTCTCCGCGCTGCGCACCCGGGCCGTCTACGACGAGGCCAAGGACGAGTGGGTGCTCAACGGCACCAAGACCTGGGCCACCAACGGCGGGATCGCCGCCGTCCACGTCGTCGTCGCCGCCGTCGACTCCGGACTCGGCGCCCGCGGCCACGCCTCCTTCGTCGTCCCGCCGGGCACCCCGGGGCTGAGCCAGGGCCAGAAGTTCAAGAAGCACGGCATCCGCGCCTCGCACACCGCCGAGGTCGTCCTGGACGACGTCCGGGTGCCCGGCAGCTGCCTGCTCGGCGGCAAGGAGAAGCTGGACGAGCGGCTGGCCCGCGCCCGTGAGGGCGTGCGCAGGAGCGGGCGGGGGAACGCCGCCATGGCCACCTTCGAGGCCTCCCGCCCGGCCGTCGGCGCGCAGGCGATCGGCATCGCGCGGGCCGCGTACGAGGTCGCGCTGGACTACGCGAAGACCCGCGAGCAGTTCGGCCGCCCGATCATCGACAACCAGGGTGTCGCCTTCCAGCTGGCCGACATGCGCACCCGGATCGACGCCGCCCGGCTCCTGGTGTGGCGGGCCTCCTGGATGGCCGTCAACAACCAGCCGTTCACCGCCGCCGAGGGCTCGATGTCCAAGCTGTACGCGGGCGAAACGGCCAAGTGGGTCACCGCGCAGGCGATGCAGATCCTCGGCGGCAACGGCTTCACCCGGGAGTACCCGGTGGAGCGGATGCACCGGGACAGCGCGATCTACTCGATCTTCGAGGGGACCAGCGAGATCCAGCGGCTGGTGATCGCCCGGGCGATCTCGGGGATGCCGATCCGCTGACTACCTGGCGGCCCAGAAGGCGAGTCCGGCGCTGAGGGCGCCCACCGCGGCGCCGACGACGGTCTGCGCGGGGGTGTGGTCCCGCAGCACCGTCCGGGACCAGCCGACGACGGCCACCACCGGGGACAGCACGAGCCACCACGGGCCGAGCGCGATCGCCAGGCAGACCACCGCGCCGCTGGTGACGGCGGTGTGCACGGAGACCTTCCACCACACGGTGATCACCAGGATCGGGATCAGCGCGGCGAACATCGCCGCCACCAGGGCGGTCAGGTCGGCCGGGGCGCCGGCCCACAGCATCACCGCGAAGGCGATCGCGACCGAGCCCATGATGAACGGCAGGACGGTCAGGCGGCACTGCCGGTGGCCGACGTGGCGGTCCCCGACGGTGCCCCGGCGCATGGCGCGCTGGATGAACAGGGTGGGGATCACGGCCGCGAACAGCGCCGCGAAGGCCGCCCAGGCGATGCCCTGCCAGCCGTAGCGCAGGCCGCCGAGCAGCGGCAGCAGCACGATGATCACGTTCTTCGGCTCGACGCCGTCGGTGATCCGCCGGGCCCAGCGCGTCCGGGGGGCGGGGGCGGTCACGGCTTCGGTCATCGGTGTCGCTGCTCCGGGAATCGGTATCGGACGGTCTCGGGCGTGCTCCGCCGCGGCAGGGCGAGGTCGGGCCGGACGATCGTACGTGCGTCCGGCCTCGGCCCGCGTCCGGCCTCGGCCCGCGTCCGGCCTCGGCCCGCGCCCGGGCCGGTCAGAACCGGGCCGGGCGGCCCTCCAGGAACGCGGCCAGCCCCTCGTGCACGTCCGAGGCCTCCCGCGAGCGCCGCTCCCACGGCTCCAGCGCCGCCGCCGCCCGCTCCTCGGGGACGGCCAGGGCGGCCTTCACCGCGCCGATCGTCTGCGGCGAGCGCCCGGTCAGCAGCCGGGCGAACTCCAGCGCGGCGGCGTCCAGCTCGGCGTCCGGCAGGGCCCGCTCGGCGAGGCCGAGCGCGAGCGCGTCCCGGCCCCGCACCAACTCGCCGGAGAACAGCAGGTACTTGGCGCGCGCCGGGCCGACCAGCCGGGCCAGCCGCAGGGTCGGCACCGCCGGGTAGACCACGCCGAGCTTGGCCGGGGTGATCCCGAGCCGGGCGTCCTCGGCGACGAACCGCAGGTCGCAGGCGACGGCCAGCTGGCAGCCGCCGCCGACGCAGGCGCCCCGGACGGCGGCGATCGTCGGGTGCGGGAAGGCGGCCAGCGCTTCCTCGGCCGCGACGTTGACCGCGTGGTAGGCGTCCGCGCGCTCCGGATCGCCGTACACGTCCGCGAGTTCGGCGATGTCGGCGCCCGCGCTGAAGGTGCCGCCGGCGCCGGTCAGCAGCAGGGCGCGGACGCCGTCGCGCTCGGCCAGTTCCCGCAGCACCTTCGGCAGCGCCTGCCAGATCGCCAGGGTGACCGCGTTGCGCCGGTGCGGGCGGGCGAACTCCAGCACCGCGACGCCGTCCTCGCCGACGTGGGCGTGCAGCCCGTCGGCGTGGGCGGGCAGGGTGGTGCGGTCCCGCGTGAGCAGCGACTGGTCCGGGTGGTCGTTGCGGTCCATGCGGGCGGCACCTCCGGGGTCTCGTGGTGCGCCCACTCTCTCAGGCCGTGCCGGCGCAGTAGTCGCCGAGGCCCCGCTCGACGAGGGCGAACGCGCGGCGGGCGCGGTCGAGGGCGGCCGGCAGGGCCTCGGCGGCGCGCTCGCCGGCCAGCATGCGGAGCTGGTTCTCGGTGGTCAGGGTCAGCCGGACGGCCAGCAGCTGGGCCCCGGCGACCTGGGCGGTGAGCTCGTCGTGGGCCGGGTCCTGGGCGAGCAGCTCGGCGGTGAGCAGCGTCTGGGCCTGGCGGCCGAAGCCGGCGGCGGCGCGCATCGCGAGCGCGGGGGTGCCGTGGACCAGCCGGACCACCTCCAGCACGACCGTGTCGTCGTTGAGGCCGGTGGCGGGGTCGAGCCGTTCGAGCGCGGCCAGGAAGTGGTCGCGCAGGGCCGTCACCGCCGAGGCGCCGGGGGCGCGGTCGCGCACCACCCGGACCGGCTCGTCGAGGTGCTGCTCCATCGGGCCCATGACCAGGTCTTCCTTGGTGGGGAAGTAGTTGAAGACGGTCATCTTGGACACCTCGGCGGCGGCCGCGATCTCGGCCACCGACACCTGGTCGAAGCCGCGTTCGGCGAACAGCCCGATGGCCGCCCGGAAGATCCGGATGCCGGTCTGGATCTTCTTGCGCTCGCGCAGCGGGAGCGCGTCGAGGTCGCGGTGGGGGCCGAGGTCCATGCCGTGGTGCGTCGCCATGATCAGACTGTACCAGGCTCAAAGATGGCCCTGGATGAAACTTTGTCTGAGCTGAAGAATCGATCTGGCTAAAGAATTGACTCGGTACATGTTGCCTGCCATGGTGGTGGACGTGCCGCCGGGCCGTACCGGTCCGGCTCCGAACTCCACCGTCTCCGGGGGGACCCACCGATGGCTTCCGAAAGCCCCATGACACCCGTCCGGCGCAATCTGGGCATGCTGCTCTGCCTGGTCACGATCGTGCTGGCGGTGCTCGACTCGAACATCGTGTCCGCGGCCACGGTGCCGATCGTCCGCGACCTCGACCCGGTCCACGGCGTCGACCGGCTGCCCTGGCTGATCAGCGCCTTCTCGCTGGCCGCGACCGCGCTGCTGCCGCTCTACGGCAAGCTCTGCGACGTCTACGGCGCCAAGCGGGTGCTGCTCGGCGCGGTCGGCACCTTCCTGCTCGGCTCGGTGGCCTGCGGCGCGGCGCAGACGATGGGTCAGCTGATCGCCTTCCGGGCCGTCCAGGGCATCGGCGGCGGCGGGCTGATGAGCGTCACGATGGTCGTCATCGCCCACCTCAGGGGTCCGGAGGAGGGCGGCGCCGGCAAGGGCGGCGCGATGGGCGGCATCATCGCGGGCATCGGCATGGCCGTCGGCCCTCTGGTGGGCGCGCTGTTCACCGACCACGTCGGCTGGCGCTGGATCTTCTACGTGAACCTGCCGCTCGGCCTGCTCGTGCTGGTCGGCGCCGCCCTGGTGATCAAGCTGCCCCGGACGGCCGGCCGTCGCGGCCTGGACTTCCTCGGCGCCGCCCTCGCGGCCGCCTTCGCCACCGGGCTGCTGCTGGTCACCGAGTGGGGCGGCAAGGACCACGCCTGGACCTCCCCGGTGATCCTCGGGACCTCCGCCGCCACCCTCGCCGCGCTCGGCCTCTTCCTGTGGCGCCAGGCCACCGCCGCCGAACCGGTGCTGCCGCTCTCGCTGTTCCGGATCCCGGTCGTGCGGATCGGCTTCGCCGTCCAGGGCTTCGCCGGGATGGGCATGATGGGCGCGATCGTGTACGTGATGATCTACCTGCAGATCGCCCGGGGGATCGCCCCGACCTCGGCCAGCCTCTACCTGATCCCGATGGCCGTCGGGATGACCGCGGCGGGCGTGGTGGTCGGCCGGCTGACGGCCCGCGGCCACGCGCCGCGGACCTTCCTGGTCGCCGGGGCCGCCTTCGCGGCCGTCGCCCTCGCACTGCTGGGGCTCAGTGGCCCGGACACCGGCCTGTGGGCGGTGGGCCTCGAACTCGCCCTGCTCGGCGCCGGGTTCGGCCAGCTGATCGGGCAGCTGATCCCGCTGGTGCAGGACGCGGCCCCGCAGCACCAGCTCGGCGTGGCGACCACCGGCATCCGGTTCTTCCAGACCCTCGGCAACGCGCTCGGCGCGGCGCTCTTCGGCACCCTGCTGGCCCGGGTCTTCTCGGCGGGCGAGCCCGGCCGGTCGCTGGGCGCGCTGCGGACGCTGACCGGGGTGGCCCGGGACCACGCGGTGCACAGCTTCACGGACGCGGTGGACGTGGTCTTCCTGTCGGCGGCCGGGGTGATGGGGCTGGTGCTGCTGCTCGCGCTGCGGCTGCGGACGCCGGCCGCGGAGGTGCCGGCCGGGTCGGCGGACCGGCCGGTGCTGGCGGCCTGAGCGGAGCCGTGCCCGGTCGGCACGGGAAGGAGCGGGGCCCGGTGGATCGCAGGGGGATCCACCGGGCCCCGCTCTTCGCTTCCGCGCGGCCGGGAGCGTCAGACCTGCGGCTTCCACTCGGTCGCCAGGATCCCCCAGATCTGCTTGTCGTGGCGGACGCCGTTGTGCGGGTACCACTCGCGCAGGGTGCCGTCCAGCGTCATGCCGACCCGTTCGGCGACGGCGCGGCTGCGGGCGTTGCCGGCGGAGCACCACCACTCGGCGCGGTGCAGGCCCCGGGTGACGAAGGCGTGGTCGAGCAGGTGCCGGACGGTGGCGGTGATCAGCCCGCCGCCCTCGCCGGCCGGCTCGGTCCAGGCGCCGATCTCGCACACCCCGCTCTGGGTGCTGAAGCTCACGAACATCACGCCGCCGACGAGCGTGCCGTCGCGCCAGATGCCGAAGATCCGGCCGGCGTCGGCGGCCTGCTTGTCGGCGTAGCGCTGCAGGGTGGCCCGGGCCGAGTCGAGGTCGGTGGAGAAGGTGGCCCACGGGATCCACGGGTCGGTGTGGGCCCGGGCGCGGTCGATGTGGGCGAGGAACTCGGGGGCCTGCCACGGCTCCAGCGGGCGCAGTTCGGCGTTCTCGGCGAGCGGTACGGCAAACAAGGGTGGGGCCTTTCCGGGGAGTGCGCGGGACGGGCGTTCCGCCTGGAGCATCATTCATAACAAACGTTTGGTATGTACGATAGCCCCCATGACACCGGCCCGTGGAGACCATGACGCCCGCCGCCTCGAAGTCTCCGAGGGGGTCTGGCGGGTGCTCTCGACCCGCGGCTTCGAAGGGCTGACGCTGCGCGCGGTGGCCGCCGAACTGGGCGCCTCCACCGGCCTGCTGACGCACTACTTCCCCAACAAGCGGGCCCTGCTGGGCCACGCCCTGGAGGAGCTGGACCGGCGCTCGCTCTCCCGGCCCCGGCGCACCGCCCCGGCCGACGGCACCCCGCCGCCGCCCGCCGGGCTGGCCCGGCTGCGGGCCGCGCTGCTCGACGTCCTTCCGCTGGACGAGGCCGCGGTGGCCGGCAACCGGATCTGGGTCGGCTCCTGGGACGTCGCCCTGGCCGACGCCGAGCTCACGGCCGCCCACGCGGGCCGCTACGGGCGCTCGCGCGAGGCCCTGACGGGGCACGTGGCGGACGCGCAGCGGCTGGGGGAGTTGCCGGCCGGGACGGACGCCGCGGAGCTCGCGGCGGGCGCGCAGGCCTTCGTGCTGGGGCTCGTGGTGCAGGCGCTGTTCTCGCCGGGGGAGTTCCCGCCGGAGCGGCAGGTCGCGCTCCTGGACGCCCACCTGGCGGGGCTGGCGGGGCGCGTGGCGCAGTCTCCGGCTCCTTCCGGGTCTTCCGGGTCTTCCGGGCCTTCCGGGCCTTCGGGTCCTTCCGGGCCTTGCCGGCCTTCCGGGCCGGACGGGGACTGAAGGCCGGAACGGCCGAATCCGCACCGAGAGGGTGGATTCGCCGGATTTCCGTCGTTCGGCGGGCGTCGCGCGTTTGGTCCTCAGTGGCGCCGAATGCCGGAGTGAGTTTCTCGCGATGGCCATGACACGCATGGTCACGACTTATGAGCGGTGCGTGTGCGGGGGATTTCCCGGCGGCCGCGGCGGCGGCCCGCGAATTGGCAGGTGGTGCCCCCAGCAGGATTCGAACCTGCGACCTACCGCTTAGAAGGCGGGTGCTCTATCCGCTGAGCTATGGGGGCGGGACGGGCTGCGCCCGAGTGGGCGCGACCGTTGCCGGGATCGGGCGGCGGGCGCGTGGGGCGCCCGGGTCCGTCCCCGTACCTGAGGGTTGGGGTGGGGGTTGGCAAGCCCTCGCCCTGTCGGGGACAGGATAAGGGTGTCCAGTTCCTCGGCCGGGTTCGACGGCACCGCCGTTGGTGTGTCGGCTCCGGTGGAGCGGTCCGATAATCGCAGGTGAACGCCGTGTGTGCAGCGTTCTGGCAGCGTTCCGCGCCGGACGTTGTGCAGTCGTTACGGGGCTGCCGCCTCACCCGTTATGGATTCGGCACGGAGAAACTACCGCGTACGGCGCGGGTGGGGGACCCAATTCAGCTTCCTTCGGTCGGATGACGTGGGCGGACGGCGGCCGGCCCGCGTTCCCCGGTGGCGGGGGAGGGCCGGGAAGGGTCCTGATTGTTGTCATGCTCGCGAAGAGTCTGGGGTCCGCAGGGGAGCGGAAGGATGAAATTCACCCCTGCGAGTGACAAGAGTTTTCCACAAGGCCGAGTTGTCCACAGGATTTCGGAAGTTCCTGGCGTGGATTTCCCGTGAAGCGCACTCTCGTCCCGCACCGGTCGATTCCGTACGGTGCATCGGCGGGAACGGAGAGTGCGCTGTGAACGAGACTCAGGTGACGGTGATCGGCAATGTCGCGACGGAGGTGAGCTACGGCGAAACGGGCAGCGGGGTGCCGATGGCCCACTTCCGGCTCGCCTCCACCGAGCGGCGCTACGACCGCGAGCGCCAGTGCTGGGTGGACGGCGAGACGCAGTGGGTGACGGTGACGGCCTGGCGGGCGCTCGCGGTGAACCTCATCGGCTCGCTCGCCAAGGGCGATCCGGTGGTGGTGAGCGGCCGGCTCCGGGTGCGGGAGTGGGCGGAGGGCGAGGGCAAGCGCAGCCGGGTGGAGATCGACGCCCGGTCGGTCGGGCACGATCTCAATCGCGGGACCTCGGCGTTCCGTTGGGCCGCGGGTGCACGGGGGCACCCGCCGGTGGGGGTCGGGGCCGCCGCTGCCGAGCCCGGCGGGCCGGCCGGGGGCGAGGCGGTGCCGGGGTGGATCGCCGACGCCCTGGCCGCGCGGAAGGCCTCGGCGGTGGTGTCCGCGGCGGCCGCGGCGGCGTCCGAACGTGGGGCGGGTGGGGCGGATGCGGTGCCCGAGGGGGTGTCCGGTGAAGGCGGCGAGGTGTCCGGAAAGGGAAGCGGGGGTGACGTCCAGGGGCTGCTGATCTGACGCGCAGTCGACCAGAAGTGTCGACAAATATGTAGATCGAGGCGGTTGTTGCGCCCGCACGCGCAATCTCCCCCGATAACGGAAAGTGGCCGAGAGTTTCTGGCCGATCGTCAGCTTGTGTGGAAACTGGGAGGGTTGATAACGATACAGATACGGAATCGTCCTGATTTCGCATGGAGGTTTGCGGGCCTCCGGGGGTCAATAGGATTCATCTGGTTCATACCCCGCAGCGGCGCCACAGGGGGCGCGCGCGGCAAGGCAAGTCGGCGGGCTGCCCATCGGCACGGCCCGGCCCGGAGGGAAACCAGATGGTTCAGATGCAGGGGCGGAGTCTTCCCCGCATAGCTACTGTCATGCTCACGACCAGCATTGCGCTGGGCGGAGGCCTGTTCGCGGCCGGTGCGGCGGCTGCGGCCGCACCCGGCGCGGGCGTGACCGCCATCGTCCAGGACACGATGCTCGGCGAGAAGATCGACATCGAGGGCGGCGAAACCGTCAACGGCGGTCTGTTCACGCTCAAGACGGACAGTGGTGAGCTCCAGACCTACTGCATCGACTTCGGCAACCCCGTCTACCTCGACAGCGGGGCGCAGTACCAGGAGTCGGACTGGAAGTCGAGCTCGCTCGGCCGCAAGGACAAGGCGCAGGACGCCTCCAAGATCCGCTGGATCCTGGAGAACTCCTACCCGCAGGTCACCGACCTCGCCAAGCTGTCCAAGGACGCCGGCGTCACCGGCCAGCTCTCCCCGGAGGACGCCGCGGCCGGCACCCAGGCCGCGATCTGGAAGTTCTCGGACGGCAAGAACGCCACCCCGCGCGACGGCAAGGCCAAGCAGCTGCGCGACTACCTGATCGGCGACAAGAACAAGGGCATCGCGGCCGAGCCGAAGCCCTCGCTCACGCTCGCCCCGGAGTCCGTCTCGGGCAAGTCGGGCGGCAAGCTCGGTCCGTTCACCCTCAACTCCAGCGCCGCCCAGGTGAAGCTGGCGGTGGCCGGTTCGGCCGCCGACAAGATCAAGGTCCTCGACAAGGACGGCAAGCAGGTCAACGGCGTCCTGAACGGCCCGATCGCCAAGGACACCCAGCTCTTCCTCGACGTCCCGGCCGGCACCCCGGACGGTGGGGCCACCCTCACCGCTTCGGCCGAGACCGTCGTCCCGAGCGGCCGCGTGTTCCTCAGCGAGGGCTACACCCCCGAGAAGCACAGCCAGACCATGATCCTGGCCGGCTCCAGCAAGCTGAGCGTCAGCGCCACCGCCAAGGCCACCTGGAAGCAGGGCAAGGGCGCGCTGCTCGACAGCATCGCCCAGGTCGAGTGCGACAGCAACGGCGTGCGGGTGACCGTCGCCAACGGCGGTGACGAGGCCGGCACCGTCAACGTGAAGCCGGTGGGCAAGGACCTGGTCGTCCAGCCCGGCAAGACCGAGAGCCTGGTCGTCCCGGTCGACAACAAGGCCGCCTACGACATCACCGTCACCGGCCCGAACGGCTACACCCACAACTTCAAGGGAATCCTGGACTGCAAGGGCACCGGCACCCCGGTGACCCCGAGCTCCGGCCCGTCCACCCCGGCCGCCACCGGCAAGCCGTCCACCCCGGCCGGCACCCCGTCCGCCTCGGTGAGCACCGCCGCCCACCCGGCCCCGGCCGTCACCAGCTCGGCCCCGGGCACCGGTGGTCTGGCCCAGACCGGTGCCAGCAGCAACACCCCGATCCTGGCCGGCGTCGCCGGCGCCCTGGTCATCGCCGGTGGTGCCGCGGTCTTCTTCCTGCGTCGCCGTGGCCGCCACGGTGGCAGCGCCGCCTGAACCGGTAGGACGCACTAGCCGCACGGCTCAGTAGCGCGACGGCCCGGCTCCCCGCACCAACTGCGGAGGGCCGGGCCGTCGGCATTGCGGGAGGAGCGGGGGAGGAGTGGCGGGAGGCATCGGGGTGCAGCCGGGCCGCCGGTCCGTCCTGGATACCCCGGTGGGGTCACCCGGGCGGTTCGGGGCTCCCGGCCGGTGCGGCACAATGGAAGGCTGCAAGCCGAATTACTCCCGACGACGCCGGAGCGATCTCACGTGGCGGAATACATCTACACGATGCGCAAGGTGCGCAAGGCGCACGGAGACAAGGTCATCCTTGACGACGTGACGCTCAGCTTCCTCCCCGGAGCGAAGATCGGCGTCGTGGGCCCCAACGGTGCCGGTAAGTCCACCGTGCTGAAGATGATGGCCGGCCTGGAGCAGCCCTCCAACGGCGACGCCTTCCTCTCGCCCGGCTTCACCGTCGGCATGCTCCTCCAGGAGCCGCCGCTGGACGAGTCCAAGACGGTCCTGGAGAACGTCCAGGACGGCGTCAAGGAGATCAAGGGCAAGCTCGACCGCTTCAACGAGATCGCCGAGCTCATGGCGACCGACTACTCGGACGCGCTGCTCGACGAGATGGGCAAGCTCCAGGAGGAGCTGGACCACGCCGAGGCCTGGGACCTGGACGCCCAGCTCGAGCAGGCCATGGACGCCCTGGGCTGCCCGCCCGGCGACTGGGCCGTCACCAAGCTCTCCGGTGGCGAGAAGCGCCGCGTCGCGCTCTGCAAGCTGCTGCTGGAGGCGCCCGACCTGCTGCTCCTCGACGAGCCCACCAACCACCTGGACGCCGAGTCGGTGAACTGGCTGGAGCAGCACCTGGAGAAGTACAAGGGCACCGTCGTCGCCGTCACCCACGACCGGTACTTCCTGGACAACGTCGCCCAGTGGATCCTGGAGCTCGACCGCGGCCGCGCCTACCCGTACGAGGGCAACTACTCCACCTACCTGGAGACCAAGCAGTCCCGTCTCAAGGTCGAGGGGCAGAAGGACGCCAAGCGCGCCAAGCGCCTCAAGGAAGAGCTCGAGTGGGTCCGCTCGAACGCCAAGGGCCGCCAGGCGAAGTCCAAGGCCCGTCTGGCCCGCTACGAGGAGATGGCGGCCGAGGCCGACAAGATGCGGAAGCTGGACTTCGAGGAGATCCAGATCCCGCCGGGCCCGCGCCTGGGCAGCGTCGTCATCGAGGTCGAGAACCTCAACAAGGCCTTCGGCGAGAAGGTCCTGATCGACGACCTGAGCTTCACCCTGCCGCGCAACGGCATCGTCGGCATCATCGGCCCGAACGGCGCCGGCAAGACCACCCTGTTCAAGATGCTCCAGGACCTGGAGACCCCGGACAGCGGCACGGTCAAGGTCGGCGAGACCGTCAAGATCAGCTACGTCGACCAGACCCGCTCCAACATCGACCCGAAGAAGACCCTCTGGGAGGTCGTCTCCGACGGTCTGGACTGGATCAACGTCGGCCAGGTCGAGATGCCGTCCCGCGCCTACGTGTCGGCCTTCGGCTTCAAGGGTCCGGACCAGCAGAAGCCGGCCGGCGTGCTCTCCGGTGGTGAGCGCAACCGCCTGAACCTGGCGCTCACCCTCAAGCAGGGCGGCAACCTGCTGCTCCTCGACGAGCCCACCAACGACCTCGACGTCGAGACGCTCTCCTCGCTGGAGAACGCCCTGCTGGAGTTCCCCGGCTGCGCCGTGGTCATCTCCCACGACCGCTGGTTCCTCGACCGGGTGGCCACCCACATCCTCGCCTACGAGGGCGAGAGCAAGTGGTTCTGGTTCGAGGGCAACTTCGAGTCGTACGAGAAGAACAAGATCGAGCGACTGGGCGCCGACGCCGCCCGTCCGCACCGGGCCACCTACAAGAAGCTGACCCGCGGCTGACACCCAGCTGTCACGACGGCCCGGCAGACCGCCCACCCGGGTGGCCTGCCGGGCCGCGGCCCGCCACCGCCGACCGGCGGGGGCGACCGGGGGCGACCGGACACCGAGGAGAACACCTGTGGCCCGCCACATCTACGCCTGCCCGCTGCGCTGGTCCGACATGGACGCCTTCGGGCACGTCAACAACGTGGTCTTCCTGCGCTACCTGGAGGAGGCCCGGATCGACTTCATGTTCACCCAGGCCGCCGCGGCCGGCGCCGGGGAGTTCGCGGGCGGGTCGGTCGTGGCGCGCCACGAGATCGACTACAAGCGGCCGTTGGTGCACCGTCCGGAGCCGGTGACCATCGAGACCTGGGTGACCAAGATCGGCGTCGCCTCGCTGACGGTGGCCTACGAGATCAAGGACACCGACGAGGACGGCCGCGACATCGTGTACGTCCGTGCCTCGACCGTGGTCGTGCCCTACGACCTGGCCGAGCAGCGCCCGCGCCGGATCTCGGCGGTGGAGCGGCAGTTCCTGTCCCGCTTCACGGACGAGCACGGCGTGGACGAGTCCGTCCCGGCGCAGAAGGACGAAGCGGCCGTCGCCGTCGCCTGAGTGCCGTCCGAGCGCCGCCCGAGCGCAGAAGAACCCGCTACCGATGAGAGTCGAACCACGTTGACCACCTCCGACCGCCTCGTGCTGACCGACGCCGGCGAGGCCGCCGACCTGTCCGCCTTCCTGGTGCGCCTGCTGCGCTTCGACAAGGCGGCGTCGGTGCGGTTGCAGGCGGTGGCCCCGGCCCCGGCCGTGGGCGAGGCCGGCGGCGACGGCGTGCTGGCGGTCTTCGGGCGGCTGCCACTGGGCGGTTCGGGCGCGCTGGCGATCCGCACCGCCCGGCTGACCGGCCTCGGCGAGCCGGTCGACCGGACCGTCTCGGCGGGTCAACTGCTGGACGCCGTCGACGCGCAGACGGGCGCGGTCGCGCTGCCCGCCCCGGTGACCGGCCCGGCCTGGGCGGGCCTGCTGCCGCCGCGCACCGGCTGGCGTCCGGTCGGGGAGCCGGCGGTGGCCCGGGTGTACCCGGAACTGATGGCCGGCGTGCGGGAGTTCCGCGAGCGCAGCGAGGCCGTCCCGGCGCACCACCGCAGCCGCGCGGTGCTGGACGAGCTGGCCGACGAGATCTGGTCGCGCCCGGTGGCGGCGCTGCCGGAGCTGCCGCTGCGGGCGGTCCACGCGGCGTACGTGATCGGCTTCCTGAAGCCGGACGCCCCGCTGACCGTGCACCGGGCCGGCGGCTGGCTGCGGCTCAGCGCCCCGGCCGGGTCGGTGGCGGTCCGCACGGCGGCCGCGCCCGGCGCGGGGCTGGGTCTCAGCCCGCTGCGGTGAAGCCCCCGCTCAGCCCTCGGTGTTGATCATCGAGGCGGCGGCGTAGGTGAGGTAGTCCCACAGCTGCTGCTCGTCCTCGGCGGGCAGGGTGAGCTCGTCGACGGCCGTGCGCATGTGCTTGAGCCAGGCGTCGTGGGCCGCGCGGTCCACCTTGAACGGCACGTGCCGCATCCGCAGCCGCGGGTGGCCGCGGTGCTCGCTGTAGGTGCGGGGGCCGCCCCAGTACTGCATGAGGAAGAGGACCAGGCGCTCCTCGGCGGGGCCGAGGTCCTCCTCGGGGTACATCGGGCGCAGCAACTCGTCCTCGGCGACGCCCTGGTAGAACCGGTGGACCAACCGCCGGAAGGTCGGCTCGCCGCCGACCTTGTCGAAGAAGCTCTCCTCGCTGAGCGTGCCACGCCGGATCTCATTCACCCGACCATGGTCGCAGACGGCGGCGGGGCCGTACACCGGGACCAAAGGCGTACGACCCCGCGCGGAGGGGCGACCGGGGAGCGACGGTCAGGCGTCGTTCCGGACGGATCAGACGTCGTCCCACTTGAACAGCTTCGCCGAGATGAGCGTCAGCACGACGGCGAAGCCCAGCAGGATGCCCATGGCGGGCAGCGCGTCCATGACGCCGCCGCCGCGGCTGAGCACCGACCCCGCGGCGTCGACGAGGTGGCGCAGCGGCAGGACCTCGGAGATGGTCTTCAGCCAGCCCGGGGCGTCGTCCATCTTGAAGAAGGAGCCGGAGAGGAACGACATCGGCAGCACGATGATCTGCGAGATGCCGTTGGCCGCCTCCTCGGTCTTGGCGATCGAGCCGGCCAGCAGGCCGATCGACATGAAGGCGACGGTCGCGCAGATCACCAGGGGGATGATCAGCCACCAGTCGCCGCTGAGCTTGAGCCCGAAGAACGGCGTGGTGGCGACGACCAGGAAGATCGCGGTCTGGGCGAGGGCGGTGACCACCGACACCACGACCCGGGAGGCGATCACCGAGAAGGCGCTGACCGGGGCCAGCCGCAGCCGGCGGAGCACCTTCTGCTTGCGCCAGCCGACCAGCGTCAGCGAGGCGCCGAAGACGGCGCCGGTGGCGACGGCCCAGCCGAGCAGGCCGGGGGTGAGGAACTGGATCGGCTTGAGCGACTGGTCCTCGACCTGGGTCGCGTCCAGCGAGAACGCCGGCGGCTTGCCGGTGGCCTGCTGGTAGGCGGCCTGGTTGGCCTGCTGGACGATCGCGTTGAGGATGCCCTGGACGGAACCGGCGCGGACCTGGTCGGCGGCGCTGAAGTGCAGCTCGATCTTCCCGTCGGGGCCCTGCTCGATCAGCGCGTCGAGGTCGCCCTTGCGCACCTTGGTGAGCGCGGTGGCCTCGTCGTCGGTCCTGCTGATCTCCAGGACCTTGGCGAGCTCCGCACGGCCCTCGCCCTGCACCGAGTCCAGCACCTGGACGGCGCCGACCTGGGCGACCTTGGCGTGCGGGCTGGTGGCGCCCTTGAGCAGGGTGCCGAACAGCAGCAGGAACATCAGCGGGAACAGCATGACGAAGAAGACGGCGCTGCGGTCGCGCTTGAACGACAGCAGCATCGAGCGCGACAGGCTCCAGAAGGCGCTGACCCGCTCCCGCTCGCTGTCGGCGCCGACGGGCGAACCGCCGCGCTGGGCGGGCACCTTCGGCTCGGTGGACTGGGTGGCACTCATGCCCGGTACTCCCGTCCGGTCAGCTGGAGGAAGACGTCCTCCAGGGTGGCGCCGCGCACTTCGAGGCCGCGCAGGGCGTTGTGCTCGGCGAGGACGGCCAGGATCGGGGCCGGGAGGCGGGTGGAGAGGGACAGCGTGGTGCCGTCGTCCTCCAGGGAGGCGGTCTCGGCGCCGGCCGCGGCGAGCAGGTCGCGCGCGCGGTCGAGGGCGAGCTGCCCGGACTCGACGCTGATCCGGACGGTGTCGTCGATCTCGCGGATCAACGCCGCGGGGGCGCCGGTGTGCAGGATCCTGCCGTGGTCCATGATCGAGACCCGGTCGCAGAGGATCTCGGCCTCGTCCAGGTAGTGGGTGGTCAGGACGACGGTGCGGCCCTCGCGGTTGATGTCCCGCAGGAGGTCCCAGAGGTTGCGCCGGGCCTGCGGGTCGAGGCCGGTGGTGGGCTCGTCGAGGAAGACGAGCTCCGGGTCGTGGGCGAGCGCGCAGGCGATGGACAGGCGCTGGGCCTGGCCGCCGGACATCTGCTCGGTCATCACCCCGGCCTTGTCGGCCAGGCCGACGCGCTCCAGCATCGCGTCGGCCCGCCTGGGGCCGACCCCGTAGAACGACGCGAAGGTGCGGATGGTCTCCCGGGCGGTGAGCTTGCGGAAGAAGGCGGAGGCCTGGAACTGCACGCCGATGCGCGGCAGCAGGTGCGGGTTGCGCGGCCAGGGGGCCATCCCCAACAGCTCGATCCGGCCCTCGTCGGGCTTGCGGATCCCTTCCAGGATCTCCAGCGTGGTGGTCTTCCCGGCGCCGTTGGGGCCCAGGATCCCGTAGAATTCGCCGGCTTCGACCGTGAGTGACACCCCGTCGACAGCCTGCACGTCCCCGTACCGCTGACGGATGCCGTCGGCGGATATAGCTGCAGTCATGGGCCCAGAGCGTAGGGCTTTCCTCTGAAGATATGCACATCACGACGAGGGATTTGTGCATTGTCTGAGGAACCGGACAACACGCGGGCCGGGCGGATCTTTCCATCCGCCCGGCCCTGTTGAGCATCGGTCAGGCGCGGTGCACGGTGATGGTCGTCCAGGCGCCGATGTGGATCCGGTCACCGTCGTTCAGCGGCACGGCGACGTGCGGGGTGATCGGCTCGGCGCCGCCGTTGACCGTCGTGCCGTTGGTCGAGTCCTGGTCGACCAGCACCCAGCTGCCGTCCGCCTGCTCGGCCAGCAGCGCGTGCTGGTGCGAGGCGCCCGGGTCCTCCGGCGGCACCGACAGGTCGATCTCCGGGACGGTGCCGCGGTGCTGGCTGCGCCGGCCGATCCGCAGCTGGCCGCGGCCGGTCAGCGGGACGCGGCGCTCGGGGCAGTACGGCGGGAAGAACAGGCCGGCCGCCTCGGGGCCGCTGCGGGCCATCATCTCGGTGAAGTACTCGCGGTCGGCCGCGACCACGGCGATCCAGTTGGTCCGCACCGGCTGCGGCGCGGCGGCCGCGGGCTGTGGCTGCGGCGCCACCGGCGGGGCCAGGTTGAACGACGTGCCGAAGTCGCGGTTGCCCGGGTCGGCGTAGACCGGGCCGGAGTCCTCCCGCACCGGGGCCTCCGGGTAGGCGGCCTCGGGGAAGGCGTTCTCCGGCGGCGGGTAGCCGTAGGTGTGCGGCTGCTGCTGGGCCGGGGCGTGCTGCTGGGCGGGCGGCTGCACCGGCGCCGGGGCCGGGGCCGGACCGCCGTACGCCGCCGGGATGTTCAGCGGCGCGGGCGCCTGCACCGGCGGGGGCACCGGGGCGTGGCCGGCCGGGTTCTGCCGCTGCGAGGGGGCGGACAGGTCGTAGTCGTACCCGCACTCCTCGCAGAACCGGCCGGTCTGCGGGCTGCGGCAGATCGGGCAGACCGCCAGGCCCTCGGTCAGGCCCTGCGCCGCCGGCGGGACCGCTCCGGGCGGCGGCACGGCGCCCGGCGGCATCGGCGGCATCGGCGCCCCGTACGGTGCACCGCCGTGCTGCGTGTGCCCGGCGGGTGCGCCGGGCGCGGGTGCGGCTCCGTACGCCCCCGGGTGGGCCCCGGGCGGGGCCGGGGGCGGCGGAGTCATCGGAAAGCCGCAGAAGTCGCACCAGTCCTCGGCCTGTGACTCATGGCCCCTCGGGCAGATCGGCATCAGGTCCCCCTCAGTTCGTGCCGGCTTGGGGCGGCGGTCGAGCCGGGCCGGGGCCCGGTCACGTCTTCAGCGGTAGCGGTCACTTCTTCACACGTACGGTCTTCGTCGACCGGGTCTCGAGGGTCATCGAGTCGGCCTCGCTCACGTTCTTACGGAACCGAACCGTACCCTCCTTCGGGTCCACGACGTCGACCACCTTCTGCAGCAGCTTGTAGGTGCCCTCGTTCCCGGTCGCGTGGGCGATCCGGACGGCGGCGCCGAGCTTGGCGGTCGCGGTGTCGACGTCTCCGGCGCGGTGCGCCTCCAGGCCCTCCTGGATGGAGGAGGCGAGCTCGGCCTGGCCGGTGTAGTGGGCGACCTGCGGGCTGATCCGGGTGGAGGAGGCGAGGTCGTCCGTCCAGACGGCCTTGACCAGGCCCTGGGAGAGCACCTCGGGAGTGCCGCCGGCGGCCTGCGGGGGCAGCACGAGGCTGACCCGGGCGGCGAGCATCTCGTTGCCGATGGAGGCGGCCGGGACCTCGACGCACACGTGGTAGTCGCGGCTCTCGTCGCCCCAGGAGCCGGTGGGGTAGTCGCCGGCCCGCGGCCCGGCCTCGGCGCGCCGGGCGGTGAGGTCCTCGACGCTCGGGGCGACCTGCTTGACGAACTTGACCGAGGCGTTGGCCGGGGTCCAGATCCGCAGCGCGACGTCGGCGACCTGCTTGCCCATGGCGCCGGCCATCATCGAGCGGAAGTCGTCGGCGAGGCCGGCCGGCTCGGCGACGATGTCGACGGTGCCGAGCAGCGCGGAGGAGATCGTGCGCAGTTCGTCGATCCGCCAGTCGGTGCCGACGCCGCGGCAGTCGGCGGTGAAGTGGCCGGTGACGCGCTCGATGTTGCGGGCGAGGTCCTGCGCCGACTCGTGCTCGTTGTTGCCGTCGGTGAGCAGGATGGCGTGCCGGATGGAGATGTCGCGGCGGGTCAGGAAGAGCTTGTCGGCCTTGGCGAGCCAGGTGCCCATGGCGGTGCCGCCGGCCGCGGTGAGGCGGCGCAGGGACTCCTTGGCGTGCTCGCGGGTGGTGGCGGAGGCGGTCGCGAGGGTGCCGTCGCCGGGGTAGATGTCGCGGGCCTCGTGGGTGCCGGCGACGACGGCGAAGGCGGTGCCGTCGCGCAGGGCGTCGATGGCGGCGGCGGTGGCCTCGCGGGCGCCATTGATCTTGCTCTTGGGGTAGTCCATCGAGCCGGAGCAGTCGACCAGGATGACGACGGCGGCGTCGGCGGCCCCCTGCGTCCCGGCGTCGGCGACGCCGAGCGGGCGGCCGCCGGTGGTGCCGCCGCCGGTCGCGGTGACGGTGACGATGGCGTTGACCTCGCGGGCGCCGTCGGCGAGGAACTCGTTCTGGAAGATGTCCACGTCGAACCTGGGCAGGTTCGGCTTAGCCAGTGTTGCCATGGGCCGGTGGCTCCCGTCGGGATGAAGGGTGGATGCGGGATCGGTTCGGTGCGCCCCGCCCGGCGCTCGGGCCGGGCGGTGCGCAGGGGCGGACCGTCGGGCCGTCAGGCGGTCGGCGGGTGCGCAGGCTGGGGCGGGACGGGCGGCCCGCCGGGGGCGCCCGGCGGGCCGGCCGGGGGCGCGGGCGGTGCGGGCGGTGCGGCCGGCGTCGGCGGCACCCGGGGCGGCAACGGCGCGGCGGGGGAGCCGATCACCGGGAGGTCCGGCAGGGTCGGCTCGTAGTCGGGGTCGTCCTGCGGGTCCGGCCGCTGCGCGCCGGCCGGGGTGATCACCGGCAGGTCGAGGGCGGTCGGGGTCTGCTCGACGTCCTCGGTGTCCTGGGCACCGAGACCGGCGGGCGGGTCGATCGGCAGGACGGCGACGGTGATGTTGTCGTGGCCGCCGGCGGCGACCGCGAACTTCACCAGCGTCTGCGCCGCCGCGAGCGGCTCGGTCCGGGCGTCGGGCCGGACGTAGTAGGCGAGGTCGGTGGCGGCCTCGGCGTAGTTCCACAGGCCGTCGGTGCAGATCAGCAGCACCCCGGGGACGTGCGGGGTGAAGTCCAGCGTGTGCGGGACGACCTCCTCGGCGTCGGCGCCGAGCCAGCCGGTGATCGCGTGGGCGCGCGGGTCGGCGTAGGCCTCGGCCTCGCCCATGAGGCCGGCCTCGACCATCCGGGCCGCCCAGGAGTCGTCCTGGGTGAGCCGGAAGGGCTCGGCGGCGGCCCGGTCGTCCGGGATCCAGTAGGCGCGGGTGTCGCCGACCCAGCCGATGGTGACCCGGCCGCCGGCCGCGATGGCGCTGACGTAGGTGCAGGCGGGCGCGTTGAGGTCGGGCCGGGCGGGCCCGGCGCCGGCGCCGGCGAGGTCGGCGACGGCCTTGGCGGCGTCGGCGATGGCCCGGCGCATCGCGGTGTCCGGGTCGGTGCCCGCCTCCAGGGCGCTGAGCAGCGACTCGGAGGCGGCGTCGACGGCGGTCTCGGAGGCCTCGTCCGGGCGGTCCGACGAGGAGACGCCGTCGCACACGACGGCGACGACGGCGGGCTCGCCGCCGGGCAGCGAGGTCGCGGCGACGGTGAAGGAGTCCTCGTTGCGGTGGTGGCGCACGCCGCGGTCGCTGACCCCGGCGACGCCCCCGAGGGCCTTCTCCATGTGGTCGCGCGGGCGCGGCTGGGCGCCGCCGCACGCCTCGCAGTAGCCGTCGGCGCCGACCTGCGGCAGGCCGCAGTGGACGCAGACCGGCCCGTGCTGCTGCGCGGGGACGGACTCGGCGTGGGGGGAGGCCCAGCCCGCGGGCATCGCGCCCGGGGCGGGCCGGCTGTCCCGGCCGGTCCCGCAGGCGCCGCAGAAGGCGTCCTCCGGGTCCAGCGGTTCGGAACAGCTCGGGCACACGGTTCGCTGCGGCATCGGCTACACCCACGTCCTGGGGCGGGCGCGGTTGGCCCGTTCCACCATCTCGATCCTGGTCTCGGCCCGGTCGGCCAACCGGGCGAGTACCCGGTAGGACTGTTCCAGGGCGAAGCGCAGTTCCCGCTCGTCGGCGGGTCGTCCGAGTACTGTCGGCCGCCCGCCCTGGGCGGCCCCGGCGGAGCCGGCGGTGACCCAGCCGAGGGCGGCCCGGAGCACCTCCACGGACAGTTCCTCGCGCCGGCGGTCGTCCAGCTTCAGGGCCGTCAGCTGGTCGGAGCCGGCCGCGAGGTCGGCGCCGAGCGGCTCCGTCGCGGGGCGCTCGCGCAGGCGGGCGCGGACGGCGGCGATGCGGGCCGCGGTGTACTGGCTGGAGGTGGCCGGGACGGACTCCAGGACGCGGACGGCGTCCGGCCGCATCCCCTCGCCGAGGCGGACCCGGGCGAGGCCGAAGGCGGCGCTGAGGTAGGACTGGTCGGTGGTCCAGACGAGCCGGTAGAACTCGGCCGCGTCGCCGCCGTCGCCGAGCAGTTCGGCGCAGATGGCGAGGGCCAGCTTGGGGGCGCTCTCGCCGGGGAAGGCGTCGTAGACGGCGTCGAAGGCCTCGGCGGCGGCCCGCAGGGAGGCCTCGTCGGGCGCGCCGCTCCCGGTGGTGGCGCCGACGAGGGCGGCGAGGCCGCGGTACCAGACCACCCGCCAGTCGTCGGAGTGGTCCTGCTCCAGCGCCGCGAGCGCGGCCTGGGCCTCGTCGTGGCGGCCGAGTTCGAGCAGGGCGCGCAGTTCGCGCAGGCGGCGTTCGGCGGAGTCGGCGGGGGCGCCGGCCAGCGCGGCGAGCGCCTCCCGGGGGTCGGTGGCGAGCAGGGTCGCGAGGAAGCCCGCGTTGGGGTCGCCGGGGTCGACCCGGGGGACGGGCAGCGCGAGGGCGGCGGCGGCCGGATCGAGCCCGGCCACCCTGAGCTGTCCGGCGTGCTCGGTGGGCAGCACCAACTCGGTGTCGACGACGCGCAGTTCGGGGCCGAACAGGGTGGAGGGCGCGGGCCGGGCCCGGCCGTCCTGGAGGGCGAGGACCTCCCGCAGCACACCGGTGAGCTGGTCGGCCATCTCCTCGGCGGAGGCGAAGCGGCGGGCCGGGTCGGGGTCGGTGGCGCGGACCAGGAAGCGGTAGTACGACTCGTACGTCGCGAAGACCTCGACGTCCTCGGGGCCGGGCAGCGAGTCGCGGTAGGTGGTGCTGTAGCCCTGGAAGTCGAAGGTGAGCACCGCGAGGGTGCGGGCGACGGTGTAGAGGTCGGAGGCGGGGGAGGGGCCGAGGCTCGCGATCTCGGGGGCCTGGTAGCCGACGGTGCCGTAGATCGGGCCGTCGTGGTCGAGGCGGCAGACCGCGCCCATGTCGATGATCTTGAGCGCGTCGCCGCTCTGGATCACGTTGTCGATCTTGAAGTCACAGTAGATCAGGCCCCGGGCGTGCAGGTACCCGAGCGCCGGCAGCGCCTCCAGCGCGTACGCGATCCCCACCTCGACGGGCAGCGGCTCGCGCCGGCCGTCCGGGGTGCGGCGGTCGTTGGCGATGTCCTTGAGCGACTTGCCGCCGACGTACTCCATGACGATGTAGCCGTCGGTGGAGCCGGAGCCGATGTCCAGGTGCTCGGCGAAGTTGATGATCCGGACGATGTTCGGGTGGTCCACCTCGGCCAGGAAGCGCCGCTCGGCGACGGCCGCGGCCAGCGCGTCCTCGTCGCCGGTGTTCAGCAGGCCCTTGAGGACCACCCACTTGTCGTTGACCCGGCGGTCCACCGCGAGGTAGATCCAGCCGAGGCCGCCGTGCGCCAGGCAGCCCACCACCTCGTACTGCCCGCCGACGAGGTCCCCACGGCGCAGCTTGGGCGTGAACGAGTACGGCGTGCCGCACTTGGTGCAGAAGCCGTCCGGTCGGCCCGGTCGGCCGTCCTTCTCCCGGCCCACCGGGGCCTCGCACTTGGCGCAGAAGCGCTTGCGCTCGGGCACCTCGGGGTTCTCCAGCACCGCGAGGGACGGGTCGGCCGTCTCCACGGTCGGGACGCTCACCAGGCCGGCGCCGAGCCTGCTGCGGGTGCCGGCGCTGACGCTGCCGCGGGTGCTGCGCACCGAGACCGAGCGGCTGCTGCCGGTGCGGGTCGAGCGGTGCGAGCGGGAACGGCCGGACATCGAGCGCGAGGAGCCGGTGCGGGCCGACATCGAGCGGACGGAGTTGCCGGTGTCCGGGGCGACCCGGGCCGAGGGCACGTACGGCTGGGTGATGCCGGTGTCGGTGCCGGGCGCGGTGAGGCCGCACTCGTCGCAGTAGCCGTCCGCGTCGATCGTGCCGGCGCAGTCGCGCGGGCACGGGGAGCCGGGACCGGCCACCGCCTTCGGGGGCGCGGCGGCCTTCGCGGAGGCGGTGCCGGCCACCGGGGCCAGCCCGCACTCGTCGCAGTAGCCGTCGGCGTCGATCGTCCCGTTGCCGGTGCAATCCGGCCGTGTGCACGCCTCGCCCATCAACCTCAGCCCCCCTGGACCTGTCCGTCGACCGGCGTCTGGCCGGTCTCCTCGTGTGCGGGCTCGGCGTGCGCCGGCCGCAGCGACTGCTGGAAGCGGGCCACCGCGGCGGCCGCCGCCCGCAGGTCGCAGGGCGCGCTCCACAGCAGCCAGCGCGCCTTCTCGTACCGCTCGATCACTTCCGGGTCCTCGGACACCCGCAGCCGCGCGGCCATCGCCTTGTAGGCGTCCAGCCGGCCGCGCAGTTCCGCCCGCACGGCGAGCGGCTGGGTGACCTCGGTCAGCGACTGGCGGGCGCGGGCCAGCTCCTTGGCGGCGGCGTCCTCCAGCGCGTCCAGCAGCGGCGCCAGCCGGCTCCACTGGCCGGCCTGCCGCAACTCCAGGGCCACGACGATCCGTTCGCGCAGCGCCGAGGCCGGGCCGGGCACCGCGGGGACGTCGCTGGCGGCTATCTTCGCCAGCACCTCGCCGCGCGCGCGGCGGGCCTCGCCGAGCGTCGCGTCGGCCCGCTGGAGCAGGTCGCCGACGCCCTGGAGGCGCTCCTCGGCGTCGTCGCGCAGCCGCAGCAGGTTCTCCAGCTCCAGCCGGACGCCGTCCAGCGCCCGCCCGGCCCGGTCGAAGCGCTCGGTGTCCACCACCCCGGTCGGGGAGGCGAACGCGCCGCCCTCCGGGACGGTGCCGCGCTGGGCGGGCACCCGGGCCGGGCGCCACAGCGCGAGCGGGTCGCCGCGCACCTCGGTGCGCAGGGCCGTCAGGTCGGCGTCCAGAGCGGCCAGGTCGTCGCCCAGCGGGTGGGTGGCGGCGTGGACGCCGAGCGAGGCGGCGAGCGTGCGCACCCGCTGGAGTTCGGCGAGGAGCAGGTCGATCCGGGCCGGCAGCGCGGACCACACCGCGTCGGCGGCGCTGACCACCTCCAGGACGGTGGCGTACCAGGAGTTCATCCTGGCCATCAGTGCGTCCAGGCTGACCCGCTCGACCAGCTTGGCGGGCGCGCCGAGCAGGTGCGGTCCATCCGGCAGCGCGCCGCCCGGGACGGTCACCGCGTCGCCGGTCAACAGTTCGCTCAGTTCGGCGAGTTCGGCCGAGCCCGGCTTGGCCTTGCGGGCCCGTACGGCGCGCGCCGAGGCGAGCGCCTCCGAGTACCGGTCGAACAGCGCCCACAGCAGCGGCAGGCCCTTCCCGGCGACGGCCCAGCGCTCCTGCGTCCGCCCGGACAGCCCGGCGCCGTCCAGCAGCCGCAGGCCCGGGTGGTCCTGCAGGGCCAGTAGCGCCGACTCGACCGCGTCGCGCTCGGCGCCGAGGCGCGCGAGCGCGCGGTCCACCTCCTCCCGGTTCAGTACCGGGCCAGCAGATGCCACCGCCGTCCATCCTTCCTTCACCGACCCGGCCCTGACGGGCTGCGGATCTCCCCGTGCACGACGGGTCTCCCCGTGGTGATCGTCCCGAACCCTAGCCGGTGCCCCTTCGGGGGGAGCGGGCGCGGGGCGTCAAGACGGCGTCAACGGTCCGCGCCCGCTCCGGCCCGCCGCAGGCCGTTCCCGGCGGGCCGTTCCTAGTGGGCCGTCCCGCCCGGCCAGTAGTGGTCGGCGTCGTTGAGCATGTACGGCTTGAGCCAGCGCTCGTACGAGCTGCGCCAGGCGCCGCTCGCGTAGTAGTCGGCCAGTACCTGGTTGACCCGCGCGGTGAGATCGGGGCTGCTCTTGAGCATCGCGACGCCGATGACCTCGGGCTGCGCCTCGCCGTCCACGATCCGCACCGTCTGGTCCTGGGCGGCCTGGCCGGCCGCGAGGCCGTCGTCGGTCATCGTGGCGTCGACCTTGCCGAGTTGCATCAGGACCAGGCAGTCCAGCTGGTTCTCGACCGGGACGACCTGCTTGGCGACCTTCTTGACGTCCTTCAGCACCGTCGCGGCGGTGGAGCCGTTGGCGGCGCACACGGTCTTGTCGGTGATCGCGTCGTCGAGGTTCTTCGCCGGCGAGGCCCGGGGCACCAGCACCCGCTGGGTGATGTTGAAGTACGGCTTGGAGAAGGCCACCTGCTCCATCCGCTGGCAGTTGATCGTCATGGTGCGGACGATCAGGTCGACCCGGCCCTTCTGGATGGCGTCGACGCGGTCGGCCGTCGCCACCGGCTTGAGCACGACCTTGTTCGGGTCGCCCATGATGGCGGCGCCGATCGCGCGGGCGAGGTCGATGTCGAAGCCCTCGATCTGGCCGGTGTTCGGGTTGCGGGCGCCCCAGCGGAAGCTGTTCTGGTCCACGCCGATCACCAGGCTGCGCCGGGCCTTGACGGCCTTCACCGCCGGGCCGTCCTCCGTGCTCGGCGGCACGCTCTGGTAGATGTCGCAGGGCCCGGCCTGCGGTTGCCGCGGTGCCAGCGGCGCCGTTTGCGCCGCGAGCGGTGCGGCGCCGGACGGGCCGCCCCCGCCGAGCACCACGGCGCAGGACGCCAGCAGCGCCAGCGCCGTCACCGTGCGGGTCCGTACGGTCCCCTTGTCGCGCATGTGTCCCTCCCCCCTCTACCGGTACTCGGCCAGTCGGCGGCCGAGGCCGCGCAGCGCCGCCGCCGCGGCCAGCAGGCCGAGGACGGCGACCGCGGCGGCGGTGGTGCGCAGGTCGCCGTCGGTGCCGTCGGCGGCCTTGTGGAACTCCCGCTGCTCGGTCTCCGCGGCCTTCGCGAGCTGCTGGTCGGTCGCGTTGAACGCGGCGTCGGCGGTGTTCGGCGCCTTGGCCGGGTCGGCCGTCACCGTCGCGTCCAGGGCGCCCTGGTAGTCCGCCTCGTCCGTCTCCAGCTTCTTGGCCGCGTCGTGCCGGGCGGACCACGCGTCGAACTGCTCCGCCGCCTCGCCGACGGTGTCCCGGGCGGACGCCGGCGCCAGCCGGAACGCCTCCGGCAGCGAGCCGGGGCGGGACTCCTCCGGGGTGCCCGCGGGCACGGCCTGCGCCAGGTGCGTCGTCGTCGCGGACCACAGCTCCGCGTACTTGGTGGTCGAACCGCGGGCGACGTAGTGCAGGTTCTCCGCCAGGCGGGCCGTCAGCACGTCCACCCGCGCGGTGTTGAGGGCGCGCAGCGGGGTGGCGCCGAGGCGGTCGCTGTCGTCCAGCGCGGAACTCGTGGTGGCGCCGGTGACGGCCAGCCAGAGCGCGCCCGCGAGGACGGCGGCGGTGGCGCCCAGCAGGCCGACGTTGAACACCCGGTTGGTGCGGCGGAACAGCACCACCTGCACCCAGACCAGCGTGCCGAGGGTGAGCAGCCCGAGCGCGTAGGCGCCCCAGGGGGCGGACTTCGCCTGGTCGTAGTCGTCCGAGAGCTCCTTGTTCTCGAACGCCGTCAGCTCGGCCGCGGCCGGCAGCAGCACGTTGCGCATCTGGTCCGAGGCGTAGCGCAGGTAGGCGCCGCCGAGCGGGAAGCCCTGCCGGTTGTCCGCCCGCGCGCTCTCCACCAGGCCGGCGTAGACGGGCAGTTGCTGGTTGAGCCGGGCCAGCGAGCCCTGCGCGGGGGAGGAGGACGTCGTCCGGGCGGCGGCCTCGGCGATCAGCCGGGCGGCCGTCGAGAGGTCCTGCTCGTAGCGGTCCCGGACGGCCTTCGGCTCGGCGCCCGCGAGCAGGAAGCCGGTGGCCGCGGTGGTGTCCGCGTCCGCGAGCGAACGGTGGATGTCCGCGGCCGCCTCGCTCAGCGGCTGGCTGTACGACACCACCCGCTCGGCGGCCTGCGCCCGCGTCTCCAGCTGCCAGGCGCTCAGCCCCCCGAACGCCACGGTCAGCACCGCCAGCACCGCCCCGGCCAGTCGCAGCCGGCCGGGCGCGGTGCGCGCGGCCCGCGCCAGCCGGGCCTTCACGCCGGCCGGTGACAGCGCCGAAGGCCGGCGCCCGGCCGGTGCCCCGCCGGGCCGCGGCGCCGGGGCGCCCGCCCGGCCCGGCGTCGCCGGCGGACGGTTCGGCCGTGCCGGAACCACGGCGCCCGCCGCGCCGCTACCTCTTGGTGTCGCCACCCGCCTCATCCTCCCCTGGGGCCCGGCCCGTCCTCCGGTGCCCGGCCGATGCCAGCAGTATGGCCGTGACTCCCCCCGGCCACACCCGAGTTGCGCCGATCTTGAGCTTCGCCGTGCACGACAGGGGCCCGCTGCCTCCGCGAATTCTTCATACGTATTCCCGATCGGTCCCCCTGGGCGGAGGCGGGCGGCGACCGCTGCGACGCGGATCCGGGCCCGCGCGGTTCCCGGGCGTGCGGTCCGTCAGTCCCCGGCCTGTCGGTCCCCGGCCCGTACGTCGTCCGGCCGTCGCCGCCGGGGCTCCCGCGCCCGCGCTCCGTACGATGGGTCCATGCGCCTGCTTGGAACGATCGCCCCCGACCGCCCGCTGCTCGTCGTCGCCGTCCGCGAGGAGGCCGCCCACCTGGACGACCGGCTGCCCGTGCTGCTCACCGGGATGGGGAAGGTCAACGCCGCCGCGGCGCTCGCCACCGTCCTCGCCCGGGGCGAGAAGCCCTCCGAGGTGATCAACCTCGGCACGGCCGGCGCGCTGCGCCCCGGCTGGGAGGGCACCCACCACGTGACCCAGGTGATCCAGCACGACCTCGACTCGCCCGCGCTGCTGGCCCTCACCGGCCGCACCTACGGCCCGCCGCTCGTGGTCGGCAAGGGCGAGGGCCCGATCCTCGCCACCGGCGACCTCTTCGTCTCCGACCCGGCCGCCCGCGACCGCCTCGCCGAGCACGCCGACCTCGTCGACATGGAGGGCTACGCCGTCGCGACCGTCGCCCACCGGGCCGGCCTGCCGGTGCGGCTGGTCAAGCACGTGAGCGACGAGGCCGGCGAGGGCGCCGCCCACTCGTGGCGCGAGTCGGTCGACGGATGTGCCCGCCACCTCGCGCAGTGGGTCGCGGCGCAGGGCTGGTGACGGTCTTTCGGGCCCGTGCCCGGCGTTATTAGGGTGGCGCGGTGACCGAGAACGCCGCACCCTCCCCGCGCCCGGACGTCCGCCCGCCCGGCGTCAACGCCGACGAGCCGACCACTCTGCTGACCTTCCTCGACTACCTGCGCGAGGCGGTGATCGCCAAGCTCGCCGGGCTCCCGGACGACGACGCCCGCCGCCCCGGGGTCGCCTCCGGGACGAGCCTGCTCTGGCTGGTCCGCCACCTCGCCGTCGTCGAGCACAACTGGTTCGAGTGGGCGTACCGGGGCGTGGGCGGGGAGCCGCTGGAAACGGACGAAGTCCCGCTCGACGGCGCCACGGTGGCCGACGAGATCGCCGCCTACCGGGCCGCGATCGCCCGCTCGAACGCCGTCGCCGCGCAGGTCGGCGCCGACCTCGACCGGCCGGGTGCGCGCTCCCTGCGGCCGGGCGGCGAGGCGCCGTCGATGCGCTGGGTGCTCGTCCACATGATCGAGGAGACCGGCCGGCACGCCGGGCACGCGGACATCATCCGCGAGCAGGTGGACGGCGTGACCGGGCGCTGAGGCGGGGTGGGCTCCCGTTGCGGGGGCCCACCCGCTCCCCGGTCCGTCTCAGTCGACGACCGACAGGTCCAGCGCGGCCAGCCGCTCCGGGTCGTTGAGCACGTCGATCGCGACGATCGCGCCGCCGACCACCGTGAACGCCATGACGGACATCGGCTTCCCGCCCTGCCCGATGACCACCGCGCCCGCCGTGCCGTTGACGAGCGCCGGTCGCGCGAACGGCGCCAGCTTGCCCCACAGCACCGCCTGCCCGGCCACCGTCGACGCGCCCCTGAACACCACCGAGTGCCGGGCCCGCACGGCGCCGCCGTCCGAGCGCAACACGACGTCCGGGTCGAGCACGGCCACCAGCGCGCCGAGGTCGCCCTCGCGCGCGGCCGCGAAGAACGCGTCGACCGCCGCCCGCTGCCGGTTCAGGTCCTTGTCCGGGGCCGGCGCCTGCCCCTGCACCTTGCGGCGGGCGCGGCTGGCCAGCTGGCGGGTCGTGGCGGCGGTCTTCTCGATCAGCGGCGCGATCTCCTCGAACGGCACCGCGAACATGTCGTGCAGCACGAACGCGACCCGCTCGGCGGGCGCCAGCGACTCCATCACCACCATCAGCGCCAGGCCGACGGAGTCCGCGAGCAGCACCTCCTGCTCCGGGTCCACCACGCCGGCCCGCCCGAGGATCGGGTCCGGGATGCGCGGCGCTCCCGCCGTGCCGTCCTCACCCGTCTCCAGTGGCTCCTCCTGCCGCTGCGCGCGCGAGCGCAGCAGGTTCAGGCAGACGCGGGAGACGACCGTGGTCAGCCAGGCGCCGAGGTTCGAGACCGCGCCGGTCTCGGTGCGGTCGTAGCGCAGCCACGTCTCCTGGACGGCGTCGTCGGCCTCCGCGATCGAGCCGAGCATCCGGTACGCGACGGCCCGCAGGTGCGGCCGGTGCTCCTCGAACCGATCGGCAGGTGCGGTCATCTGATTCACCGTTCGTTTACCTCGTCCCCGTTGGCCCGCTGGTGGAAGCTGCAGCACAGGCAACCTAACCGTTCCCGCGGGAACGTCGGAGCCCGGGTCTAGGGTGACGCCCATGACCGCCGAACCCTCCCTGATCGCCGCCATCCGCGCCAACCCCGCCGCCGAGGACTTCCTCGCATGGCCGGGCGACTTCAACCTGGACGCCTACCCGCACGTCGAGGACGTCGTGCTGGCCTCCGGCGAGCCGCTCGAACTCCTCGCCAAGGAGGGCGGCGGCGGCACGTACTTCTTCTGCGGGCCGAGCGAGCTGGGCGAGGACCGTCCGGTCCTGTTCGCCGACTCCGAGGGCGGCGCGGCCCTCATGGCGCTGAACTTCCGCGAACTGGTCGAGCTGCTGATCGCGGTCCCCTGGTGGCAGAGCTGCCGTGCGTTCACCGCGGAGGAGAGCGCCGAGGCCGCCGAGGACTACCTGGAGGACGACCCCGACCTCCCCGCCGACCGCGCCGCGGCGGCGCAGGCCCTCGGCCTCACCCTCCCCACCGAACTCGAAGCCCTCACCCGCCTCCGCGAGACCGCCACCGGCCCCGGCCGCGCCTACGTTCTGCTCAACGCGGTGGAGGGCTGCGCCTATCGGCCCCTGGTCTGAGCCCCGGCAGCCGCCTTGAGCACGGCCTCCGTCGTGACCACCTTCGCGAACCGCATCGCGTGCAGCACGGTGCCGGTGGCGCGGGCGAGTTCGGCGGCCGGGACGGTCACGCCGTCCGGCCCGGTCATGTCGAAGGTGTGCATGGCGTCGGCGGGGAAGACCGCGTCGTAGCCGAGGTTGCCGGCCATGCGGGCGGTGGTCTCGTTGCAGACGTTCGTGATGATCCCGGTGATCACCACCTGCCGCGCACCGCGCTCGCGGAGCCAGGCGTGCAGGTCGGGGGTGCCGTAGAAGGCCGAGTTGACGCTCTTCGTGATGTGCAGGTCGGGCGTGATCGCGGCGACGAAGTCCTTGAGCTCGTAGCCGGGCGTCCCCTGCGCCAACGGCCCCGCCGGGGAGGCGTGCTGGACGGTGACGATCGGCCGGCCGGTGGCCTGCCAGGCGGCGATCAGCTCGGCGATCCGCTGCTCGGCCTGCGGGTTGTCGCGCGGGCCCCAGTAGTCGTGGTCCTCGAAGCCCTGCTGGACGTCGATCACGATCAGGACGGCGTCGGGGTCGAGGGCGAGCGGGGCGTCGAAGGCGTCGGTGTTCGTCATGCGTCCATGGTGGCGGGGCGGTCCGGGTGGCCGTGAGTGGCGCTGGTGCCACCCATCGATAGATTCCCGCCATGCGATCGGTGGCGTGTCTGATCTTCGACGGGGTGCGGGCCTTCGACTACGCGGTGATCGGCGAGGTGTGGGCGAACCGGACGAGCCGCCCCGGGCTGCCGGCCTTCGAGCTGCGCGTGTGCGGGCCCGGCGGCGCCCGCGTGCGGCTCGGCGGCGGGCTGGAACGCGTGCCGGACGCCGGGCTGGACGGGCTGGCGGCGTGCGATCTCGTCCTCGTGCCCGGTGTGGAGGATCCGGCGGACGCACGGGATCCGGCCGTCCTCGCCGCCCTGCGGGACGCGCACGCGCGCGGGGTGCCGATCGCCTCGCTCTGCGCGGGGGCGTTCGTCCTGGCGGAGGCCGGGCTGCTGGACGGCCGGGAGGCCACCACGCACTGGGCACTCGCGCCGGAACTGGCGCGCCGCTTCCCGGCGGTGGAGGTCCGTCCCGAGGTGCTGTTCACCGGCGGGGACGGCCTGTGGACGTCCGCCGGGGTCGCCGCCGGCATCGACCTGTGCCTGCACCTGGTCCGTGCGGCCCACGGCCAGCGGGCGGCCGCGACGATCGCCCGCTCGATGGTCACCGCGCCGTTCCGGGCGGGCGGGCAGGCGCAGTTCATCCCGTCCCCGGTGCCGGCGGGCGGCGGCGACGCCCTGGCCACCGCGCGCGCCGAGATCCTCGCCGCCCTCGACACGCCCTGGACGGTCCGCCGGATGGCCGCCGCCGCACTGATGTCGGAGCGCACCTTCGCCCGCCGCTTCGCCGAGACCACCGGCACGACGCCGCTGCGCTGGCTCCTCGAACAGCGGGTGCTGGCCGCCCAACGCCTGCTGGAGGAGACGGACCTGCCGGTGGACGCCGTGGCCACCCGCTGCGGCTTCGGGTCGGCGGTCTCCCTGCGGCCGGTCTTCGTGGCGAGGGTCGGCGTGGCCCCGCGCGAGTACCGCCGGGCGTTCCGGGCGAGTTGAGTCGGTCGTCGGCGTCCGGCGGGGACATCAGCGCGGTGCCGTGCGCGACCGGCGCCGTGACGGTGCTGCGGTGACGGTGCTGCGGTGACGGTGAAGCGGTGACGGTGAAGCGGTGACGTTGAGAAGTGGTGTCGAGGCAGGGGCGAGTCGAGACATCCGTCTTGTACATTTGTCTTGCACGCTCGTCCAAGTCCTGCGTATGGTGATCCCGTCAACCGATCCACGGGGGTACCACCATGAACGACGCCATCCGCTCCGAGCTCGTCCTCGACGGCCGCCGGCTCTCCTACCTCGACTTCGGCGGCACCGGCCGCCCGCTGCTCGCCCTGCACGGCCACCTCGCGGAGGGCGCCGTCTTCGCGCCGCTCGCCGCCGCGCTCGGCCCGCAGTGGCGGGTCATCGCGCCCGACCAGCGGGGACAGGGCGAGTCGGACCGGGCCGCCGACTACGCGCGGGAGGGCTACCTCGCCGACGTCGAGGCGCTGCTCGACCACCTCGGCCTGGAGAGCGTGGTCCTGCTCGGCCACTCGCTCGGGGCGATCAACGCCTACCAGTTCGCCGCCCGTCACCCCGCGCGCGTGAGGGCGATCGTCAACGCCGAGGGCCCGGCCGCGCTCGGCCTCGACGGGAGCCACCCGCTGGCGTTCCTGCTCGACCTGCCCTACGACGCCTCCAGCCGGGGCGCCCTCCTCGCCGCCCTCGGCCCCGCCGCGCCCCACTTCGAGGAGCGGCTGCGGGAGGGCGCCGACGGCAGCTGGCGCCTGCCCTTCCACCCGCTGGACATGTACGCCTCCGAGGCGGACGTCCACGGCGACCACTGGGCGGACTGGACGGTCACCACCTGCCCGGCCCTGATCGTGCGCGGCACGAGGGGCACCATCCCGGCCGAGCAGGCCGCGCAGATGGTCTCCCGCCGCCCGGGGACGGTCCTGGCGGAGCTGGATGCCGACCACCTGCTGGTCACCGGCGCGGCGGACGAATTCCAGCGCGTGGTGCGGGAGTTCCTCGCCACGGTGTGACGAGTGGAGGGCGGGGCGGCGGCCCTCAGCTCCGCCGCCCCCGTTGGCCTTTCGGCACCCGGCCCGGGGTTCGTTGAGCCAAACCCCACCTTGGGGTGGACTCGGCGGTCCGCCGGGTGACGGGGGGCGAGGTTCTCCGCCCGAAGGGTCCGCGGTTCCTGATCATCGTTCAGCGGGAGACGGCCGCCGCGCGGGCGCGGCAGCGGGCGAGGGCCGGCTTGATGCGGGGGTCGGGGGTGGGGGCGGCGGCGAGGAGTTCGCCGGCGGTGACGAGGGCGGACCAGTAGTGGGCCGCGTCACCGATCCCGGGGCGGGGGTGGGTGGCCGCGAGGGAGAGGTAGGCGGCGGTGAGGTTGCCCGTGACGAACCAGCGGCTGAGGCCGTGCTGATGGCCGGCGCGGATGGCGCCGAGGGCGTCGATGGCGAGGAGGAACTGGTCGACGACGGCGAGGTCGCGGGCGTCGAGCGGCCTGGGGACGTCGAACACGCCGAGGGCTTCGAGGATCTCGCCGGTGTCGGCTTCGGAACCCGGGCGGGGGTCGGCGAGGAGGGCGTCGTGGCACTCGTCGATACGGCGGGTCGTCTCGTCGGCGGGGATCCCGAGGGCGAGGCAGACGGCGCGGGCGGCGGTGACGGGTTCGCGGATGCGGCGGGCGAGGGTCGCGTAGGCGTCGGCGGGGGTGGCACCGGTGTCGAAGGCGTGCCGGGCGATCGTGACGGGGGAGGGCGGTTGCATGGGCGGGCGACTTTCAGACGGCGAGGACGGAGAGGCGGGCGGGGGTGGGGGCGGGGGCGATGAGGGTCCACACGAACTTGCCGACGCCTCCGGCTCTGGGGCAGCAACCCCAGCGCTCGGCCAGCTCGTTGACGAGGTGCAGGCCACGGCCGTGTTCGTCGGTGGGGGTGGTCGGGTGGAGGGCGGGGCGGCCGGTGCCGGCGTCGTGGACTTCGAGGCGCAGACGGTTGCCGATGAGGGCGAAGCGGATCTCGACGAGGCGGTCGTCGGGGGCGTCGGAGTGCTGGACGGCGTTGGCGAAGAGCTCGGTGAGGAGGAGCTCGGCGATGTCGGAGTAGCGCTCGCCGAAGGGGAGGGCGGAGAGGTACGCGCGGAGCAGGTGGCGCGCGATGGGGGTCGAGGAGGGGCGGGAGTCGAGGCGCGCGGCGAACGTGCGGGGTCGGCGGACGGTTTTGAGCATGGCGGGGCCCTCGGGGGCGGATGGGGAGCAAGAGAGGGGCGTGCAATCACGCTATGCATGCAGATGATTGCGTTCCGGTCTCAATCATCCGGTGCGCGGAGGTACGGTGATGGCCGAAATCTGGTACCGGGCACACGTGTTACGTGAGAGGGGTTGCCGTGGCACACCGGAAGCTGAAGCGGGAACCGACGGCCAGTTCGGCCGTGATGTTCGGCGAAGAGCTGCGGTTCTACCGGGAGATGGCCGGCATGACCCAGGAGGAGCTGGGGAAGGCCCTGCACTGCACGCGGCCGAACATCACGAGGTACGAGTCCGGCCAGCGCCGCATGCAGCCCGAGATGGTCGAGCAGGCCGACGTGCTGCTGAAGACCGGTGGTGCGCTGATGCGACTCTGGGCCCGGGTGGACTGGAGCGTGGGAGTCGAGCATCCGGACTGGTTCCAAAGCCATGTCGACATGGAGTCCGAGGCCGTGGGGGTCAGGGCCTTCGAACTGGCCGTGATGAACGGCCTACTTCAGTGCCGCGAATACGCGGAGGCCGTGTTCTCGGTCAGTGATGCGGCGGGCAGGCCTGATGTCATCGCGGAACGAACCGCGGCCCGGCTTGCCAGGCAGAAGCGGTTTCTCGACCCCGAGGGGCCGTTGCTGCTGGTTATTCTGGATGAAAGCGCCATCCGAACGGTCTTTGGCGGGCCGACAGTGATGAGACGTCAGATGGAACACCTTCTGGCTGTTGCGGAGCTCCCGAACGTGATCATCCAGGTCATTCCGTTCACGCGGCGCGGCGTCATCGTCAACACGTCGATGGTGCTGCTGGAGATGCCTGACGGCCGCACGTGGGTCTACTCGGAGAGCCTCGATCGCGGTGACTCCACCGATGATCCGGAGATCGTGGCCAGACATCGGCGCAGCTATGATCTGCTCCACGGGGAGGCTCTGCCGGTAGCCGACTCGCTCGCGCTGATCGCCGATGCGCTGGAAGGGTTCAGAGATGACGAGGAACGAGCTCGACGCGAACGCCTGGCGAAAGAGCAGCTACAGCGGCGGCAACGGCGGCAACTGCATCGAGGTGGCCCTCGAATCCCTCCCGGGCGTCGTCCCAGTGCGTGACTCCAAGGACCCCGACGGCCCGGCCCTCGTCTTCTCGACGACAGCATGGGACTCGTTTGTCGCGGCGGTCCAGACAGGAGAATTCCCGGCATGAAGCTGACCTGGCGGAAGAGCAGCTACAGCGGAACCAACGGCGGCACCTGCATCGAGGTGGCCCTCGACTCCCTCCCGGGCGTCGTCCCAGTGCGTGACTCCAAGGACCCCGACGGCCCGGCCCTCGTCTTCCCCGCCCCCGCCTGGGAGTCCTTCCTCGCCGCCGTTCGCGTCGGCGAGTTCCCGGTCTAGCCGGTCAACCTCGGTCGCATCCGGATGATTTCGATCACTTCCGACGTGACCCTGGTGCCGTGAGTAACCGAACCATTACGGTCCATCACTGTGCGCACATGACCCTGCTCGCATCGACCGAGGCGGTACCCATGGCACAAGACCCCCGTATCGACGTAGCGCTGACGGCCCTCAAGGAGGGCCAGGCGGAGCCCACCAAGGCCGAGTTGGCGGAGATCGCCGACTCGCTCAAGCCCGGCGTCTGGTTCGCCGGCGAGCTGTCCGGCGAGCGCGGCCGCGACGCCGACGTGGTCTGGGACCTGACCGGCGCGCCGTACAAGGGGCAGGTGGCGACCGGCCAGGCGGCGGTCTACTACGCCAACCCGAAGATCGGCCTGCGGAAGCCCTTCCTCTTCGCGGACGGCTTCAACTACGGCCCGAGCGACCTGCCCGGCCTGTTCGCGTACTTCAACACCGTCGCCGACGGCCGGCCGGGCCTCTTCGACGAGCTGCTCGGAAGGGGCTACGACATCGTCCTGATCGGCTTCGCCGAGCGGCACACCCACATCCAGGCCAACGCCGAGGTCGTGGCGGACGCCGTCTTCCGGGCCATCGCGGAGCGTGTGGGCGACGAGCGGCTGACCGTCGGCGGGGTGAGCATGGGCGGCATCATCACCCGCTACGCGCTCGCCAAGCTGGAGACCCAGCGGATGGACCACCAGACGGCGACGTACCTCTCGTTCGACTCGCCGCACAACGGTGCCTGGATCCCGCTGATCCTCCAGCAGATGGCGTACTTCTTCGAGGACTACACCCCGGCCGGTCCGGACGGTGCCAAGCAGGCCGACCTGGTCCGCAGCCCCGCCGCCCAGCAGTTGCTCTGGGCGTGGGTCGAGAACGCGAAGTACTCCGGCCCGGTCGCCACGTCCAGCCCGCTGCGCCAGGAGTTCCTCGAGGATCTCGCCCGGGTCGGCAACTTCCCGATGATCCCGCGCAAGCTCGGCGTCTCCAACGGCCGGCGTGACGGGGTCGGCCTCCCGCTGCCGGTGGGTGAGGTGGCGTTCGACTGGCAGGCGCTGGTCGCCAGCGCCACCGCCCGCTTCCAGCCGGACAAGGGCGACAAGCAGCGGATCGGTGGCATGCACCTCGGCCTCGCCGTGCGCCGCAGCACCACCAGCGAGGTCCCGGCGCTGGACGCCGTGCCGGGCGGCACACTGGACTCCTTCGGCAAGGTCGCGGACGCTCTCAAGGCGAAGATCTCCGAGGACTACCGCAGCGGTACCTTCGTGCCGGCCGTCAGTGCGGCGGCGCTGGACTTCGACCCGGTGAAGTGGGACGTCGACCCGGCCGCCGCGATCTCCGACGACGACCTGGAGCGCGGCCACCTGGACGCCGTCGAGTTCGACGACGCCAACACCGAGCACAGTCACGTCTCCCGCGCGCTGGTCGACTGGATCGTCGCGCAGCTCGCCGGCTGACCCTCCCCCTTCCGGCCTGGTCCGGAGCACCTGCGCGGATGGGCTACGATATTCCTCATCACCCAGATGCGCGGGTGGCGGAATAGGCAGACGCGCTGGATTCAGGTTCCAGTGCCCGAAAGGGCGTGGGGGTTCAACTCCCCCCTCGCGCACAGCGAACGGCCGGTCGATCTTCGGATCGACCGGCCGTTTTGTCGTTCCCCGAACCAGCCGCCCAGGTCAAGAGCTGCCCAAAAACTCATCGCGCTCGAAGGGGCCTCCGTGGGACCCTCTCGCGGGGTCGAGGGCGCCTCTCAGCTCGTCGTTTGCGCTCGCTAGACTCCGCCCGCCCGCGAACTTCCATGATGCACATGGGAGTCGGGCGTTTCCGACATGGGGGGAAAGTGTGACGTTCCTGTCCACCGACAGACGAACGCGACACAGGGGGAGGAGAGCCTCACTCGCGGCTCCCGGCGCCCTGCTGCTCGCCGTCCTGGCCACCTTCGTGGGCCAGGCCAACCCGGCTGCCGCCGCCGCGCCGCCCGCAGCCACGTCGTCCGCGAGCCCGACCGCCGCGCCGACCACCACCCCGGCCCCGGCCCCGGCCGCCGCGCCCACCGCCGGGCCGACGGGCGCGCCGACCGTGGACCCCAAGGCCGCGCAGGAGAAGGCGGCCCGCGAAGTCCAGCAGGCCGACCCGGCCGGCCCCTGTCCGGCCACCCTGGACCCGGGCGTGGTGACCACCTGCACGGTCGACTCGTACAAGTCGGCGACCTTCTCGCTGACCCTGCCGACGCAGGACCTGGTCTACTTCCAGACCGTCGGGGTCAACTACTCGGCCTACCCCAAGCTGACCGCGCCCGACGGCACCGCTGTGGCCTGCGACACGTTCGTCACGGTGATGCGCTGCGCCACCACGCAGCAGGGCACTTACAAGCTGGACGTCGTCAACGGAAACTTCCAGGCGAGCGGCATCTCGGTGTCGTACCTCCCGGTGCTCACCAGCACCTGCAAGACCGTGGACCCCACCGACCGCACCCTCGGCGCCCCCAAGGCGTTCCACGGCTCGATGCCAACGGCCTGGGCCGGCGACTGCTACACGGTGGACCTCGCCCCCGGTGACATGCTGCGGACCTTCGCCGGCCTGCGTAGCCAGCGCGTCGTCGACGCGACGGGCAAGGAGGTGTGCGCCGTTTCCGGCCTGGACACCACGCTGTACTGCCGCCTCGCCGGGACCGCGCCGTACCGCGTGGTGGTCCAGTCGACGTACGGCGACGCCCAGACCTACGACCTGACGCTCGCGCGCCTCTCCTCCCCGGAAGGCTGCCTGACCGTTGAGCCGCAGGCGTTCGGCACCGCACCTGACCTGGTCGTGGCGCGCTGCCGGATCCTCCATGTGACCGACGCCGGCTGGTACTCCTTCAGCGAGGTGACGGCCAGCGGCGAAACCATCTCCGGCCCGCTGTACCAGGCCGACGGCAGCACGGTGGCCAACTGCGGCCAGCTGAGCCGGCTCTGCAACCTGGCGCCCGGCTCCTACACCTGGGCCGACGCCGGCCAGGCCGTCACGGCGGGTCCGTTCGGCACCGTCTTCCACTCGGCCAAGGAGACCCGTGGCTGCACGGCGGCCGCCGACGACGACCTGGTGTCCGGTCCGGTCACCGGCACCTTCGGCACGGCCGGGCAGGCGCTCTGCCTGACGCTGCCCACCGCGACCGGCAACGGTCTCTACCTGATCAACCGGGTGCCCACCGACGGCACCAGCGCCGACGTCGCCGTCTACGACGCGGCCGGCACCTTCCAGTGCGACAACAGCAACCCCGCGATCCCCTGCAAGCTGACCGGGACGGCCCCCTTCCGCGCCGTCGTGACCGGCGCGCCCGGCAAGGCGTTCTCGCTGGCGATCCACCGGACCGGTGAGACGGCCGGCTGCACCGCCTGGCCGCAGAGCGGGTTCGACGGCACGTGGGGCGCCGAGGCCGCACTGACGGCGAACGTCAAGCAGGCCTGCTTCGCCCTCCCCGCCGGCCAGCACAGCACCTCCGAGCTGCTCGACTACACCAACACGGCGAACCAGACCAACGCGTCCCTGCAGGTCATCGACCAGCAGGGCAACGTGGTGTGCTCGACCGCCGGCAGCTCGACGTTCACCTGCCGGCTCGCGGCCGGTGTCCCGTACACCGCGCTGCTGACCAACTCGACCTGGGGCGACAGCTACAAGCTGGTCCGGCGGGACTTCTCGCCGACCGCGAACTGCCTCACCCCGGACTCGACCGCCGTCGGCGGCCAGTCCGTCCAGCTGGACCTGGGCTCGGCCCTCGATGCCCGCTGCGTGCGGGTCAGCGCCGCGGCCACCGACAAGTTCTGGCTCAGCGTGCGGACGGCCACCGTCGGCAACGGTTACCAGGGCACGGCGGTGCCGCTGGTGATCGACGCGAACGGCAAGACCGTCTGCGGCGTGAACGGCAGCTACTGCAAGGTCACCGGTTCTACCTCCTACACCATGGCGGTGCTCGCCTCCGGGTACCGGGGCCAGAACATCCACGCCGCCGTGGACACCTGGAAGGTCGGCACACCGGACGGCTGGGCACCGGAGTGCACCTCCCACCCGATCTCGGTGCAGGGCTTCCCGCTCCGCAGCGGACTGCTCACGGAGTCCTCGACCGGTTACTGCGCCGTCGTCGACATGAAGGCGTCGCAGTCCCTCAACGTCGTCGGCACCAGCAGCGCCACCAACCTCGCGCAGCCGCTCCTGACCCTGCTGGGCCCGGCCACCTGGGAGGAGTACGACTCCACGTACCAGTGCAGCGCAAACTACGGCGAGTTCGGTGCCCGCTGCCAGAGCCTCAACAACGCCGTGCCCGGCAAGGCCGTCCTGCTGCTCAGCCCGGGTAACACCGTGATGCCGGTGGAGTACAGCATGCAGGCCGCGTGCGACTACCCCACCTGCACCAACCCGCCGCGTCCGTCCCTCATCGCGATCAACGGGACGACCGGAGCGGCCGGCACCCAGACCCAGATCGAGATCCGGGGCACGAACCTCACCCTGGGCACCAAGGTGAAGTTCGGCGGCTCCACGTACCCGATGCGCCCGGTCTCCGTCAGCCCCGACGGCACCTCGCTCCACGTCATGGCCGACACCAACGGGATGACGCCGGGCACCTACGACGTGGTGCTCGATGGAATCGGCTACACCACCGGGGTGCCATCCCCGAACTACTTCCCGAAGGCCTTCACGGTGACCGCCGCCGCGCCGGCCACCAAGGGCCGGCTCGTCCCGCTCACCCCCAACCGCATCCTCAACACCGTCTCCGGCGTCGGCGCGCCCGCCGGGCGCCTCGGCCAGGGCGGGGTGCTGTCGCTCCAGGTGGCGGGCGTCGCCGGCGTCCCGACGACCGGCGTCACGTCCGTCGTCATGAACGTGACGGCCGTCAACCCCTCCAGCAACAGCGCCGTCTCGGTGTACCCGAGTGGACAGAAGGTGCCCGACCTGCCGACCGTCAGCTTCGCCGCCGGGCAGATCGTCACCAACCTGGTGACGGTGCCGCTCGCCAACGGCAAGGTGGACATCCGCAACGCCTGGGGCGACGTCGACCTCGGCGTGGACATCCTCGGCTACTACACCGACAGCGGCGCCGGCTCCCTGCTGCGCCCGGTCACCCCGTCGCGCATCCTGAACACCGTCTGGGGCGTCGGCGCGCCCGCCGGCCGGGTCCACGGCGGTGGCGTCGTGCCGCTCAAGGTCGCGGGTGTGGGCGGCGTCCCGACGACCGGCGTGACGGCGGTCGTGATGAACGTGACGGCCGTCAACCCGTCGCAGACCAGCTACCTCACGGTGTACCCGGACGGCCTGCCGGTGCCGGACGCCTCGGCGGTCAACTTCGCCGCCGGGCAGAACGTGACCAACCTGGTGACCGTCCCGGTCGTGAACGGCGTGGTGGACATCCGCAACGCCTGGGGCGACGTCGACCTCGGCGTGGACATCATGGGGTACTACACCGACTCGGGCTCCACCTACACCGCGTCCCCGCTGGTGCGGCTGATGGACACCCGTGACGGCGAGGGCGTCCGCGTGGGCTCCCTGGGCGGCTCGAACGACCAGGTCAGCCTGCGGGTGGCCGGCGTCGAGGGGATGCCCGCGACCGGGGTCACCGCCGTCGTCATGAACGTGACGGCGGTCTGGCCGACGGACACCAGCTTCCTGACGGTCTTCCCGCACGGGACGGCCCGCCCGGACGCGTCGAGCATCAACTACCGGCCGGGGCAGGTCGTCTCCGCGCTGGTGGTGGCCCCCGTGGTGGACGGCCGGGTGTCGTTCGTCAACCAGTGGGGGTCGACGGACGTGGTCGCCGACCTGGTCGGGTACTTCTCGTCCTGATCCACCCGTTGGGAAACCCGGTGGGCCCGCGTCACGGACGTCGGGCCCACCGGCCTTTTCTCACCCGGCGTTCTCGGCCGCCTCGCGGAACTCCCGGTACGCCGAGTCCGACGCGGGCAGCAGGCCGGCCCGGACCATCGCCGTGCCGAGCTCCAGGCGCCGCTCGGGGTCGTCGCACTCCAGCCCGCACTGGAGGACCTCCGCGACCATCTCCGTCGTCCCGGCCAGGAAGATCGAGCCGCTGTCCGCCTGGTAGAGCCAGGCCTCGTAGCGCGGCACGCCGTCGGCCACCACGTCCCAGAGCTCGCAGGAGTTCAGCACCGCCTCGTCGTCGCCGTCGCCGTCGGCGGGCAGCCGCTGCTCGGCGGGCAGGTCCTCGCCGTCGTAGCGCCGGCCGCTCAGGGCGACCTGCGCCGCGTGGATCGGGGTGAGCGGGGCCGCCGACGTGATCGGGCGGCGATTGGTGAAGTCAGCCATGCGCGGGAACCTACCAATCCCCACCGACCACGGGCGGTTCCCGAAATTCTTCGCGGGCCGGTGTCGAGGGCCCGGGTGCCGCTCCGACTCCTGGGTGACGGGACGCCGAAGGGCGGCGCACCGGACACCGAGAGGACACTCGTCACCATGAAGTACATCGCGATGATCTACGGCAACCAGGAGAAGTGGAACGCCTTCCCCGCCGAGGAGTGGCCGGCCGCCATCGCCAAGGTCGAGGCGTTCAACGCCAAGTACCGCGCCACCGGCGAACTCCTCGGCGCGTACGGCCTCGCCGACGCGGCCGCCGCCCGGCTCGTGCGGCGGACGGACGGCGCGGCGGTCGTCACCGACGGGCCGTACCTGGAGACCAAGGAGTACCTGGCCAGCTTCTACCTCCTCGACTGCGAGGACCAGGAGCGCGCCCAGCAGATCGCCGCCGACTTCCCGTTCGCGGACGTCGACCCCGTGGAGCTGTGGCCGATCCTGCACGAGTCGCCGTCGAACGCGGCGGACGCGTGAGCCTGCTGGTCCGGGACGCCGAGGACCTGCTGCGCGAGCTGGCGCCGCAGGTCCTCGGCGCGCTCGTGCGCCGGCACGGCGGGGCGGGCGCCGGGGCGGCGCTCGACGTGTGCGAGGACGCCGTGCAGGAGGCGCTGCTCGCCGCGGCGGTGCAGTGGGCGGACGACGGCCTCCCGGCGAACCCGGGCGGCTGGCTGCTGACCGTCGCGTCCCGGCGACTCGTCGACCGGATCCGTAGCGACTCCGCGCGGCGGCGCAGGGAGGAGGCGCTGATGCTCGCCACTCCGCAGTCCGCGCTGCTCGCGCCCGCCGCCGACGCGGCCGCGCCCGTACCGGACCGGGACGACTCGCTCGCGCTCCTCTTCCTCTGCTGCCACCCGGCGCTCTCCGCGCCGAGCCGCACCGCGCTCACCCTCCGGGCGGTCGGCGGCCTGAGCACCGCGCAGATCGCCGCCGCGCTCCTCGTGCCGGAGGCGACGATGGCACAGCGGATCAGCCGGGCGAAGCAGACGCTCAAGGGCGTTGCTCTGGTGGGGAGTTCGGGGAGTTCGGGGAGTTCGGCGGACGTGCGGCACGTGCTCTACCTGATCTTCAACGAGGGCTACAGCGCCAGCAGGGGCGAGGAGCTGACCGCGCCGCAACTGTCCGGCGAGGCCATCCGCCTCACCCGGCTGCTCCTGTGGCTCGTCCCCGACGACGCCGAGACGGCCGGCCTGCTCGCCCTCATGCTCCTCACCGACGCCGGGCGAGGCGGCCGTCGCCTACCGGGAGGCGGCCGCCCGCACGGCCAGCGCCCCCGAGCGGCGCTACCTGGCGGAGCGGGCCCGCCGGGTCACCTCCTGACGTCGCCCGGCGGGTCCGTCGCAGTTCGTCGAGCCGGCCGCTGATCTGCTCGTCGCTGTGGAGGCGGGGGCGCCGGGGCCGTGGCGGAGGTCGTACGCCCCGCCGACCGGTGGCGGGGCCGCGCCGTCGAGGCGGGGTTCCCCCGACCGGCGGGCGGTCCCATCATGGGGCTCCCCAGCAGCGTCCCCAGGAGGCAGAGATGTCGATTCCACTCCCCGTCCGGATCCAGGCCGCCGTCGTCCGGGGCGCGTACGCGCTGCCGGAGGGGGTGCGGCGGGCGATCGCGGGGGCGCCGGTCGTGCGGGACGGGCAGACGCTCGCCCTGGACGCGCAGCTGATCCTCAAGCTGCAGCGGCTGTCGAAGGCGGCCCTCGTCCTGCCGGGCGGGGTCGGGCCCTCGCGGACGGCGATGGAGTACGGGCGGCACCTGGTGGGCGGGCCGACGATCGGGTCGGTGGCCGTCCGGGAGCTCAAGATCCCGTCGGAATCGGCCTCCGGCGACGGCGAGTTGGCGGCGACGCTGTACAGCCCGGCCGGGCTGGGGGAGCGGTCCGGGCTGCTCGTGTTCTTCCACGGCGGCGGGTGGGTGGTGGGCTCCCGGGCGAGCCACGACCACGTCGCCCGGTTCCTGGCCCAGCGGGCCGGGGTGCGGGTGCTGTCGGTGGAGTACCGCCTGGCGCCCGAGCACGCGTACCCGGCGGCGGCCGACGACGCCCTCGCCGCCCTGGACTTCGCCCTCGCCAAGGCGGGCGACCTCGGCGCGGACCCGGCCCGGATAGCCGTCGGCGGCGACAGCGCGGGCGGCAACCTCGCTGCCGTCGCCGCGCAGCGGGCCGTACGGCGGGGCGGGCCCGCGCCCGTGTTCCAGCTGCTGCTGTACCCGGCGACGGACGCCTCCGTCCGTCGGCCGTCCCGGGACCTCTTCGCCGACGGCTACTTCCTCACCAGCGCCGACATGGACTGGTTCGCGGACCGTTACGCCCCCGAGCCGGTCGACCGCGCCGACCCGGGCGTCTCGCCGCTGCGCGCCGCCGACCTCACCGGCCTGCCGCCCGCGTACGTCGGCACGGCGGGCTACGACCCGCTGCGCGACGAGGGCGAGGCGTACGCGGAGGCACTGCGGGCGGCGGGGGTCGCGGTGGAGCTGAGCCGGCAGCCGGACCTGATCCACGGGTACGCCAACTACATCGGGATCGGGCACCGGTTCCGCGAGGCGACGGCGGAGGCGGCGGAGGCGCTGCGGAAGGCGCTGCGGTAGGCCCTGCTCCAAGCTGCGCAGGCCCGCGCCCCGGGATCCGTTCCCGGTGCGCGGGCCTTTCGCCGTGCGCCCCCGCCCGCTGCACGGGGGGTTCTCGGCGGCGGGCTCTTATTGTACTGTCCGTCTAATAAGCGGGTCAGCGGGAACCCGCAGGAGCAGGCACCTGGAGGCAGCCATGGCTCTCACCGACCCGGCGGCGCGCAGAGTCGGTCACCACGAAAACGGCCACGGTCACGGTCACGGACACGATCACGGCCACGGACACACCGCTGCCGACGACGACGTCTCGAAGCGGCTGCTGGAGTCGGCCGCCATGCTCTCGTACGACCCGTCGACCGAGATCGACTGGGACGCCCCCCTCCCCGACGAGCACTACGGCCTCAACCCGGAGTGGAGCACGCTCTACGGCACCCGGCTCTGGGACGAGATGACCGAGCAGCAGCGGGTGACCCTCACCCGGCACGAGGTCTGCTCGATCATGAACACCGGCATCTGGTTCGAGATGATCCTCCAGCAGATGGTGCTCCGCGATCAGTACCTCAAGGACCCCGCCGGCTCCGAGTTCCAGTTCGCGCTCACCGAGATCGCCGACGAGTGCCGGCACTCGATCATGTTCGCGCGCGCCTGCAAGAAGATGGGTGTGCCCGCGTACCGTCCGAACAAGGTCATCGCCCACGCCGGCCGCGCCTTCAAGTCCCTCGCGAAGGGCGAACTCGCCTACGGCGGCATCCTCGTGGCCGAGGAGGTGCTCGACGTCATGCAGCGCGACTGGATGCGCGGCGAGAACGTCCTCGACATCGTCCGTGGCACCTCGCGCATCCACGTCGTCGAGGAGTCCCGGCACATGAAGTTCGCCCGCCAGGAGATCCGCGAACGCATGCGGCACGCCGGCCCCGCCCGCCGGCGCACCTCCGCGACCGGCATCGCCATGGGCGCGTACGTCATCGTCACCAGCATGGTGCACCCCGGGGTGTACAAGGCCGCCGGACTCGACGTCGCGCGGGCCCTCGCCGAGGTCCAGGGCAACGAGCACCGCAAGGCCATGATGCGCACCAGCTCCCGGCACCTGATGGCCTTCCTCGCCGAGACCGGGCTCCTCACGCAGCGCTCGGCGGCCATCTACCGGCGCGTCAACATGCTCTGACCCCCCTCCTGACCTCCCCCTCCTACTCCCCGCTCAGTGAGGACCCACCCCCGGCCATGGCCTACGCGATCACCCGCACCTGCTGCAACGACGCCTCCTGCGTGTCCGTCTGCCCGGTCAACTGCATCCACCCGACCCCGGACGAACCGGAGTTCGGCACGACCGACATGCTGTACATCGATCCGGCGGCGTGCATCGACTGCGGCGCGTGCGCGGACGCCTGCCCCGTCGACGCGGTCTTCCCCGTCGACCGGCTGCGCGGGCCCGACACCATGTACGGCGACCTCAACCGGGACTGGTACCGCGACCACCCCAACGACCACGCGTGGGGCGCGCCCACCTTCCCCCGCAGCCTGCCCGACGGGCTCGGGCCGCTGCGGGTCGCCGTCGTCGGCACCGGGCCCTCCGCCGGGTACACCGCGCAGGAACTCCTGCGCACCACCGGCGCCGAGATCACCATGCTCGACCGGCTGCCCGTCACCGGCGGCCTCCTACGGCACGGCGTCGCCCCCGACCACCAGTCGACCAAGCGCATCGCGGAGAGCTTCGCCGGCGTCTTCCACGACCCGCGCCTGCGGATGTACCTCAACGTCGAGGTCGGTACGGACGTCACGCACGACGAACTCGCCGCCCACCACCACGCGGTGGTCTACGCCGTCGGCGCGGCGGCCGACCGGCGACTCGGCATACCCGGCGAAGACCTGCCCGGCAGCCTCCCCGCCACCACCTTCGTGCGCTGGTACAACGCCGAACCGACCGTGCCGGCCGACGCGGTGACGCTGTCCGCCTCCTCGTGCGAACGGGTCGTCGTGATCGGCAACGGGAACGTCGCCGTCGACGTCGCGCGCATCCTGCTCACCGACCCCGACCGGCTCGCCGCCACCGACATCGCCGACCACGCGCTCGCCGCCCTGCGCGGCAGCCGGGTGCGGGAGGTCGTCCTGCTCGCGCGGCGCGGGCCGGCGGAGGCGGCGTGGACGCGCTCCGAGTTCCTCGCGCTGCGGCAACTGCCGGGAGTGGAGGTGGCGGTGGACTCGTCCGGGGACTCCTCGGCACCGCTCCTGGACGGGCTGCCGCAGGTGCGCTTCGACGGCTCGGCGGGGCCCGCCGGGGCTCGCCGCTTGGTCCTCCGCTTCCACTCCACTCCTTCGGCCCTGATCGGGGACGACGGGGGCGTGACGGGGGTCGCGGTCCGGCGGGCCACGGGGGAGGAGGACGTGATCCGGACCGGCCTCGTCGTGCGCTCCATCGGCCACCGGGGCGTCCCGATCCCCGGCCTCCCGTTCGACGGGACGACGGAGACGGTGGCCCACCACGGCGGCCGCGTCGACGGCCTCCCCGGCACCTACGTCGTCGGCTGGGCCAAACGCGGCGCGTCCGGCGGCATCGGCGCCAACCGCGCCTGCGCCCGCGAAACCGTCGACGCCCTCCTCGACGACGCCACCGCCCGCACCCTCCTCCCCACCCCGGCCGCCACCCGCAAGGACCTCGACCGCCTCATCCGCTCCCGGCGCCCCGACACGATGGGCCTGAAGGAACTACGAGCCGTCGACCGCACCGAACGCACCCGCGGCGAAGCCGAAGGCCGCCCCCGCGTGAAACTGGCCACGATCCCGGACCTCCTGACCGCCGCCCGCGGCAAGCCGTAGCCGGAAGGCCACCCCACCCACCTCCTGCGCACCGGCGATCCCCACGTGCTCCCGCCCCTCACGGTGCGCACGGAAAGTCGGGCCGCCCGACTTCCTGTGCACCGCTGCTCCTTCTTGTTCGTATACGTGTGGCACGTGCTGGCACTGCTCTCTGCCCGCCATCCGCGCGGGAAGTCGGCCGGTCCGACTTCCTGCGCATCGCTGGTCCTTTTTTCGTTCGTCCACGTGCGGCACCTGTCGGCGCTGCCCTTCCTCCGCCACCTCGCACGGGAAGTAGTCGTGGGGGCCGACTTCCTGGGTGGGCGAGGTTCGCAGGTCGCCGTGCGGGTCGCCTGCGCGAGAAGTCGGCCACGCCGACCTTCCGTGCGGGGCGCCCCTCGGCTCGAAGGTGAGCGCATGAGAAGTCGACCCGGTCGACTTCCTGTGCGACTTGGGGTGGGGATTCGGGGTGAAGGGGTGGCGGGGGCGTGTCTCCGGCGGGGTGGGGGCGTTGGGCGGGGTGTGGGCGATGGTGTTGCGGCGATGGGCGAGGAAACGTTTCTGCAGGATGCTGCCGGAGTGCCGATCTACGCCGAGCTGGTGCGGCTCTGGTGGGCGGAGGGGCGGGCGGTGCCGGGGGTGGCGGATCCGGTGTGGGAGAGTCTGGCGGCGCCGCCGCCGCTATGGGTGCCGGGTGGTGCCGGGGCGATAAAGCCCGGATGATCCACTGTCACCTCACCGAGGGTTCGTCGTGGGCGTCCCGCTGCGGGGAGGCCGTGGTGCAGCACGGCCCGTTACCCGAGAGGACGGTCCGCACGCTGGCCGCCGGGCTCGCCGAGGCACTGCACGAGGTGCACCGCGCCGGCCTGATCCACCAAGAATCGAGGCGCTGGGGCACGTGTCGGTTCACAAGGGCCTGGTCGCGCTCGCGGCGGGCGGGAAGGCGGCGCGGAGCTGACCGGCGGGGGCGGCTAGTCCGCCGGCGCCCCGTCGGCACGAGGCTCGGCGCGGCAGGCCTCCTCGCCGTAGAACTGCCGCGCCCAGCGCCGGAACAGCCCGATCGAGCGCTCCCCGGGCACCAGGCGCGGCTGCGCCAGGTAGCGCTTGTGGGCGAGCACCGGGCGGTCCTGCTTGATGATCCGCACGGCCGCCCGCAACGCCACCCACGACGCCGCCCGGTCCGCGGCCGCGCCGAGCACCCCGGGGACGCCCGCCGACGCGCTGCACGCCACCGCGAACCGCACCAGCGTCCGCCACGGCGCGACCGGCGTCGCCAGCACCCAGACCCGCAACCGGCCGCCCAGCTCCGGCAGTTCGGCCACGAGCCGCATCGTCCCGAGCCCGGCCAGGGCCACCGGCTGGTCCAGGCCGACCGCCCCGAGGCCGGGGAAGCGGGTGGTCGTGCGCTGGTGGATGGTGAACAGCGGGCCGGCGACCTCCGGCGGCGCGGTCTCCCGGGTGTCCAGGCCGTGCAGGACGGAGACGTGCCGGAAGTCGACGCCGTTCTCCATCACCTCCTGCGGGTGCGACAGCACCTCCCCGCGCCACCACGCGAGCGGCACCGCCCCGACCGGCGGCGGGAGTTCCCAGGTGGGCGGCTCGTCGGCGATCCCCCGCCAGACGTACAGGACGCCGTCCCGTTCGGCGAGGTGGTGGTGCGCCAGGCCGGCCCGCAGCCGGGTGCCGTCCGGCGCGCCCGTGCACGAGCCGTCCGGCCCGAACGCGAAGCCGTGGAACGGGCAGACGAGGTCCTCGCCCCGGACGGTCCCGCCCGCCCCGAAGTGCGCGCCCAGGTGAGGGCAGTGCGGGCCGACCGCGCGCAGCGTGCCGCGCCGGGTGCGGTACAGCACGACGTCCTCGCCCATCAGGCGGGCCGTCCGCACCCGGCCGGGCGGGACGTCCCGGGCGAGGCCGACGCAGAACCAGCCGCTCGGGTACGGCAGGGGGGCGGCGTTCGTCATGCGGTTCACCTCGGAGACCGAGCGGCGAGCGGTTTGACGGCGGTGTGGACGTACCAGGCGACGTATTCCCGCACGGCGTACATCTCCACCGTGGAACGGAGGTTGAGCCAGCGCGCCGGATCCCCGAACCGGCGCAGCACCGCCCACGGCAGCCGGAAGTACGCGTACACGGCCTCCGTCGTCGGCGTGTAGTACGGCGTGGCGTCCAGCGCCTCCTCGACCTCGAACCCGGCCTCGGCGAGCAGCCGCGGGAGGTTGCGGGCGTGGTAGACCTTGGCGCCCGTCATCACCATCGCGTCCAGGTACGGTTCGAGCAACGCCCGTGCGTCCGGCGCCATTTCGTCCAGCGGGACGGTGCTCATGGGGCCGAGCAGCACCAGCCGCCCGCCCGGGCGCAGCACCCGGTGCAACTCGGCGAGGGCACGCGGTGGATCGTAGGAGTGGACGAGCGTCTCCATCGAGTACGCGCCGTCGAACGTGCCGTCGCGGAACGGGAGCCGGTGGTAGTCGCCCCACGCGAAGACGGTGCGGTCGGACAGTCCCGCGCGGGCGCTCAGCCGGTTCGCCTCGTCGACGTGGAAGTCCAGGACGTCGACGCCGGTGACCGCGAGCCCGAACCGGAGCGCCATCGCGCGCGCCACCACGCCCGCTCCGGCGCCGGCGTCCAGTACGCCGGCGCCCGGCGGCAGCGCGAGCTTGCGGCCGAGCACGTCCTCCAGCTGCCGCTGCGCCCGCCAGAGGCGCCACTTCGACTGACCGGGCTCGGTCCACCCCCAGTGCCGGGCGTTGCGGGCCACCCGGGTGTAGAACAGCCGGCTGCCCGCCCGCCCGTAGACCCGGCGCAGTCCGGCGAGATCGGGTTCCTGAGCGATCATGCGGACAAGCTAGCCCCGCGCGTGAGGCGCGGACTCGCGCGCCACGCGCGGGGCTCGGTGGTGCGAGTTCTTGCGAAGAGCGGATCAGCCGACCATCGTCTTCCGCGGCCAGGCGGCGATGAGCCCCATCGCCCCGTCCACCTTCGTGATCGTGCCGTGCCCGGTGGCCGGGGCCAGGCGCACGGCGGTGGCCCCGGACGGCCTTCGAGCCGGTGAACCGTCGGCTCGCGCGGCGGGCGCGGTGGCCGGTCGCGCCGGCACAGTGTCCCCCGACACCGTGGCCGACGTGACCGGCATACCCCCCCGGTGCCCATCGGCACGTGCCCCCCGACACGGTGCCCGGCACCTCCGGTGCGGCCGACGCCATCCCCTGTCGGGCGCCGACCCGCGGCCGTCGGTCGGAACCCGGCGACGGCCGCCGGCGCCGGGCCCGCCGGCACCGCCGGACAGCCCGCCACGGCCACGACGTCCCCCCGTCGCGGGCCGCGCCCCCCGAGCGCGCTCCGGCGGCACCGCACACCTCGGCGCCACGGAGATCGTGGCAGTACGGAGGCCCTCCGCACATTGCCAGGATCCGGCAATCTTGACGCCCCTTTGACACCCGGAAACGCGCCTCCGCCCGAGTGCCCCCCGCCCCGCCCCCGCCCTGGCCCCCCGGCCAAGCGCACCCGCCGCCCGCCCGGCTACAGCGGCTGCTCCGGCCAGTTCAGGAGCCGGGCCCCCATGGCCGCCGTCTCCAGGGTGAAGCGCTGCAGTGCGTCGGACGGGTCGTAGCCGGTCAGGGCCTTGATCCGCTCCAGGCGGTAGCCCAGGGTCCGGACGCTCAGGCCCAGGCGGCGGGCGGCCTCCGCGTTGACGTAGGCCGTCTCCGACTGGACCACGATCGTGTCCAGCAGCGGGCGGGCTCCGCCCCTCGCCTCCGTCAGCGGGCCCAGGACCGTCCGCACGAGGTCCGCCATGGCCGCGCGGTCGCGCATCAGCACCGGGAAGACGAGGAGCTCCTCCGCCTTCAACTGCTGTGCCGGGAGGGCGAGTCGCTCCGCGGCGTCGAGCGCCCCCAGGGCCTCCTCGTAGCTGCGCAGCACGCCGCTCGCGCCCGAGTGGCGGCGGCCCGTCGCCACCCGCCGGACCGGGCGGTAGCCGGTGCCGGGGCGCAGGGCGAGTTCGGTGAACGCCTCCAGCACCACGCGCTCGCTGTCCGGGGCGATGCACACCAGCCGGCCGTCCTTGCCGGTCAGCAGGACGTCCCGCTCGCCGAAGCGCCCGACCAGTTCCCGTTCGACCCGGCTCGCCAGGTGGTGCACGTCCGCCGCCGGCCCGTCGACGGCGGCCACCGCGACGGCGTAGGCGCTGGCGAGTCGCAGGCCGAAGCGTTCGGCGCGTTCGGCGAGGGCACCGAGGTCCGTGCGGCCGTGCAGCAGGTCGTCGATGAACTCCCGCCGGGCCGCTTCCTCCTGGCGGGCCGCCATGCGCTGGGCGCGCTCGTGGCCCTCGCCGAGGGCGCCGAGGGCGGCCTCGGTCGCCGCGAGGACGGCGTCGCCGGTGCGGCGCAGGTCGCCGACGCCGCTCGCCGCGGTGACGTCCGGCAGGGTGTGCCAGGCCCGGCGGGTGGCGGCCAGGCCGTGGGCGACCACCTCGCGCAGGCCGTAGCCGGCTTCGGCGCAGTGCTCGCCGAGGGTGCGCAGGTGTTCCAGTTCGGCGCGGCGCGGGAGCCGGCCGGTGTGGGCGACCTGGGCGAGCAAGTCCGTGCAGGCGGTGGCCAGTTCGGCGGTCAGGCCGGGGTCGGATCCGGGTTCGTTCCCCGCCGTCATCGTGTTCCGCCCCGCTTTTCGTTCGTGCCCGTCACCGGCGCGGAACCCTAGCAGGAGCGTTACGGCGCCTCCGGCGCAGGCCCGCCCCCGCCCGGCGCCGGCTCGTCGGTCCCCGCCCCCGGCTCGCGGAAGTGCAGGACGAAGCGCGCGCTGCTGCCGTCGATCCGCCGCCGCACGTACAGCGCCGGCGCGCCGTCCGGGGTGCAGCTGACGCCCTCGCGCACGAGCAGTGGCGTGCCCGCCGGGACGCCGAGGAGTTCGGCGTCGGCGAGGTCGGCGCCGATCGCGCCGAAGGCCCGCCAGTCGTACTCCAGCTCGACGCCGACGGCGCGGGCGAGGTCGAGCACCAGGTTGCCGGGGCGGCCGGGCCGGACGAGCTCGCGGGGCAGCGGCCCGAACGGCATCCAGTAGCTGCACGCCGCGCGGGCCCGCCCGCCGAGGCGGATCACCGTGTCGACGCGCGACAGTTCGCCCGGTTCGCGGCCCAGCTGCCGGGCGGCCTCCTCGTCCTCCGCCGAGCCGGACACCGGCCGTGCGCCGAGGACGAACTCCCCGTCCTCTCCTCCCGAGGCCCCGGGCAGTGCGCGGTGCACGCTCCCGAGGTCGAACCGCTGGCTGCGCGGGTCCACCGTGATCGACACGCGCACCGCCGGGGGCCGCACGAACGTGCCGACCCCGCGCCGGATCTCGACCACGGCCGCGCGCTCCAGCTCCGCCACCGCCTGCCGGACGGTGAGCCGGTTCACGCCGAACTCGGCGCTCAGCTCCGGCTCGCTGGGCAGCCGGGCGCCCGCCGGGTACGCGCCGGCGTCGATCCGCTCCTGGAGCTGTCGCGCCAGGCGGCGGTAGAGGGGGGTGCTGGGAGGGTAGGTCGCCACGGGCACGATCCTACGAAGCCCGCTCCTGCGCGGGTTCCCGGCTCGACGGTCCGCCGGCTCGACGATCCGACCCCGGAGCGGTGCCATGGAAGGTAGCCCCGGAGGAGGGCGGCTTGCCCGCGACCCCCCGGAGCGGTTAGACATCTGGATGACACATCTAGATGTCTAGATGCCCTCTCGAAAGGCATAGGCCGCGCATGTCCCTGGTCAACTTCCGCGACTCCGCCGTCCTCGGCGACCCCGAGGGCCTGCGGGTGCGCCCCGGTGTGCTCTACCGCTCCGCCCAGCCGTTCCCGGCCGCCGACGCGGCGACCGTCGAGCAGCTGCGGGCCTGCGACATCCGCACCATCGTCGACCTGCGGGACGGCTCCGAGACCGACCCGGCCGACTGGGCCGCCGCCGAGTCCGCCGGCATAGCCGTCGTCGCGGCCCCGGTGAACCCGGCCACCGACGGGCTCGCCGAGCGCATGCGCACCATGGCCACCGCCGCCGACCTCGGCGACTTCTACGTGCTGATGGCCGAGTCCGCCCCCGCGGCCGTCGTCGCCGCCGTCGAGGCCGCGGCCCGTCCGGGCGCCGTCCTGCTGCACTGTGCGGCAGGCAAGGACCGCACCGGCCTGCTCACCGCGCTGCTGCTCGACCTGCTGGGCGTCCCGGCCGAGCTCATCGTCGCCGACTACGTCCGCACCGCCGACGCCCTGCCGCAGATCTTCGCCGGCCTCGCCGACCGCCACCGCACCGCCCTCAACGACCGGCCCGACCTGCACATCCCGGCCCCGCTGTTGCAGGCGCCGGCCGAGGCGATGGCCGTGTTCCTCGACCTGGTCCGCGCCCGCCACGGCGGCGCCGCCGCCTTCCTCCCGGCCTGTGGCGTGAGCGAGGAGACGCTGTCCGCCTTCCGCGCCAAGGCCGCCGTGAGCGATGCCACCGCCATGGCCGACGCCGTCGAGCCCGCCGTCGGCTGACGCCGGGGGCCCCGCGAATCCCGCTGCCGCCGCCCAGACCCTGCCGGCAGGGTGCCCCGGCATGGCCGCGCTGTGCGAGATCCGGGCCGACCACGACGAGCGGACGATCGTCATCCGCCGGGCGTACGCCCCCGACGCTGGCCCCGATCCGGCGCTGGCGGCGGCGGGGCGGTTGCGCCGGCTGATGCACCGCGGCCTGGGGCTCACGCGTCCCGCCGCGCTCACACGTCCCGGCGCCCCACCAGGACCATCGTGACCACCACGGCGGCCGCGCCCCACACCCCCATCGTGATCCACGAGTCCAGCACGCTCGGCGCGTACTTCCCCATCGTGGTGGTCGAGTCGGGGTTGATGGAGAGCCGCTGCACGGTGGCCAGCGGCAGGTGGGTGCCGATCTCCTTGAGCCACCGGTAGCGGTCCCCGCCGAACATCATCGGCAGGATGAACAGCAGCATCACCAGCGAGACGATCGACGCGGTGGCGTGCCGCAGCAGCGCCCCCAGCGCCATCCCGATCAGCGCGCAGACCGGCACGATCGCCGCGTAGCCGAGGACGGCCCGCAGGCAGCCGTCGTCGGTGACGGAGAGCCCGACGTGCCGGGAGGCCAGCATCGCGTTGGTGGCGAAGAAGGAGCCCGCCGACACCACCGCCCCGGCGAGCGCGGTGATCCCGCCGATCAGCAGCACCTTGGCGCCGATCACCCCGCGCCGGTCGGGCACGGCGGCGAACGTCGTGCGGATCAGCCCGGTGGTGTACTCGCCGAAGACGGTGATCGCCCCGAGGCTGCCCGCCGCGACCGCCATCAGCGCGCTCGAGATGCTGCCGAGCCCGTGGAACAGGGGGTCGTACGTGTACGGCGGCTGTCCGGGCATCCGGGCGGGCGGGTGGTCGATGTACGTCAGGTCGGTGTGGACGGCGTTGACGTTGACCGCGATCGCCACCAGCGAGGCGAGCGCGAGCACCCAGTACGTGGAGCGCAGCGAGCGGAGCTTGATCCACTCGGCGGCGAGCAGGTCGGTGAAGCGCGGCAGCGATGCCTCGGGGTGAACGGTCACGGCACTCATCGGGCTTCTCCTGCCAGGTACTCGACGCTGTGGGCGGTCAGGGACATGAACGCGGACTCCAGGGAGGATGTACGGGGGGCGAGCTCGTGCAGCACCACGCCGTGCCGCAGGGCCAGTTCGCCGATCCGGGCGGCGGGCAGACCGGTCACCAGGCAGGTGTCCGGCCCGTCGCGCCGCACCTCGCCGCCCGCGCCCGTCAACACCGGCAGGATTGCGGCCAGTTCGGGCGCCCGCACGGCCACGCCCGCCACCGCGTGCCGGGCCGAGAAGTCCGCGAGGCTCTCGTCCGCGATCAGCCGGCCCCGGCCGATCACGATCAGGCGGTCGGCGGTGTGCTCCATCTCGGCCATCATGTGGCTGGAGACGAAGACCGTCCGCCCCTCGTCCGCGAGGCGCCGGAACAGTCCGCGCACCCACAGCACGCCCTCCGGGTCCAGCCCGTTGAGCGGCTCGTCGAAGAGCAGGACCGGCGGATCGCCCAGCAGCGCGCCGGCGATGCCCAGCCGCTGCTTCATGCCCAGCGAGTACCCGCCGATCCGCCGCCCGGCGGCCTTGCCGAGCCCGACCTCCGCCAGCACCTGGTCCACCCGCCCGAGCGGGATCCGGTTGCTGCGGGCCAGTGCCGCGAGGTGCGCCCGGGCGCTGCGCCCGCCGTGTACGTCCTGGGCGTCCAGCAGGGCACCGACGTGCCGCAGGCCGCGCGGGCGGCCGGCGAACGGGACGCCGTCGACGGTGACGGTGCCGCTGGTGGGCGCGTTGAGCCCCAGGACCATCCGCAGGGTGGTGGACTTGCCGGCGCCGTTGGGGCCGAGGAAGCCGGTGACGGTGCCCGGGCGGACGGTGAAGGTCAGGTCGTCGACGGCGAGCTTGTCGCCGTACCGCTTGTTGAGTCGCTCGATCTCGATCACGGGACAACGGTGCCCCTCGGGGCCGTGCACCGGCATCGGGCGACGGGACACACCGGACGGACCGTCGGGACACACCGGCGGCCCGCCTCTCGGCCCTGGGGATTAGGCCCGCGGACCACTGCGCGCCGTACGGATGATCGATACGATCGGGCGATGATCACCGAAGCCCGCCCGCCGCTGCTGCGGCGCCTGCCCCCGGGCGTGTGGGTGGCGGCGTTCTGGGCGGCCGTCGTCGTCTTCCGGTTCTTCACGCGCACCGACGAACTGCGCCACCTCCTCACCTACGACGGCAACCCCGAGGACATGCCGCTCGTCGTCACGGCGGTCGTCACCACGTCCGTCGCCACGCTGCTGGTGCGCCAGCCGCTCGCCGCCATCGCGGTGGCGCTCGGGGGCGGCCTCTTCTCGCTCGGCATGTGGAAGGTCCCCGAGACGACTGCCCTCCAGTTCCTCATCGCCGACGCCGTCGTGGGCTACTGCGCGGCCACCCGCTCCCGGCCCGTGTCCCTCGGCGCCGCCGGGATGCCGCTCGCCATGCTCCTCGGGCTGTTCCTCTGGGGCGCCCTCAACGGCTACCCCGTCAACCCGATGGCCTACGGCGGAATCGCCGCGACCGTCGCCATCGCCTGGCTCGTCGGCAACACCGTCCACCAGGGCCGCAGCCACGCCGAAGCCCTCCGCGGGCGCGCGACCGAACAGGCCGTCACCGCCGAACGGCTGCGCATCGCCCGCGAGTTGCACGACATGGTCGCCCACAACATCGGCATCATCGCGATCCAGGCCGGCATGGGCCGCCGCGTCATGGACACCCAGCCCACCGAGACCCGCAACGCCCTCGACGCCATCGAGGCCACCAGCCGCGAGACCCTCGCCGGACTGCGCCGCATGCTCGGCGCGCTGCGGCAGGGCGAGGGCGAGTCCGCGCCGCTCGACGTCGCGCCCGGACTGGCCGAGTTGGACCGGCTCGTGGCGAACAGCGCGGTCGCCGGCGTCCGCGTCGCGCTCACCCGCACCGGCGAGCCGCGCCGACTGCCCGCCGACGTCGACCTCGCCGCCTTCCGGATCGTCCAGGAGGCGGTGACCAACGTGGTCAAGCACTCCGGGACGAGGGACTGCCACGTCACCGTCGACTACGAGCCGGCCGCCGTCGCCGTCACCGTCGTCGACCTGGGAGCCGGCGGCAGCGCGGGCTCCGGCGCGCCCGGCTACGGCATCGCCGGCATGCGCGAGCGCGTCAGCCTGCTGAACGGCGGGTTCAGCGCAGGCCCGCGCCCCGAAGGCGGCTTCCGCGTCGCCGCCCGACTGCCGCTCCCCGCGGAACACCCCGCGGAACACCCCCTGGAGGTGGGACCGTGATCCGAGTCGTCCTGGTCGACGACCAGCCGCTCATCCGCACCGGACTGCGCGTGCTCATCGCCGACGCCCCCGACCTGGAGGTCGTCGGCGAGGCCGGTGACGGCGCCGCGGCCGTCGACCTGGTCACCCGGCTGCGCCCGGACGTCGCCGTCATGGACATCCGGATGCCCGGCGTCGACGGCATCGAGGCCACCCGCCGCATCGCCGCCGATCCCGGCGTGAACACCCACGTGCTCGTCCTCACCACCTTCGACGACGACGACTACGTGTACGGCGCGCTGCGCGCCGGCGCGAGCGGGTTCCTCGTCAAGGACCTCGCCCTGGAGACCATCCTCGACGGCATCCGGGTCGTCGCCGCCGGGGACGCCCTCATCGCACCGAGCGTCACCCGCCGCCTGATCGGCGAGTTCGCGGCCCGCCCGCGGTCCGCGCCGACGGCGCGCCGGCCCGTCGCCTCGACCGTCACCGAGCGCGAACGCGAGGTGCTCACGCTGGTCGGGCGGGGGCTGTCGAACGCCGAGATCGCCGAAGAACTCGTGATCAGCGTGGCCACGGCGAAGGCGCACGTCGCCCGGCTCTTCGCCAAACTCGCCGCCCGCGATCGCGTCCACCTGGTCATCCAGGCCTACGAGTTCGGCCTCGTCGCCCCGTAACCCCGCCGGCCCCCGGCCCTGCCGCTCGCCCCGGCTTCTGCCCTCACCCCACCCCTCGCCCCGTCCGGACACGGGAAAGCGCCGGGGCGGGCCCGCACTGCCCGCCCCGGCGCCTCTTTCCGGCGGCCTTCAGATGGTTCTCACGTGGTGCTCAGCCCGGTACTCCGGCACCTCACGGAACGACCGGGTGCGAGATCTCGCAGCCGCCCGCGCCGCCGTTGTAGTCGTTCGCCCAGGTGCCCTGCATCGCGAACGAGCCGGTCGCGAACGTCACGTTCTGCGCGCCGCCCACGCCGCCGGTGCCCTTCCAGGCGCACTTGTCGGCGTTCTCGTAACCGGTGGAGTCGGTCCAGCCGCCCGCCGGGTTCTGGTCGGTGACGGTCTCGGAGTACTCGTGGCCGTAGACGATCGTCACGCCGTCCAGCAGGCCCGCGCTGCCGCTGTTGACGTAGTTCTGGCCGCACGAGGTGCCCATGTCGGTGACGTACGGGTCGTTGGTGAACGCGATGTCGCCGTACGGGGATGCGGCCGCGCCGCCGCTCAGGGTGGTGTCGCCGTTCCAGTCGTGCCAGGCGCAGAAGCTGCCGCTGCTGGTGTTGAAGCCGTCCGGGTGGGTGCCCGTGGGGGAGAGCACCACGTACTGGACGTTGCGGTTGGCCGCCGAGGTGGTGTTGCCGAAGTGGCCGGCGGCCTTGATCGCCTCGTTGGCCAGCTGGTTGCCGGTGGCCTGGCCCGGCGCGGTGGCCGAGGTGTCGACCCAGACGCCGGCCAGCGCGCCACCGGTCGGGTAGCCGACGTGGGCGGCGGTGGACGGGCAGGAGGTCGCGCCCGTCGCGACGCCCTCGCAGTACTGGGTCATGACACCGGACCAGGTCTCGCTGTTCGTGCCCAGGCCCTTGAACAACTGCTGCGCGCGGACGGCCTCGCCGCTCGGGTCGCCGGAGAGCGTGGTGTAGCCGTTGGCGTCGGTGCCCTGGGTGCCCCACTGGGAGCCCCAGAAGACCAGGTAGACCTTGGGCGCCCCGGTCGTGACGCCGACGCCGTCGACCCCGCCGCCGAACTTGAGGTTGGACGTGCGCTTCCCGGCGGTGGCGGAACCGGCCGCCTCCTTGGTGGGGACGGTGCCGTGCCGGTAGGGGTGGGACGGCCCGGCGAACTCGCCGCTCGGCTGGTCCGCCTGCGCGGGCGCGGCGGCGGCGAAGCCCGCGGCGGCCAGCACCAGGGAGGAGAGACCGGTCAGGACTCTGGAGGAGGGGGACATGCCCATCGTGAGGGTTCCTCTCTGCTGCCGGCGCAGACTGTGGGGAGCGCCGGCAGGCCATGGGGGCGAAGGGAAGGCCTGAAGCAAAGCAGCGCTCTGACAGCGGGTCAACGAGACCGGAAGCAAAGGAAACCCAGCCGTACCGTAGCGAACTCCAAAAGGTCGCAGGTCAGCCCGCATCCATGCGCGTAGCGACGCCGTCTATCAACATTCGGAGGGGAGTTCCGCAACAGTATGGAGACCGCCCCCACAACCCACCGTGGCCCCGACGACCATTCGATGGGCTCAAGCGCCCTCGAGGTCACGTGCCGTCCCCTGTACAGGGTCCGGCTCCGGTACGACCACCGCAGCGACCAGCGGGAACACCACCACCGCCGCGTACGCCCACGCGTAGCCCGTCACGCCGATCAGCGCCCCCGCCGCCGGGGCGACGCCTGCCGCCACCGCGTTCTGCACCGTCGTGTGCACCCCCAGCGCGCGGCCCGCCCACGTGCCACCGGCGTACTCGGCCACCGCGGTGAACGACAGCCCGTTCGTCGACACCGTCACCACACCCGCTGCCATCAACGCGGCCGTCGCCGCCACCGAGTGCGCGAACGCCCCCGCGGCCAGCACCGCCAGCACGCCGGCCGCCGTCAGCGCCAGCCGCCGCATCGGCGCCGTCCGGCTCCCCGCCCGGTCCGACCACCAGCCCGCCGCCAACCGCGCCCCGGCCCCCGCCACCTGCACACCCGCCAGCACCGGACCGGCCGTCGACGGCGACCAGCCGCGCTCCTCCACCAGGAACACGAAGGCGAACACCGACACCGTGAACTGCGGTACGACCAGCAGGGTCGCCGCCGCGTGCAGCCGCCACAACACCGGCGTCCGGTAGGGGTTCCCGGCCCGCGCGCCGTGGCCGGCCCCGGCCCGTGCCGGATCCCGCACCAGCGCGACGACCAGGAGCGACGCCCCGATGCTCAACGCCCCGAGGACCACCAGCGCCAATGACCGTCCGTGTACGGCCAACGGCGGAAGCAGGAGCGCCGCCAGCGCGACCCCCAGCGGCAGCGAGGTCTGCCGGAGCCCCATCGCCAGCCCGCGCTCCCGCGCCGGGAACCACCCGAGGATCAACCGCCCGCTCGACGCGTGCGCCGACGCCCCGGCCGCGCCGGCGACCAGGAAACACACCGCCAACCCGACCGTCCCGCGCACCGCCGCCGCCCCCAGCAGCACCAGCCCCCCGACGCCGAGCCCCGAGGCCAGCACCCACCGCTCCCCCCAGCGGTCCGCCGCCGCGCCCCAGGCCGCGAGCGTCAACACCAACCCGACGGTGGGACAGGCCGCCACCAATCCCGCCCGCCCCAGCGACAACCCGGCCGCCCGCAAGGCCGGAATGAGGTACGGCAACCCGAACTGGAACGCACATCCCGAGGCCATCGCCACCATCCCGACGACCAACACCACCCACCGCCGCCCGTCACCCATACCCCTCACCCAACCCTGCCCGCCCCCACCGTCTCCACCCCCGCCCACCCAATGGACACCCCGCCCCAGGGCCGGCCGGCCCGACTTCCCACGCGCGAGCAGGCGGACGGACGTCAGTTCCCGTCCGGCGTCCCGGCGCCGTCCGTCTCCGAGGCCCCGTCCTCCAGGGTCTTGAGCCGTTCGGCGAGCACGAGCAGCATGTTCAGGCTGTGGTCGGACAGTCCCGAGGCGCGCTTGACCAGGCTGACCACCCCGGAGTTGCCGAGGGCCTGCCGGAGGTCCCCGAACGTGTCGAGCCGGTCGATCTGTTCGTCGACCTCGGCGGTCCCGCGGTCGTCGAGGAAGTAGGCCGCGCCCTGGCGGATGCCGAAGCCGCGGCCGAGCCAGTCGAGGGTGTCGACGGTCGGGTTGGGGCTCTGGCCCTTCTGCGTGACGCCGTGGTGGAGGTTGCGGATGGTGTCCTTGGAGATGACGTCGCGTCCGGCCAGGGTGTTGATGCGGTCGGCGAGTTCGCGGTAGGTGGGGGCGCGTCCGCCGGTCCGGGCGGCGTCGCGGGAGATCAGGTGGTCGATCTTGTCGGCGATGGCGCGGGCGCGGCCCGGCGGATGTACGGGCGCGGCGGGACGGTCCGTGCCGTCCGGCTCGTGTTCGCGCACGTCATCCGCCCCTCCCATCGATCGGGGCACCAACCTATCCCGGGGGTGGGGCCCCGCTGAATCCCCTACGGGCGGCCGAGTTCCGTGATCCGCATGATGCGCCCGTGCGAGTCGAGGACGACGTCGTACGTGTTGTCGTAGCAGCCGTCGGGGGCGGCGGGAGGGCGGGTGGCGAGGCAGGCGTCGAGGTGGGCGAGGAGTTCGGGGAGCGGCACCGGTCTGGCGGGATCGCCGTGCTGCCGGTCGGCGAGGGCGGCGTCGACGCCGGCGGCGGCGAAGGTGTAGCGCACCGGAGCGCCGACGGGCTCGAAGCGGTTCGGTGCACAGAGGTACCGGGTGGCCCGTGCGCTGAGGCCGGGACCGTCCGGGGAGCCCACGGCGTCCGCAGCACGTGCCGGGTCCGCGGCGACGACGCGCAGCACGGTGTGCCCGGGGTGCTCGCCGGCCGGGGAGCACGAGGCGGAGGGGGAGGGCAGCGCAGGGGCCGCCTCGACGGCGTCGTCCGGATCGTCGCGGGGGTCGCCGGGGTCGGCGGGGTCGGCGGGGTCGTCGTCCGGGCCGCTGGATTCGCCGGACGCGCTCACGGCCGTGGGGTTCTCGTCGACGGGGGTGCAGGCCGTGAGACCGGCGACGGTGAGGGCCACGGCGGCGCACGAGAGGAGGGCGGTGAGCAGCATGCGGGGCGTGGCCATGGCACCAGTCTCCCCGGCGAGGTGGCGGACGTGTGCGTCCAGTCGCCGCCGGGGTACGTCCGCTGCGGTCTCGGACGTCCGGTCGCCGACGCGGACATCCGGTTACACGGGTGCCGGCCGGAGTGCGGTTCCCGTCCCCGTCAGATGTGCGGACCCGACGGGGACGGGAAGCTGAGGAGGGATCAGCACCGCCTCACGCCGCGACCGCCCGCCCCGCCTCGTACGCCTCCCGCACCCGAGCCTGCGCCCGCGCGTCCCCGCCCAGGTGGTCGAGCCCGAGCAGTGCCGCCCCGAGCACCGGCGGCGCGACGACGACCCGCGGCTCGGCCCGCGGCGCGGCCTGCGCGAGCCGCGCGGTGACGTTGTCGAGGAGCAGCGGCTGCCGGGAGGCGAGCACCCCGCCGCCGAGCACGACGGGGGCGGGCGCGTCGAGCAGCTGCAGCCGGGTGAGCGCGACGACGGCGAGCCGGACGATCTCGTCGGCCTGCCGGTCGACGAGCTCCAGCGCGGTCGGGTCCCCCGCGTTCGCGACGGCGAACAGCACCCGGACGATCTCGTGCAGCCGGGCCGTCGGCAGGTGCCCGAGGTGGACGGCCTCGGCGACGGCGCCGGCGGTGGGCAGCCCGTAGTGCTCGGCGATGGCGCGGGCGAGGGCGGTGGGTCCGCCGCGCCCGTCCTCGGCGCGCACGGCGTGCCACATGCTGTGGTTGGCGAGGCTGGCGCCTCCGCCCCAGTCGCCGGTGAGCTCGCCGAGGGCGGGGAAGCGCGCGGTGCGGCCGTCCGGGAGGAGGCCGACGCAGTTGATGCCGGCGCCGCAGACGACGGCGACGCCGCGCGGGCCGTCGGTGCCGGCGCGCAGCAGGCCGAAGGTGTCGTTGACGACGGTGGTGCTGACGCCCCAGGGGTGGGACTCCAGCGCGGCGCGCAGCGCCTCCTCCTCGACGGGGAGGTCGGCGTTGGCGAGGCAGGCGCTGACGTGGGTGGTCAGCGGGCCGGTCCAGGACGGGTGGCCGGCCGCGCGGGCGGCCTCCTCGACCAGCGGGGCGAGGCCGGCGACGGCGGCCGGGCCGCCGATCTTCTGCGGTGCGAAGCCGCCGCCGCGGGCGGTGCCGAGGACGGTGCCGTCCGTGCCGATCAGGGCGACGTCGGTCTTGGAGTTGCCGGCGTCGATGGCGAGCACGCCGGGCAGGAGTGGTTCGGGCTGGTGGGTCATCACAACTGTCCGTCACGGTTCATGCGCGGATGGCAGGGGTGGCCTGTCCGGTCGGTGACGACCGAGCCGGCCGGGCCTACCGCCGGGCTGGCGGGAAGTCAGGTCTGTGGAGCTGATGCACGACCGATGGGTGGCACACCGTCCCTCTGCGGGTGGTCCCGGGTCGGCGGCCGGCTGGGACGCAGAAAAGCCCGGTCCGTGAGGGGTGGGCTCCCCCGGCTTCGGCTGGAGGAGGAGGTCACCAGGTCCCGGCGACTCGTCCGTGGCGTGGCCGTGGTCAGCGGTTGGGGCTCCTCACGGTCCGGCCCGCGATTCCCGGAGGGGAATGCGGGCCGGACCGAAGCCGACCTTGGTCAGGCCCAGGCGAGGTGCTCGCGGTTGTGGGCGAGCAGCCGGTCCGTCAGCCGGTCGGCGAGGTCGAACCGGCCGACCAGCGGGTGGGCGAGCAGCGCGTCGTACACGCGGTCGCGCCCGCCGCGCAGGGCGGCGTCGAGGGCGAGGTGCTCGTACGCGGTGACGGCCGCGACGAGCCCGGCGTAGAGCGGCTCGACGGCCCGCTGTGGCAGCGGCCGGACGCCGGCCGCGTCGACCTCCGCCGGCACCTCGATGACGGCGTCGTCGGGCAGGAAGGGCAGCACCCCGTCGTTGCGCGTGTTGACCACCTGGACGGACGGCACGGAGGTGCCGGTGCCCAGCAGAGCGGCGATGAGCTGGACGGCGGCCTCGGAGTAGAAGGCGCCGCCGCGCTCGCCCAGCAGTTCGGGCTTGGTGTCGAGGGCGGGGTCGGCGTACATCTCCAGCAACTGCCGCTCGATCTCGGCGACCTGTGCGGCCCGCGAGCCCTGCGCCTTGAGCTCCTCCACGACCTCGTCGTGCTGGTAGTAGTACCGCAGGTAGTAGGACGGGACGACGCCGAGCCGCTGCACGACGGCCTGCGGCAGGTGCAGGTCGTCGGCGATCTCCTTGCCGTGCGAGGCGAGGAGCTCCGGCAGCACCTCGCGCCCGTCGGCCGCGCCGGGGGCGTCGAGCAGGGTGACGCCGCGCTCCCAGGTGAGGTGGTTGAGCCCGACGTGGTCGAGCCGGACGAGCTCCGGCGCCACCCCGAGGTGCGCCGCGAACTTCCGCTGGAAGCCGATGGCGACGTTGCACAGGCCGACGGCCCTGTGCCCGGCCTCCTGCAGGGCGCGGGTGACGATGCCGACCGGGTTGGTGAAGTCGACGATCCAGGCGTCCGGGTTGGCCCGGCGGACGGTCTCGGCGATGTCCAGCACCACGGGGACGGTGCGCAGCGCCTTGGCGAGCCCGCCGGCCCCGGTGGTCTCCTGACCGACGCAGCCGCACTCCAGCGGCCACGTCTCGTCCTCGTTGCGGGCGGCCTGTCCGCCGACGCGCAGCTGGAGGAGGACGGCGTGGGCGCCGTCGACGCCCGCAGCGACGTCCGCGGTGGTGGTGACGACGGCCGGGTGGCCCTGTTTGGCGAAGATGCGCCGCGCCAGCCCGCCGATGAGCTCCAGCCGTTCGGCGGCCGGGTCGATCAGGACGAGCTCGCCGATCGGCAGGGTGTCCCGCAGCCGGGCGAAGCCGTCGATGAGCTCCGGGGTGTACGTCGAACCGCCGCCGACGATTGCCAACTTGAGTGCGGACATCAGCCCTTGACCCCTGTCAGTGTCACGCCTTCGATGAAGGCCTTCTGTGCGAAGAAGAAGAGGACGATCACCGGTGCCATCACGAGCAGAGTGGCGGCCATGGTGAGGTTCCAGTTGGTGTGGTGCGCGCCCTTGAAGGACTCCAAGCCGTAGGAGAGGGTCCAGGCGGCGTGGTTCTCGCTGGCGTAGATCTGCGGGCCGAAGTAGTCGTTCCAGCAGTAGAAGAACTGGAACAGGGCGACGGCGGCGATGGCCGGCTTGGCCATCGGCAGCACGACGCGCAGCAGGGTGCGCAGGTCGCCGCAGCCGTCGATCCGGGCCGCCTCGATGTACTCCTTGGGGATGGTGGTGAGGAACTGGCGCAGCAGGAAGATGGAGAAGGCGTCGCCGAAGGCCAGCGGGATGATCAGCGGCCACAGGGTGCCGGTGAGGTGCATCTGCTTCGCCCAGAACAGGTACATCGGGATGATGGTGACCTGCGGCGGCAGCATCATCATCGAGATGACCGCCATGAGCGCCAGCTTCCGGCCGCGGAAGCGGAACTTGGCGAGCGCGTAGGCGACCGGGAGGCTGGAGACGACGGTCAGCAGCGTGCCGGCGCCGGCGTAGACCAGGGTGTTGCGCCACCAGGTGAGGAACCCGGGCGCCTCCCACACCTTGGTGTAGTTGCCCCACTGCCAGGAGACGGGCCAGTAGCTGGTGGTCAGGGCCTGACTGTCCGTCATGACGGAGGTCAGGAACGCGAAGACGAAGGGGAGGATGAAGAACAGCGCGGCGGCGATGCCCAGCGCGTGGACGGCCACCCAGGTGAGCGCGGCGCGCCGCCGGGCGGCCCGCAGCGCGGCGCCGGCCGGGGCCGGTCCGCCGGGCGTGGTGGGCGACTTGGTGAGCGTGGGGGTGCTGGTGGTCATGGAAGGGTCCTCACTGGTCCGCGACCGGTCGCGACCGGTCGCGGCTCATCGCGGCTCATCGTGGCTCGTCGCGACCGGTCGCGGCTCATCGCGACCGATCCGCACGGAACTCGGCTAGTCCTCGCTCGCCATGAAGCCGGACCGGCGGCGCAGCAGGAGAGAGGTGACGGCCATCGCGATGGCGAACAGGACGAGGGCGACGACGCAGGCGGAGCCGGTGTCGAAGCGCTGGAAGCCGAGGTTGTACACCATCTGCGGCAGGGTCCAGGTGGAGCCCTGCGGGAAGCCGGGCTCGAACTGCTGCCCGGAGTTTCCCGCGATGCCGCTGGCGACCCGCCCGGCGACGATCGCCTGGGTGTAGTACTGCATGGTCTGGATCACGCCGGTGACCACGGCGAACGTGATGATCGGCGAGATGTTCGGCAGCGTGACGTAGCGGAAGCGCTGGAGCGGCCCGGCGCCGTCGAGTTCGGCGGCCTCGTACTGCTCCTTGGGCACGTCCAGCAGGGCGGCCATGAAGATGACCATCAGGTCGCCGATGCCCCACATGGCGAGCATGGTGAGCGCGGGCTTGGACCAGTTCGGGTCGGCGAACCAGCCGGGCTGCGGGAGCCCGAGCTCGCCGAGGAAGTGGTTGACCGGGCCGGTGCCGGGGTTGAGCAGGAACGCGAAGGAGACGGTCGCGGCCACCGGCGGGGCCAGGTAGGGCAGGTAGAAGGCGGTGCGGAAGAAGCCGACGCCGCTCTTGATCTTCGTGATGAGCAGCCCGATGCCGAGCCCGAACACCACGCGCAGGGACACCATGACGACGACGAGCCACAGGGTGTTGCGCAGGCCCTGCCAGAAGAAGGGGTAGTGGGCGAAGACGTAGTCCCAGTTCTTCAGCCCGTTGAAGGTGGGGGCCGAGAACCCGTCGTACTTCATGAAGGAGAAGTAGACGGTGGAGACCAGCGGGTACAGGAAGAAGACGCCGAAGCCGATCAGCCAGGGGGAGAGGAACGCGAGGGTGCGGGCCGCCTCCCGGCGGCGCTTCCGGCGCAGCAGGTGCTGCGTGGAGTGCGCCGCCGGGTCGGTGGGTCCGGTGCCCTTGCGGGTGCCGAACGCGAGTGCCATGGGGTGCTCCGAGTGCCGTGTTGCGTCGAACTGCCGTGGCGGGACGGTTACTTCGCCTGGGCGATGGCGGCGTCGATCTCCTTGGCGGTGGCGGCGAGGCCGGCCGCGAGGTCGGGCTGCTTGCCGGACTCGTACGCGTAGCCGAGGTTCTGCAGCGACACGATGTAGGCACCGCCGTTGGCGCTGGCCGGGGTGGTGCCGGAGTTCGGGTTCTTCGCGATGTCCAGGAAGGTCTTGAAGTTCGGGTCGCTGATGAGCTTCGGCGAGTCGAGCGCGTCGAAGGTGCTCGGCACGTTGTGGATCGCGTTGGCGAAGCCGACGACCGCGTCCGTGTCGGTGGTCAGGTACTTGACGAGCTCCCAGGCGGCGGCCTGCTTCTTGCTGCTGCGGGCGATGCCGATGACGGTGCCGGTCTGGTAGCCGCGGCCGTAGGTGGCGGCCTGGTCGTCCGGCACCGGGAACGGGGCGGTGGCCCAGTCGAAGTCGGGCTTGCTCTCGCTGAGCGAGTTGGTGCGCCACTCGCCGTCGATGGCCATGGCGACCTGGCCGGTGTGGAAGGGGTTCTTCTCGCTGAACTCCTCGCCGAAGGTCGAGCGGTACTTCTCCAGCTTGTCGAAGCCGCCGAGCTTGTCGACGAGGCCCTTCTGCCAGGTGAGCATCGCGGCGACCTTCGGGTCCGAGGCGATGGCCGACTTGCCGTCCGCGCCGAAGTACGCGGGCCCGTACTGGCCGAGGAAGTGCTCGGTGGTGGACTCGTAGCCGTGGTAGTCCGGCATGAAGCCGAGCTGCTTGAAGCCGTCGCCGTCCGGGACGGTGAGCTTGGCCGCGGCGTCGGCGAACTCGCTGAAGGTCTTCGGCGGGGCGGTGATGCCGGCGGCGGCGAAGGCCTTCTTGTTGTAGTAGAGGCCGTAGGCGTCGCCGAGCAGTGGCAGGGTGCACTGGTTGCCCTGGAACTGCGTGTAGTTGAGCATCGCCGACGGGAAGGTCCTGGCGGCGTCGACGCCGCTCTTGCGCAGCAACGGGTTGAGGTCGATGAAGGCCTTGGTCGAACAGAACATGCCGACGTTGTTGGTGGTGAAGGAGGAGACCACGTCCGGTGCGTCGTCGCCGCCGGCCCGCAGGGCCTGGTTGACCTTGTCGTCCGCGATGTTGCCCACGGCCTTGACGTGGATGTTCGGGTGGGCCTTCTCGAAGGCGGCGATGTTGTCGTTGATCGCCTTCACCTCGTTGTCCTGGCTCCAGCCGTGCCAGAAGGTGATGGTGACGTCCTTGCCGCTCGCCGAGTCGTCGCTGCCGCCGGCGTCGTTGGTGCCGGTGCAGGCGGTGGCGAGCAGGGCGAGGACGGCGCTGCCGGTGACGGCGGCGATCGCGCGGCGGCCTCTGCGGGAGGTGGCGGGGTGCACTTCGAGGTCCTCCTGGGGGTGCGCGGGCAGGCGTCATCGCCTCGTCGCCCGCGGTCGGGGGATGGGGAGAGGTGGGTGCGGGGGTGGATCGCGGGGGAGTCGGGGGAATCGGGGGTGTCGGCGAGGGAAGGGGGCTCAGTGGGTGGAGAAGACCGCCTCGCGGGCGGTCGCCAGGGCGCGCTGGAGCGCGCCGAGCAGGACGGGCGAACCGGACAGTGCGCTGCTGCGCACCTCCGGCCGGGCGATCGAGAGCCGGGCGAGTTCCTCCTGGACGAGCGCGCGCAGCCGTTCGCCGCCCGCGCTCGGCACCCCGCCGGAGAGGACCACCAGCTCGGGGTCGACGACGGCGACGATCACGGCCAGCCCGACGGCGATCCGGCCGGCCAGTTCGCGCAGGAACTCCTCGCCGGCGCCCGGGGTGGCCAGGGCCTTGGCGATGGTCTCCTCGGCGGTGGGCGCGCCGAGTCCGTGCTCGCGGGCCAGAGCCCGGACGGCGGCGGCGCCGACCAGGTCCTGGAACCCGCCGAAGTTGCGGCGGCGCACGTCCCGCACGACCGGTGAGCCGGGCACCGGCATGTAGCCGACCTCCCCGGCGCCGCCGGTGAAGCCGCGGTGCAGCCGCCCGGCGATCACGATCGCGGCCCCGATGCCGGCACCGGCCCACAGCAGGACGAAGTCCTCGGAGCCCCGCGCCGCGCCGGATGCCTGTTCGGCGACGGCGGCGAGGTTGACGTCGTTCTCGATCGACACGGGCGCGCCGATCTCCTCGGTCAGCTCCTCGACGAGCGTCGGCGAGTGCCAGCCGGCCAGGTGGGAGGCGTAGCGCAGCTTGCCGGTGACGGGATCGGGCGCACCGCTGACGCCGATCACGACGGTGTGCAGCGCGCCGTCGTCGAGCCCGGCCGCCCGCACCGTGTCCGCCACCGCCGCGGCGACCCGGGGGACGGTTCCGGCGGCCGGGGCGCCCTTCACCGGCACGACGTGCTCGGCGAGCGTGCCGCCGGTGATGTCGGCGACGGCGACCCGGATCCCGGTGGCCGTCACGTCCACCCCGGCGACGTGGCCGGCGGCCGGATTCACCTGGTACAGCTGCGCGTTGGGCCCGGGCCCGCCCGCCGTGGTGCCGACCGGCAGGACCAGCCCGGCCGCCTCCAGCCGGGCCAGCAGCTGGGAGGCGGTGGGCTTGGACAGCCCGGTGAGCGTGCCGATCTGGGTGCGGGAGAGCGGTCCGTTCTCCAGCAGCAGTTCGAGGGCGGCACGGTCGTTGATGGCGCGCAGCAGGCTGGGGGTGCCGGCGAGGGGGGCCTTGGCGGTGGTCTTGGTCACGCGCAGAATCCTCCTCTTCCGGCAGGTCGGGGGAACACCGGGGGGAACTCCCGAGGGGTGCCCCGGGAGGTCGGGGATGTCCGGAGTGAACTGTTAGGAAACTTTCCAGTCGCTTGGAAAGGACCGTACGGTCAGCGTCAGCGGAGTGTCAATGGCCCGCGGAGCGGTGGTTGCCGAAGCGTTACCGGGCAGCACGAAGCCCCGCCCCCACGTCCGTGGGAACGGGGCCCGTGTCGTCTTCTCCGGGGTGCCGCGAAGGGCGCTACGGCTTCGCGAGGTCGTCCATCGGCGGCTTCGGTGCCGGTATCGGCTCGGTCGCCTTGTAGCGCGCCGAGGTCGGGTCGGCCAGCGAGGACGGCGGAGACGGGTCCGGCGCCGCGGCGATCGCGACGCCCGTGGCGGCCGCCTCCTCCTTGACCTTGATCCCGGCGTGGTCGAAGGCCGTCTTCAGCCGCTGGCGCATCGCCCGGGCCACCGTCGCCGCCTTGCCCGGCGCCGTCCTGGCCTCGATCCGCACCACGACCGAGTCGGCCGCGACCGACTCCACGCCCAGCACCGACACCGGCGCCCAGATCAGCTCGTCGTACGGAGCCTCCTTGGACATCGCCTCGGTCGTCTCCTGGATCAGGTCCTCGGCCCGGAGCAGGTCCTCCTTGTACCCGACCTGGACGTCCACGGTGGCCGTGGACCAGCCCTGGCTCATGTTGGCGATCCGCTTCACCTCGCCGTTGCGGATGTACCAGATCTCGCCGTTCGCGCCGCGCAGCTTGGTCACCCGCAGGCCGACCTCCAGCACCGTGCCGGCCGCCACCCCGGTGTCGATCTCGTCGCCGACACCGTACTGGTCCTCCATGATCATGAATACGCCGGAGAGGAAGTCCGTGACCAGGTTGCGGGCGCCGAAGCCGATCGCCACACCGGCCACACCGGCGCTCGCCAGCAGCGGCGCGAGGTTCACCCCGAGCGCGGAGAGCACCATGAGCGCCGCCGTGCCGAGGATGCTGAACGACGCGACGCTGCGCAGCACCGAGCCGATCGCCTCCGAGCGCTGCTGGCGCCGCTCCGGGTTGACGACCCCGGTGTTGGCGAGCAGCCCGCCGATCCGGCCCTGTTCCTCGTGGCTCTCGTGGGCGCGTGCCATCCGGGTTATCAGTTGCGTGATGAGCTTGCGCACCACCGCCCGCAGTATCAGTGCCAGGACGATGATGAAGACGATCCGCACCCCGGAGGCGAGCCAGGACTGCCAGTGGGTGTCGAACCAGCTGGCGGCCTGCTTGGTGGTGTCGGAGACCTCCTGCGTGCTCGTCGGGATCCGCAGGTCCAGTTGCGGCAGCTGCGGCCCGGTCGGGCTGGAGGACGGCGTCGTCGGGTAGGAGGACGCGTCGGCGAGGCCGATGGCGCCGGAGCGGAACACGAGCGGGACCTTCCTTGCAGGGGGCATCACCCGGTCCCGTGCCGCAGCGAGCCCGACCCGCGGACCGTCGCCCAAGCCTAGCGGGCACCGAAGACCCGACCGGACCCGCCGAACGGCGCGCGGACCGCCCCGGACGCCCCGTCAACGCCCCGGTGCGCTCCCGCGCGCACCCGCCCGGGCACCGCCTCCTCACCGCCGGGGCGCCGCCCGCACAGGGCCCCACCGCTGGTCTGACCGGCCGAGCCGGCCCCCGGGGGAGAAGCGGAGGGGCCGCTACCGGGGGCCCGGGTGCAACCCGACCCTCCGCCGGGCATATCGGGTATGACGGAAACCACACCCGGAGATCACGTCAGGTCCGTTACACAGGAGTGGTGGCGCCGTACGAAGGCGTAAGGCGACACTGGGGGAGATCACTCACCCGTTGGGTGATCCAACCGCTCGTCCCGGCGCGAGCCACGCGCCGCAGGCGTCCAAGGAGGCATCCGTGCCGCATGTCCTGGTCCTCAACGCGTCCTACGAGCCACTCGGCGTCGTATCGATGCGCCGCGCACTCATCCTGGTCCTCAACCACAAGGCGGTCAGCCTGGAGGACACCGGAGTCACCCTGCACAGCGCCACCAGCGCCCTTCCGGCGCCGTCCGTCGTCCGCCTGACCCGCTTCGTCCGGGTCCCGTTCTGCGGGCCCGTCCCGCTCACCCGCCGGGCGCTGTTCGCCCGCGACCACGGCCGCTGCGTCTACTGCGGGGCCGCCGCCACCAGCGTCGACCACGTCGTCCCGCGCAGCCGGGGCGGCCAGCACCGGTGGGACAACGTCGTGGCGGCCTGCCGCCGCTGCAACCACACCAAGGCCGACCGCCACCTCACCGAACTCGGCTGGCGCATGAAGCGCCCGCCGGCCCCGCCCTCCGGCCTCGCCTGGCGGATCATCGGCACCGGCATCAAGGACCCCCGCTGGCGCCCCTACCTGGAGCCGTACGGCGGCGGCGACCAGCTGCGCGCCCCGCAGTGGGGCGAGTACGAGCACCACGACCATACCGAGCCCAACCACTCGGTCCCGATCGGCCGGGCGCACGGCGCCCACGCCGCCCCCGTCCGCCGCGGCGAGCAGCCGGAACCGCTCTCCGCCTGAACCAGAGCTCCACAAGGGCCTGCCCCGTCACATCTCGGTACGCCTCATGGGCCGCCGCGCACCCCACCGGGGAGCACGGCGGCCCGCCGTGTGTACGGCCGCCGGGCGGGCGGCTACTGCTTGGGCGCGGTCCCCGCCGCCGGCTGCTGACCGGTGCCCGTGGCCGGCTGGCCCGGCTGCTGCTGCGCGGGCGCGCCCCCGGGGGTGCCAGGGGTCCCCGGCTGGGCCGGGGGAGTCGCCGGAGGCTGCGGCTGCGCGGGCGGCGTCACCGCGTACAGCTCGATCCCCCACAGCGAGTAGCCGTACTTGGTGGCCCGGGTGACGCCCTGCACCCGCAGGAACTTGGCGTTCGCGGCGTCGAAGCGCACGGTCTCGTCGCCGCCCTTGCCGTTGTCCACGCTCGCCGCGGTCGTCCAGGTGACCCCGTCCGCCGAGGTCTGGATCTTGTACGACGCGGCGTACGCGGCCTGCCAGTGCAGCACCGCCGCACCGAGCCGGACGGCCTGCGGCAGCTCCAGCTGCACCCAGGCGTCGTCCTGCGCGGGCGAGGACCAGCGGGTCTTCGGGTCGCGGTCGGCCACGTTCGAGGCCGGGAAGTTCGGCGTCTCGTCGCCGGAGGAGGTGGCCTTGGCGCCCGCCGCGAGGTCGGCCCCGCCGGTCGGCGGCACCACGTGCACCTGGAGCACCTGCTTGACGACGGTCGAGCCGGCCACGTACTGCACCGGCACCTGGTACGTCCCGGACGGCGTCCCGGCCGCGGCGCTCACCAGCAGCGGCACCCCGACCTTCCCGCCGCGCGGCACCGTCACCCCGGCCGCCGGCGCCACCGTCAGGCCCTTCGCGGCCGCCGGCACGTCGGCCTGCAGGCTGCCGGTGGTGCCCTCGGGGCGGCCGGCCGTGACCGTCGCCTGGGTCTGGGTCGGCGCGGCCGCGCCGGTCACGACGTCCAGGGACGGGTCGGCCAGCGTGAGCCGGGCCGCGGGGGCGTCCGCGTACCAGGGGATCACCTGGTTGACGACCGGCGGGTCGCCGCCCGGCTTCCAGGTCAGGCGGAACGCGTCGGCGGGCTGGCCGCCGGCCGGCAGCTCGTTGTAGCCCGGGTTGATCGTCCCTATGTCGAACCAGGTGCCGTCCGGGCGCCGCAGCGCCACGGTCGCGGTGGCCTTCACACCGGGGTCGGTCAGCACGGTGAGCCGGTCCACCGGCCGGGCCGAGCCCAGCTCGACGGTCAGGGGCTCGTCCTGCGCGGTCGGCGCGCTGGCCGCCCGGTAGGCGGTGTCCGGGTTGCCGTCCAGCACCGCGGCCGGCGAGGAACCGGGCAGCGCGGCCGGGCCGCCGGAGACGCTCGTCGGGGCCTCGTCCGGCGCGGTCACGGTGAACTCGCGCACCGCCACCGCGGTCTTCTGGGCGGAGGTGGCGCGCAGGCGCACCGCCCGCACCACCGTGCCCGCGGGCACCTGGGCACTGACCGTCTTCTGGTTCTTCACCACGGCCAGCTGCTTCCAGCCGCCCTCGCCGGTCGAGTACTCCAGGACGCCGTCGCGGATGTAGTCGTCCACCGCGCTCTGCGCGTCCGGCCCGTCGCCCCAGCCGCCCATCAGGACGGTGACGCCGCTGACCGGGCGCCCGGAGCCGAGGTCCACGCCGACCGCGTCGCCGGGCTGCGGGGGAGCGGAGCTCCAGTAGAAGGTGCCGGCCTGGCCGTCGGTCATCAGCGCCGGCAGGTGGTCGTGCGCGGAGCCCATCGTCGTCGTCGGGCTGATGCCCCCGCTGACCACGCCCGCCCAGTTGTCGGCGGCCCGCAGCGCGTGTTCCAGGAACGGGGCGAGCACACCCGCGCCGATCGTCGCCGGGCTCTGCGCCAGCTGCTCGCGCAGCCGGTTGAGCTCCACCCGGGCCTTCCAGGCGGCGGCGCCGTCACCGCCGTGCTGCGCCAGCAGCATGTCGAGCGCGGCCTGCCCGGCCAGCCCGTAGTCGTGCAGCGGCGTCAGCCACGGCCCGGCCTCGGCGGCCAGCGCCGACGTCGCCTGGGTGCCGGCCAGCGTCTCCTGGGCCGAGGCCATCGCGCCGAACGCCTCCCGCAGCGGGCCGGCGGCCTCTATCAGCCTGGCGACGTCGGGGGCCGCGCCCGAGGTGGGCTCGGCGGTCGCCCAGAACGTGTCCATCAGCGGCGTCAGGTAGCCCGACTCCTGCTTGGACAGCGGCGAGGACGAGCTGTTGCCGGCCAGCGCGGTGACCGCCGCCAGCGCCGACCCGGCCGGGGTCGCGGAGGCGCCGGTCGGCCCGGCCATCGTGCGCAGCGCGGCCTGCCAGGACTCGTCCGGCTTGTACGCGGCCGGGTTCCAGGCGAAGTCGCCGGCCGTCGACAGGGCTATCCGGGAGGCCACCGGCTGCTGCATCGCCCCGGTCAGCATCACCGCCGACCGGCTGGCCACCTCCGCGTCGCGCCCGGTGTAGGCGCCGAGGTAGAGCCGGTCCGGGGATGCGTCGTTGACCGGGTAGTTGTCCATGGTGACCAGCGGGTGCCCGTACAGGCCCGCGGTGTCCGAGGTCTGAGCGCCGGTGATCTTCTCCGGGATCACCCCGACCCCGCTCCACGCCACCTGCACCCCGGCCGGCAGCGCGTCCGCGAGCGCCTTGCGGTAGGGCGTCGAACCCGACTGGTGGTACTCGGTGGGCACGATCGACAGCGGCGCCAGGCCCGGGTTCTTCGAGATCAGGCGGTCCTGCACCTTCGCCGCCAGCGCGGCCTGCGCCTTGGCCGCGGCGGCCGGCCCGGTGCCGTACGTCGAACGGTCGTCGGAGCAGTGCCACTCGTCGTAGCTGACGTCCAGGAACTGCAGCTGGAACGCCGAGAAGCCGAGGGCGCGCAGCCCGTCCAGCTTCGCCACCAGCGCGTCCACGTCCTTGCCCGAGCTGAAGCAGAACGACTGGCCCGGATCGACGGCGTAGCCGAGCGTCACGTGGTTGGCGGCCGCCCGGCCGCCCAGTTCGCGCAGCTCGGCAGTCTTGTCCGCCGGGTACGCGTCGCGCCAGCGGGACAGCCGGTACGGGTCGTCGCCGGGCGCGTAGAGGTAGAAGTTCTGCTTGGAGCGGCCCAGGAACTCCACCTGGTCCAGCCGCTGCTGCGCCGTCCACGGCGTGCCGTAGAACGCCTCCGCGGTGCCGCGCACCGGCGCCCCGGACGGCCAGTCGCGCAGCGTGATCCCCGGCAGGCCGAGCCCCGAGGCGCCGGGCGCCTGGTTCTGCCCCTGCCCGGCCGGCACCGCCGCCAGTATCTGCCGCAGGCTCTGCGCCGCGTAGAAGGTGCCCGCCGAGTCCGCGCCAGCCAGCACCACCGCGCCGTACGTCCCGCCGCCCTGCGCCGGCAGCTGACCGGCCATCAGCACGTAGCCGCCGATCGGCATCCCGATCAGCGACGGCGCGGCGCCGTCCTTCGTCCCGCCCGCGGCGGCCAGGTCGCGCAGCGCCCGGTCCACCGCGCCGCCCGCGCCCTCGGCCGGCCCGCCGACGTACACGACGAGCGAGCCCGCGGCCGGCGGGGCGGCGACGTCGGACACGGTGGTGAAGTCCGTCGCGCCGGCGATCCCGAGCACCTCGTGCACCGCGTCCACCGCGCCGTGGTCCGCCTTCGGCGCCGTCACCAGCGTCACCGCGGCCGGCACCACGACCGGCTTCCCGGCCACCGTCCGCTCCTGCGGCCGCGGGAACACCTGCGGGTCCGTCACGCTCCCCAGCGGCGTCTGCGGCGCGGTGCTCACCACGTCCGGCACCGGTGCCCCCGCGTACGCCGCCGCCATCGGCACCGGCCCCGCGAGCAGTCCGCCGAACACCGCCGCCGCGGCGACCCCCGCCGCGATCTGCAGGGCCCGCCGCCCCGGCGCGCGGCCCCCGGCCGCCCGCTCGGCCCGGACGGACGCGAGCAGCGGCTCCGTCCCCTTGAGGTCGGCGATCAGCCGGTCCGCCGTCTTCGGGGCCAGCTGACGGCACGTCCGGGCGGTGGCCCGCCGGGCCGCCAGCGCCGTGGGGTGGTGGAGGACCTCGCGCAGCGCGGAGCTCTGCTCCAGCTGCTGCCGCAGCCGTCGTCCGGCCGCAACGGAAACTCGGGCTTGCACAGGAGCCTCCTCGCCAGACCTGGACCACATCGCCGCAACCCCACCAGCTACCCAACCCGGTGTCAACGCCGTCGTCAGGTATGTCCACTTTGCCCAATTGATCACCTCGCGGCCCTGCCCCCGCCACCCCGTCATCAGCGGAACGGCCCGGAGCCGGCGGTCCTCCTGACGGCCGGTCGACCGCTCGCGCCCGTGTCGCGCAGCGTCATCGGGCCGTCACGCGGGTAGGACTGTGTCGTCCTGAACTGGCGTTGCCGAGACATCGCAGGAGCCGCGAGTGGCCGCTTATCTCGACCGTGACGGAGCCGACGGGCTCAAGGTGCCGGCGCAGGACGCCCCGGCCCCGCCGCCCGAACTGGTGGCGCTGGCACAGGCGCACGGGGTCGACCCGAAGGACCCGGGCCCCGGCGGCGTGCCGGTCGGCGCGCGGACGCTGGTGGCGGTGCTGCGGGCGCTCGGGGTCGAGGCCGGGACGCCGGAGGAGGTGCGGGCGGCGCTGGAACGTCACCGGGCGGAGCAGCAGGCCAGGTTGCTCCCGCCCTGCGTCGTCGTCCGCCGGGGCCGCCGCACCGCGCTCGACGTCCCCGCCGACGCCCGCCTCCACATCGATCTGGAGGACGGCGGCGTCTGGGAACTGCCCCGCGGCCACTCCCACTGGCTCCCGGCCGACCTGCCCCTCGGTCGACACGTCCTCAACGCCGAGTGCGCCGGCCGCTCGGCGCGCGCGGCCCTCGTCGTCGCCCCCGACAAACTCCCCGAACTCCCCACCCGCAGCTGGGGCTTCCTCGCCCAGCTGTACTCCCTCCTGTCCGACCGCTCCTGGGGCATGGGCGACCTCGGCGACCTCGCCGACCTCGCCCAGTGGGCCGGCGCCGACCTCGGCGCGGGCTTCGTCCAGATCAACCCCCTCCACGCCGGCCTTCCCGGCGCCCCCTCCGACCCCTCCCCCTACCGCCCCTCCTCCCGCCGCTTCGCCGACCCCGTCCACCTGCGCGTCGAAGCCGTCCCCGAGTACGCCTACCTGGTCGGCGACCAGCGCGCCGAGGCCGAGGAACTCGGCCGCCGGGCCGCCCGGCTCCGCGCCGAGGTGCTGGTGCACGACGGCCTGATCGACCGGGACGCCGTCTGGGCGCTCAAGCGCGAGGCCCTGGAAGCGCTGCACGAGGTGCCGCGCGGCGCCGGCCGCGACGCCGCCTACCGGGCCTACCTGCGCCGCGAGGGTGAGTGGCTGGAGCGGTACGCGCTGTGGAACGCGATCGCCGAGGAGCACGGCCCGGACTGGCACACGTGGCCCGAGGGGCTGCGCCACCCGGACGGCTCCGGGATCGAGCGGGCCCGCAAGGGCTTCGCCGACCGGGTCGAGTTCCACCGCTGGCTCGCCTGGCAGGTCGACCAGCAGCTCGCCGCCGCCCAGGCCGCCGCCGACGGCGCCGGCATGCCGGTCGGCCTGATCCACGACCTCGCGGTCGGCGTCCACCCGGACGGCGCCGACGCCTGGGCGCTACAGGACGTGCTGGCCGGCGGCATCTCGGTCGGCGCCCCGCCGGACGCGTTCAACGCCCACGGCCAGGACTGGGGCCTGCCGCCCTGGCGCCCCGACGCCCTCGCCGCCGCCGGCTACGCCCCGTACGCGGAACTCCTGCGGGCCGCCGCCCGGCACGCGGGCGCGGTGCGGATCGACCACGTGATGGGGCTGTTCCGGCTGTGGTGGGTGCCGGAGGGGCACGCGCCGACGGAGGGCGCGTACGTCCGCTACGACGCCGAGGCGATGCTCGGCGTGCTCGCCCTGGAGGCGCACCGCGCCGGGACTGCGGTGATCGGCGAGGACCTCGGCACGGTCGAGCCGGGCGTCCGCGAGGAACTGGCCTCGCGCGGGATCCTCGGGACGTCCGTCCTGTGGTTCGAACGGGACTGGGCGGCCGGCGGGGAGGTCCTGCCACCGGACCGCTGGCGCCGCGACTGCCTGGCGACCCTCACCACCCACGACCTGCCCAGCACGGCGGCCCGGCTCTCCGGCGAGCACGTCGAGCTGCGCCACCGGCTCGGGCTGCTGGCCCGGCCGCTCGGGGACGAGCAGGCGCAGGCGCAGGCGGAGCTGGCCGAGTGGCGGGCGGCGCTGACCCGCCTGGGGCTGCTGGCGCCGGGGGAGCCGCTGTCGATGCCGGTGCTGTACCGCTTCCTGGGCGCGACCGGGGCCGGGCTGGTGGGTGTGTGGCTGCCGGACCTGGTCGGCGACCCGCGCCCGCAGAACCTCCCCGGCACCTGGGACCAGTACCCGAACTGGCGCCTCCCGATCGCCGACGGCGCCGGCCACCCGGTGACCCTGGAAACCCTCGCCACCGCCCCCGCCGCCCCCTTCCTCTCCCACCTCCTGGCCCGCCCCCCACACCCCCGCCCCTGAGCCCCCGCCCCACCCGCCCCTGCCCGTCCCCCCGCCCGGAGGGCACCCCGCACGTCCCCCCCATCCCGTCAGGCCCACCCCGACGCGCGCCACCCCATAAGCCCCGGGTAAGTTGGAAAACGTGGACAAGAGGAACGCTTTGCGAGCCGGCGCGGTCTCCGCAACGGTCACGCTGATGATGCTGCTGTCGTCGCCCGCCATGGCCTTCACCCGGGACGACGGCGACGACCCGGGTTCCGGCCTCAGCGTCGGCCAGACCATCGGCCTGTACGTACTGGTCCCGATCGCGGCCTTCGTGATCATCGCCGCCCTCGCGGGCCTGCCGTACGGCAAGGGCAAGAAGAAGTAGCCGACGGCCCCGCGGCCGTCCACCCGTGAGACCCGCACCACAACGCCGAAGGGGCGCCGGACCGAGTCCGGCGCCCCTTCGCGTCGTCAGGACCGGTGCGCCCCGGCCGCCCGGTCGGCGGCCTGCGCCCGCAGCGCCCGCTCGACGCCGGCCTTGGCCTCGACGACCTGGCGCCGCAGCGCCGGCGCCGGCTCGGCCGCGGTCAGCCACGCGTCGGTCGCGTCGACCGTCGCCTGCGACACCTGCAACGCCGGGTAGAGCCCGCCGATGATCTGCTGCGAGATCTCGTGGCTGCGGGTCTCCCAGACGCCCTTGACGGCGTCGAAGTACTTCGCCGCGTACGGTTCGAGCAGCTCCCGCTGGTCGGCCTGCTGGAAGCCGGCGATGGTGGCCTCCTGCACGTAGTTGGTGAGCGTGTCGGACTCGACGACCGCCGCCCACGCCTGCGCCTTGGCCTCGGCGGTGGGCCGGGCCGCGCGGCAGGTGGCGGCGTGCTCCTGGCCGGCCGCGGTGTTGTCGCGCTCGAGCTCGGCGGCGACGGCCGCCTCGTCGGCGCGGCCGGTGGCCGAGAGCCGGACCAGCAGGGTCCAGCGCAGCTCGGTGTCGACGGCCAGGCCCTTGATCTCGGTGGTCCCGGCGAGCAGTCCGGCGAGCAGGTCGAGCTGGGCGTCGGTGCGGGCGACGGAGGCGAGGGTGCGGGCCCAGGCCAGCTGGTGGTCGCTGCCGGCCTCGGCGGCCCGCAGGTGCTCCTCGGCGGCGGCGGCCCAGCGGCCGAGGCCCTCCTCGCGCCAGGCCGGGTCGGCGTAGGCGTCGAGGGCGAGCTTGACCTGCCGCTGCACGGACTGGACGACGCCGATGTCGCTCTCGCGCCCGATGCCGGAGAGCGCGAGCGAGAGGTAGTCGCGGGCGGCGAGTTCGCCGTCGCGGGTCATGTCCCAGGCCGAGGCCCAGCACAGGGCGCGCGGCAGCGACTCGGTGAAGGCACCGAGGTGTTCGGTGACGACGGCGAGGGAGTCCTCGTCGAGCCGGATCTTGGCGTAGGAGAGGTCGTCGTCGTTGAGCAGGACGACGGCCGGCCGGTGCCGTCCGACGAGCTGCGGCACCTCGGTGCGCGGCCCGTCGACGTCCAGCTCGATCCGGTCGGTGCGCACCAGCGTGTCGCCGTCGGCGAGTTCGTACAGGCCGATGGCGATGCGGTGCGGGCGCAGCACGGCGTCGCCCTTGGCGCCGGCGGGGAGGGCCGGGGCCTCCTGGAGCACGGTGAAGGACTCGATCTCACCGTCGGTGTTGAGGACGATCGAGGGGTGCAGCACGTTGATGCCGGCGGTCTCCAGCCAGGCCTTGGACCACGCCTTGAGGTCGCGTCCGCTGGCCTCCTCCAGCGCGCCGAGCAGGTCGCCGAGGCGGGTGTTGCCCCAGGCGTGGCGCTTGAAGTAGGCCTGCACGCCCTGGAAGAAGGCGTCCTGGCCGACGTACGCGACGAGCTGCTTGAGCACCGAGGCGCCCTTGGCGTACGTGATGCCGTCGAAGTTGACCTGGACGTCCTCCAGGTCGTTGATGTCGGCCATGATGGGGTGGGTGGACGGCAGCTGGTCCTGCCGGTACGCCCAGGTCTTCATCTGGTTGGCGAAGGTGGTCCAGGAGTGCGGCCACCGGGAGCCGGGCGCCTCGGCCTGGCAGACGGCCTCGGCGAAGGTGGCGAAGGACTCGTTCAGCCAGAGGTCGTTCCACCACTCCATGGTGACGAGGTCGCCGAACCACATGTGGGCGAGCTCGTGCAGGATCGTCGCGGCGCGGGCCTCGTAGGCGGCGTCGGTGACCTTGGAGCGGAACACGTACTGGTCGCGCAGGGTGACGGCGCCCGCGTTCTCCATCGCGCCGGCGTTGAACTCCGGGACGAACAGCTGGTCGTACTTGGGGAACGGGTAGGGGTAGTCGAACTTCTCCTGGAAGTAGTCGAATCCCTGCTTGGTCACCTCGAACACGGCGTCGGCGTCGAGGAATTCGCGCAGCGAGGGCCGGCAGTAGACGCCGAGCGACACCTTCTGGTCGCCGTTCTCGTAGGTGTCGAAGACGCCGACGTAGGGGCCGGCGATCAGCGCGGTGATGTAGGTCGACATGCGACCGGTCGGCTCGAACGCCCACACCTGGGTGTCGCCGTCACCGGTCGGCTGCGGCGTCGGGGAGTTGGAGACGACGACCCAGCCCTTGGGGGCGGTGACGGTGAAGGTGAACGAGGCCTTCAGGTCGGGCTGCTCGAAGGTGGCGAAGACGCGGCGGGCGTCCGGCACCTCGAACTGGGTGTAGAGGTAGGTCTCGCCGTCGACCGGGTCGACGAAGCGGTGCAGGCCCTCGCCGGTGTTGGTGTAGGCGCAGTTGGCGACGACGCGCAGCTCGTTCTCGGCCGCGAGGCCCGGCAGCGGGATGCGGCTGTCGGCGAAACTCGCGGGGTCGAGCGCGGTGCCGTTGAGGGTGATCTCCTCGACGCCGGGGGCGACGAGGTCGATGAACGTGTCCGCGCCGGGGGTCGTGGCGGTGAACCGGACGACGGTGGTGGACCGGAAGGTCCCGCCCTCGCGGGCGGTGCCGAGGTCGAGCTCGATGTCGTACGCGTCCACGTGCAGGAGGTCGGCCCGGGTGCGGGCTTCCTCACGGGTCAGGTTGGTGCCGGGCACTCGGTGAACTCCTTCGTCGGGCTGGTGTTGCGCATCTTCCCACGGGCAACGCGCGGGGCCGCCGAATAATCGCAGGCGGACGGCCCGGCCCGGCAACGGCGGGGAGACGACGGAAGAGGGGCGGGCCGGGGCCGCAGCCCCGACCCGCCCCTCGCCGGGACGGACGTCAGTCCGTCATCCCTACTTCTTCGCCCACTTGGTGATCGGCGAGTCCGAGCCGTACCGCGAGAAGGTGATGACCTCGCTGGCGTCCTGCGCCATCTTGTACTCGTTCAGGCCGGCGCCGATGTCCAAGCCGTCCGGCATGGCCAGGGTCCCGAGGTCGGTCATCGAGCCGTCGGCCGGCGAGAGCGTCACGAGCCGCGCGGGCTTCTTGTAGCCCTGGGTCAGGACGGCGCGGACCTTGCCGTCCTTGTCGTACCCGGAGACGAGGCGGATGTCCTGGTTGGCCGTCGGGTTGGCGGCCGACCACAGGCGCTTGCCGGTGGTCAGGTCGTACGCGTTGATGGCGTCCTTGCTCCCGCTGGCCTGCACGTACAGGATGTTCCCGCTGACGACGTTCGCCCTGATCGCGTCGCTCAGGCCGGTCAGGCGCAGGCTGTCGGCGCCGGGCTCCTTGACCGACATCGGGTTGCCCGGCTTGTCGCTCTTGTCGAACGGCAGGACGTAGTCGCCGTTGGTGCCGTTGGTCATGAGCACCACCAGCGGGTCGGCGGAGACGACCTTGTCGACCGCCTCGATGCTGCCGGCGAGCGCGAGCGGCGTGCTCTTCTGCGTGCCGGTCTCCGAGTCCACCACGTACAGCTGGGACTTGGGGCTGCTCTCGTAGCAGCGGTCGCTGACCACGACCTGGGCACCGGCCGTGCGGCCGGTCACGGTGCAGCTGCTGTCGCGCGGCTTCCACGACCAGAGGGTGAGGCCGTTGTCGATGTTGACCGCGCCGACCACGCGGCCGCCGATGACGACGACCTTGTCGGTGACGCTCAGCGTCGGGGAGGAGATCCGGTCGTTGGAGACCTTGACGCTCCAGAGCATCTTGCCGGAGGTGAGGTCGACGGCGCCCATGGTGGAGCAGTCGCTGTCACCGGTGTTGAAGGCGATGGCCCCGATGTTCTTGGAGTTGGTGCTGTTCGACGCGGCGCACAGCTCCTTGGCGCCGTTCGGCACCGGGATGGACCACGCGGGCTTGCCGTCCGACAGGTTGTACGCGCGGACGCCGTTGGAGTCCACCCGCACGGTGACCTTGTCGGTGGCCCAGATGCCGAGCATCTGGTTGCCGCCGTCCGAGTCGGCGGCCTTGGGGACGGACCAGGCGACGTTGTAGCTGGCACCGCCGCCGCCCGTGCCGCCGTTGCCGCTGGTCCCGGAGCTGCTGCCGCCGCTGCCGGAGGTGCCGCTGGTGGTCCCGCCGGTGTTCGCGACCGGGGTGTCCGGGTTGTCGGACTGCTTGAGCAGCACGATCAGCGCGGCGACGATGGCGATCGCGAGCACGCCGCCGATGATGCCGCCCCAGACCATCACGGGGTTGCGCTGCTTGGGCACGGCCGGCACCGGCGCGGTCGGGTAGGCGTAGCCGCTCTGCTGCTGCTCCTGCGGGTAGCCGTAACCGCCGCCGTAGGTCTGCCCGGCGTCGGGCGCCGGGTAGCCGCCGCCGGGCACCGGGTCGTACGGGCCCACCGGCGCGCCCGCCGGGGGCGGCGGCGGGGCCTGGGAGGGGAAGGCGGCGGCGGTCGGCGCGTAGGCCGGGCCGGTCGGCGGTGCGGCCGGCGGCGCCGGCGGCTGGGCCGGCGGTCCCGCGGGCGCCGCCGGTCCCGGGATCGCCGAGCCGTCCAACTGCGTCATCTGGTCGGCGACGGCGGCCGGGTCGACGCCGGGCTGGCGCCCGAACGAGACGCCGCGGTGTTCCTGCGGGCCGCTGCCCGGTGTTTCGCCTGCCCCCGGCGTAGGGTGATCCCCTGCCATCTGATTCCCCGTCATGTCTGGATTCGTCCTCTGCCGGTACCGTCCGCGGTCCGGTGGGACGCGTGAGATTGGGCACCATGGTAGTGGTGACCGGTTTTCGGCTGCTGGCAGGAGCCCGAAAGCCCCCCGGGACCCCCTCGGGATCCCCCCACCACCTCAATGCCCCCGTGACCTGACGGCCCCGACGGCCGCCCGGTCCGCGCTCCCGCCCCCGTCGCCCGTCCAGCCCGCCGTCACTCCGCCGCCGCCCGATCCCGCCTCCAATACCCCCGCCCCGCACCCGGAGCCGTAGGCTTCAGGAGTTGAAGGGGACGCCCGGTGGAGGGGTCCCCGCCCCCTTGGGATGGTGGATCATGGCGACGGACACACCGGGCTCTCAGTCATCGCTGCACCGGGCGAACCTGGAGCGCGTGCTGCGGGCCGTGCGGATGGCCGGCTCGCTGACCCAGGCCGAGATCGCCCGCGGCACCGGCCTCTCGGCGGCCACCGTCTCCAACATCGTGCGGGAACTGAAGGAGAGCGGCACGGTCGTCGTCGCCGACACCTCCTCCGGCGGCCGCCGGGCTCGCAGCGTCTCGCTCAGCGGCGACGCCGGCATCGTCGTGGGCATCGATTTCGGCCACACCCACCTGCGGGTCGCGGTCGGCAACCTCGCGCACCGGGTGCTCGCCGAGGAGAGCGCCCCGATCGACGTCGACGTCTCGGCCGCCCAGGGCTTCGACCGCGCCGAGGCCATGGTCGAGCGGCTCCTGGCACAGGCCGGCTTCCGCCCGGACAAGGTGATCGGCGTCGGCCTCGGCGTGCCCGGCCCGATCGACGTGGAGACCGGCGCGCTCGGCTCCACCGCGATCCTGCCCGGCTGGACGGGCATCGCCCCCGGCCGCGAGCTGGCCGAGCGGCTCGGCATGCCGGTGCGCGTCGACAACGACGCCAACCTCGGCGCGCTCGGCGAGCTGGTCTGGGGCGCCGGCCGCGGCCTGAGCGACCTCGCCTACATCAAGATCGCCAGCGGGGTCGGCGCCGGCCTCGTCGTCAACGGCCAGATCTACCGCGGCCCGGGCGGCACCGCCGGTGAGATAGGGCACATCACGCTGGACGAGGCCGGCCCGGTCTGCCGCTGCGGCAACCGCGGCTGCCTGGAGACCTTCGTCGGCTCCCGCTACCTGCTCTCCCTGCTCTCCCCCACCCTCGGCCCCGACCTCACCCTGCCCAGGGTGGTCGAGCTGGCCCACCAGGGCGACCTCGGCTGCCGCCGGGTGATCGCCGACGCCGGCCGGCAGATCGGCACCGGCGTCGCCACCCTGTGCAACCTGCTCAACCCGCGCCGGGTGATCCTCGGCGGCGACCTCGCCGAGGCCGGCGAGCTGGTGCTGGCCCCGATCCGGGACTCGGTCGCCCGCTACGCGATCCCCAGCGCCGCCCGCCAGCTGTCCGTGGTGCCGGGCACCCTGGGCGGCCGCGCGGAGGTGCTGGGCGCGCTGGCGCTCGTCATGAGCGAGATGGGGGAGTCGGGCGCCCTCGCGGCCGCCTCCGTCAACCGGGCTTGACGCGACCGGGCCCCGCCCGGACCCCCGTCACCTCGGGGATCGTCCATGACCGGCCGGTGGCACCGGGCGCGCCGCTCGGTGTCCGGCAGGCGGACATTAGACTCGACCGGTCGGCACCGACCACGACCGTCGCAGCGGACCGTCGAGGCGCACCGGCACACCGGGCAGCGACGCCCGTCGGACCGGCCGCGGTCCGCGAACACTGAACGAGGAGGAACGGGTGGCCCTGCTGACCCGCATTCGGGGACCGCGCGATCTCGACCGGCTCACGCCCGGCCAGCTGGCCGCACTGGCGCAGGAGATCCGGACCTTCCTGGTGACGGAGGTCTCCAAGACGGGCGGCCACCTCGGCCCCAACCTCGGGGTGGTGGAGCTCACCATCGCGCTGCACCGGGTCTTCGACTCCCCGCGCGACCGCATCCTCTTCGACACCGGCCACCAGAGCTACGTCCACAAGCTGCTCACCGGTCGCCAGGACTTCTCGATGCTGCGGATGAAGGGCGGCCTGTCCGGCTACCCGTCCCGCGCCGAGTCCGAGCACGACGTGATCGAGAACTCCCACGCCTCCACCGTGCTCTCCTACGCCGACGGCCTGGCCAAGGCCAACCAGCTCAAGGGCACCAATGACCCGGTCGTCGCCGTCATCGGCGACGGCGCGCTCACCGGCGGCATGGCCTGGGAGGCGATCAACAACATCGCCGACGCCAAGGACCGCCCGGTCGTCATCGTCGTCAACGACAACGAGCGCTCCTACTCGCCGACCATCGGCGGCATGGCCAACCACCTCTCCACGCTGCGCACCACCCAGGGCTACGAGCGCTTCCTCTCCTGGGGCAAGGACGCGCTCCAGCGCACCCCGGTGGTCGGCCAGCAGCTCTTCGAGACGCTGCACGGCGCCAAGAAGGGCCTCAAGGACTTCATCGCCCCGCAGGGCATGTTCGAGGACCTCGGCCTCAAGTACATCGGCCCCATCGACGGCCACGACCTCACCGCCCTGGAGTCCGCGCTGACCAAGGCGCGCGGCTTCGGCGGCCCGGTGATCGTCCACTGCCTCACCGAGAAGGGCCGCGGCTACCACGCCGCCGAGAACAACGACGAGGACCGCTTCCACGCGGTCGGCGTGATCCACCCGGAGACCGGCCTGCCGATCAAGAGCGCGGGCAAGGACTGGACGTCCGTCTTCGCCGAGGAGATGGTCGCGATCGGCCGCGAGCGCGAGGACGTGGTCGGCATCACCGCCGCCATGCTCCACCCGGTCGGCCTCGCCCCGTTCGCGGAGGCCTTCCCGACGCGGATCTTCGACGTCGGCATCGCCGAGCAGCACGCCGTCACCAGCGCCGCAGGCCTCGCCACCGGCGGCCTGCACCCGGTCGTCGCCGTCTACGCGACCTTCCTCAACCGCGCCTTCGACCAGGTCCTGATGGACGTCGCCCTGCACAAGCTGGGCGTCACCTTCGTGCTCGACCGGGCCGGGGTCACCGGCAACGACGGCGCCTCGCACAACGGCATGTGGGACATGTCGATCCTCCAGGTCGTCCCGACCCTGCGCCTGGCCGCCCCGCGCGACGCCGACCAGCTGCGCGCCCAGCTGCGCGAGGCCGTCGAGGTCAAGGACGCGCCGACGGTCGTGCGCTACTCCAAGGGCACGGTCGGCCCGGCCGTCGCCGCCGTCGGCCGGGTCGGCGGCATGGACGTGCTGCGCGCCGCGGAGGAGTCCGCCGGGGCGCACCGCGCCGACGTGCTGATCGTCTCGGTCGGCGCGATGGCCGGCACCAGCCTGGAGGTCGCCGACCTGCTGGCCGCCCGGGGCATCACCGCGACCGTGGTGGACCCGCGCTGGGTCAAGCCGGTCGACCCGGCCCTGCCCGGCCTGGCCGCCGAGCACCGCGCGGTCGTCACGATCGAGGACAACGGCCGCGCGGGCGGCGTCGGCGCCGCCGTGGCGCAGGCGCTGCGCGACGCCGACGTGGACCTGCCGGTGCGCGACTTCGGCATCCCGCAGGAGTTCCTGGACCACGCGACCCGCGCCGAGATCCTGGCCGAGATCGGCCTCAACGCCCCGGACATCGCCCGCAAGGTGACCGCTCTGGTGGCCGGTCTGGACAAGGCCGCCACCGAGGCGCGCGTCGAGGCCTGAGCCCCGCCGCAGGGGCCGTTCGCCCCAACTCTGTAACAGCTCGTCACCGGACGAGCTGATAATCGCACCGAAAGGCGGGACCGGCGCTGCCCGCGCCGATCCCGCCCGGTAGGTTGTGAAGGTGCCGACCACCCCCACCCACCCCCGCCTCGCCCGGCTGGCCCAGCGCCTGCCCGAGCGCGTCCGTACCCACGTCACGACCGGGTACTGGACCAGGCTGGTGCCGGTGCTGGCACTGGTGGCGCTCGCCACCCACATCCCCTCCTTCGCCCGGCCGGTGTGGAGCCCCGACGAGGGCTTCCTGGCCACCCAGGCCCGGATGCTGGCCGACGGCGGGGTCCTGTACGACACCGTGGTCGACCGCAAGCCGCCGCTGCTGCCCTGGCTCTACCAGGCCTGCTTCGCCGTCTTCGGCTCCGCCTCGCTGTGGCCGCTGCGCACCCTCGCGGTGGTCGCCCACCTGGTCACCGCGATCCTGCTGGCCTCCATCGCCCGCGGCCGCTGGGGCAACCGGGCCGGCGCCGGCGCCGGGCTGCTCTACCTGCTGGTCTCCATCGGGCTCTCCCCGGAGGACACCCAGGCGGCGACGTTCGAGGTCTTCATGCTGCCCGCCATGGTGGCCGCCTTCCGCTACGCCGAGCGCCGCCGCTGGCTGGCCGCCGGCATCGCCGTCGCGCTCTGCTCGCTGACCAAGCAGACCGGCGGCGCGGTGCTGCTCCCGGTGCTGTGGATGCTCCTCCAGGACGCCCGCCGCCGAGGGGTGCGCTGGCCGCCCGCCCTGTTCAAGATCGGCTTCGGCTTCGCGCTGCCGATAGCGCTGGTCGCGGTCATCCTGACCAAGCCCAAGGGCTTCCTCTTCTGGGTGGTCACCGGCAGCGGCGACTACGCCTCCTTCGGCGGCGCCTGGCTGCAGATGACCGGCCGCGCGCTCGGCAACTCGGCCATCCTGGTCGCCGCGGGCCTCGGCTTCCTGCTGCCGGTGGGCCGACGCGTGTGGCTCAAGCACCGCCACCGGCCGCTGCCGGTCGCCGGCGAGGAGCACGGCTCCACCGCCGACCTGTGGGTGTGGCTGCTCTCGTCGGTCGTCGCGGTCAGCGTGGGCTTCCACTTCTTCGGCCACTACTACCTCCAGCTGATGCCGCCGCTGGTGCTCCTGGGCACCGGTGCGGTGGCCACCTCGGCGGTCCGCTGGAAGCCCGTCCTGGTGTACACGACGGTCGCCTCCACCGTCTTCTGGGGCCTCGCCCTGGCCTGGCCCGGGGAGCGGCTCAGCCGCACCACCGAGGTCGCCACGGCGGTGGCCGCCCAGACCACCCCCAAGGACACCGTGCTGGTCTGGGGCATGCACCCCGAGCTGTACTGGCTGGCCGACCGCAAGCCCGCCACCCGCTACCTGACCGCCGGCTTCCTCACCAACTACAGCGGCGGCAAGGACGGCGGTCAGAACGTCGGCGAGCAGTTCAGCGTCTCCAACGCCTGGCAGACCTTCGACAAGGAGCTGGCCAACGGCCTGCCCGAGGTCTTCGTGGACGACTCCGGCATCGCCCCCTACCAGCCCGTGCTGGTCCCCCGGATCGAGAACCTGCTGGACACCCACTACGAGATGATCGGCGTCATCGGCGACACCGTCTTCTACCGCCTCAAGCACTGACGCCGCCCCCCACGGCCGGACCCCCCACACCCCGACGAGCCGCGCGAGCCGCGAGAAGCCGGGACAGCGCACGAAGGAGCCCCGGTGACCGTCCAGGTCACCGGGGCTCCGCCGTTCGTACGGGCTACGCCTTACGCGGGCACCGAGGCCACGCCGGGGGCGAGGAACCGCTTGCCGTTGACGCGCTCCGAGACGCCCTCACGGTCCAGGTACGGGGTGATCCCGCCCAGGTGGAAGGGCCAGCCGGCACCGGTGATCATGCAGAGGTCGATGTCCTGCGCCTCGGCGACGACACCCTCCTCCAGCATCAGGCCGATCTCCTGCGCCACGGCCTCCAGGGCGCGGCTGAGGACCTGCTCCTCGGTGAGCACCGAGTCGCCGAAGGCCAGCAGCTCCAGCACCTCGGGGTCGAGGACCTGCTTGCCGTCCACCCAGGTGTAGAAGCCGCGCTTGCCGGCCTTGACCACCCGGCCGAGGTTCTCGGACACGGAGAACCGCTCCGGGAAGGCGCCGTGCAGGGTCTCCGAGACGTGCAGCGCGATGGCCGGGCCGACCAGCTCCAGGAGCATGATCGGGGACATCGGCAGGCCGAGCGGCTCGACGGCCTTCTCGACGCTGGCGATCGGGGTGCCCTCGTCGATGATGCTCTGGATCTCGCCCATGAAGCGGGTCAGGATCCGGTTCACCACGAACGCCGGGGCGTCCTTGCACAGGACCGAGGTCTTCTTCAGCTTCTTGGACACCGCGAAGGCGGTGGCCAGCGAGGCGTCGTCGGTCAGCTCGCCGCGGACGATCTCCAGCAGCGGCAGGATCGCGACCGGGTTGAAGAAGTGGAAGCCGACGACCCGCTCGGGGTGCTTCAGCTTCGAGGCCATCTCGGTGACCGACAGCGAGGAGGTGTTGGTCGCCAGCACGCAGGTCGGCGAGACCACGTTCTCCAGGTCCGCGAAGACGGTCTGCTTGACGCCCATCTCCTCGAACACGGCCTCGATGACGAAGTCCGCGTCGCCGAAGGCGGCGGCCTTGTCGAGCGAGCCGGTGACCAGGCCCTTGAGGCGGTTGGCCTTGTCCTGGCCGATGCGGCCCTTGCCGAGAAGCTTGTCGATCTCGGCGTGGACGTAGCCGACGCCCTTGTCGACGCGCTCCTGGTCGATGTCGGTGAGGACCACCGGCACCTCCAGACGGCGGGCGAACAGCAGCGCCAGCTGCGAGGCCATCAGACCGGCGCCGACGACGCCGACCTTGGAGACCGGGCGGGCCAGCGACTTGTCCGGCGCGCCGACCGGGCGCTTGGCCCGGCGCTGCACCAGGTTGAAGGCGTAGATGCCGCTGCGCAGCTCGCCGCCCATGATCAGGTCGGCCAGGGCGGCGTCCTCGGCGTCGAAGCCGGCCTGCAGGTCCTGGTCCTTGACCTGGGCGATGATGTCCAGCGCGCGGTAGGCGGCCGGTGCCGCGCCGTGCACCTTGGCGTCGGCGACCAGGCGGCCCCAGGCGACGGCGTCGTCCCAGGCCTTGCCGCGGTCGATCGCCTCGCGCTCGACGGCCACGTCGCCCTTGAGGACCTTGGCCGCCCACAGCAGCGACTGCTCCAGGAAGTCGGCCGGCTCGAAGATCGCGTCGGCGATCCCCAGCTCGAACACGTCCTTGCCCTTGAGCTGCTTGTTCTGCGCCATCGAGTTCTCGATGATGACCTTGACGGCCTTCGCCGGGCCGATCAGGTTCGGCAGGATGGTGCAGCCGCCCCAGCCGGGGACCAGGCCGAGGAAGACCTCGGGCAGCGAGAACGCCGGGACGCCCGCCGACACCGTGCGGTAGTCGCAGTGCAGGCCGACCTCGACGCCGCCGCCCATCGCCGCGCCGTTGTAGAAGGCGAAGGTGGGGACGGGCAGCGCGGCGATCCGCTTGAAGACCTCGTGGCCGCCCTTGCCGATGGCGAGCGCGTCCGCGTGCTCCTTGAGCAGCTCGACGCCCTTGAGGTCGGCGCCGACGGCGAAGATGAACGGCTTGCCGGTGATCGCGGCGCCGACGATCCTGCCCTCGGCGGCCTCGGCCTCGACCTGGTCCAGCGCGACGCTCAGCTTCAGCAGCGAGCCCGGCCCGAAGGTGGTCGGCTTGGTGTGGTCGAAGCCGTTGTCCAGGGTGATGAGGGCCAGCTTGCCGGCCTGCAGCGGCAGGTCCAGGTGGCGCACGTGCGCGGTCGTGACGACCTCGCCCGGGAACAGCTCGGCGCCGTGCTGGAGCAGCTCAGTGGTGTTGCTCATGCTCACTTACCACCCTCGAAGTGGGGGTTCTCCCAGATGATGGTGCCGCCCATGCCGAAGCCGATGCACATCGTGGTGAGGCCGTAGCGGACGTCCGGGCGCTGCTCGAAGCGGCGGGCCAGCTGGTTCATCAGGCGGACGCCGGAGGAGGCCAGCGGGTGGCCGAAGGCGATCGCGCCGCCGAACGGGTTGACCCGCTCGTCGTCGTCCGCGATGCCGTAGTGGTCGAGGAAGGACAGCACCTGGACGGCGAAGGCCTCGTTGACCTCGAAGGCCTGGATGTCGTCGATGGTGAGACCGGCCTTGGCCAGCGCCTTCTCGGTGGCCGGGACCGGGCCGATGCCCATGACCTCGGGCTCGACGCCGGCGAAGGCGTAGGAGACCAGGCGCATCTTGACCGGGAGGCCGAGCTCCTCGGCGACGTCCTCGGCGGCCAGCAGCGAGGCGGTGGCACCGTCGTTCAGACCGGCCGAGTTGCCCGCGGTGATGTTGCCGTGCGGACGGAACGGGGTCTTCAGGCCGGCCAGCGACTCCATCGTGGTGCCCGGGCGCATCGGCTCGTCCACGGTGGCCAGGCCCCAGCCGGTCTCGCCGACCTCGGGGTTGGTGTTGCGGATCGTGATCGGCACCAGGTCGGGCTGGATGTCGCCGTTGGCGTACGCCTTGGCGGCCTTCTCCTGGGAGCGCACGGCGTAGGCGTCGCAGCGCTCCTTGGTGATGTGCGGGAAGCGGTCGTGCAGGTTCTCCGCAGTCATGCCCATGAACAGGGCGGACTCGTCGACCAGCTTCTCGGAGACGAAGCGCGGGTTCGGGTCGACGCCCTCGCCCATCGGGTGGCGGCCCATGTGCTCGACGCCACCGGCCACGACGACGTCGTAGGCACCGAAGGCGATGCCGCCGGCCGTGGTGGTGACGGCGGTCAGCGCACCGGCGCACATGCGGTCGATCGCGTAGCCGGGCACGGACTTGGGCAGGCCGGACAGCAGGGCGGCGGTGCGCCCGATGGTCAGACCCTGGTCGCCGATCTGCGTGGTGGCCGCGATGGCGACCTCGTCGATGCGCTCGACGGGCAGGTTCGGGTTACGGCGCACGAGCTCCCGGATGCACTTGACGACCAGGTCGTCGGCGCGCGTCTCGTGGTAGATGCCCTTCGGGCCGGCCTTGCCGAACGGGGTGCGGACGCCATCGACGAAGACGACGTCCCTCGCGGTACGAGGCACGGGGGCTCTCCTCCCAGGGACCAACATTTCGAGGTGGGCAGGCTGCCGCCGGCGAAGACCCGAGCGGCGCCGCTTCACCGCCATGCTACCGGTCGGTAACCAACCTGCCCAGGCCCCTCGGCGGGTTCACCCGGTGTGTCCCGCGACACGTCCGACCAGGACCGCTCCCCGGCACCGGCCCCGGACGCGCCGGAGGGGACGCCGTCCCTGCGGACGACGTCCCCTCCGGCCGATGCGCGAGGCGGGACCCGTGCCCGGCGTCAGGCCTGCTCGGCGGTCGCCGCGGCGAACGCGGCGGCCATCACCGGGGCGACCAGGTCGACCTGCCACTGCCGGGCCCCCAGGCCGCGCAGCGCGGCCGCCACCCCGGCGGCGCCCGGGTCGGCCGGCGGCTCCCAGGACACCCGGCGGACCAGGTCCGGGGTGATCAGGTTCTCGGCCGGCAGGTTGTGCTTCTCGGCCAGCTCGCTGACGGCGCTGCGGGCGCCGGACAGCCGGGCGGCGGCGACCGGGTCCTTCTCGGCCCAGGCGCGCGGCGGCGGCGGCCCGTCGTGCGGCGCGGCGGCCGGCGGCAGCTGGTTCTCCGGCACCTCCCGGCCGCGCTGCACGGCGGCCAGCCACTGCTCCAGCTGGCGCCGGTGCACACGGGGCCCGAAGCCCTGGACGGCCTGGAGCGCGGCGATGTTCAGCGGCATGGCCAGCGCGGCGTTGACGATCGCGGCGTCCGGCAGGACCCGGCCCGGTGAGACGTCGCGCTCCTGCGCCATCCGGTCCCGGGCCAGCCACAGCTCGCGCACCACGGCCAGCTGGCGGCGCCGGCGGACCTTGTGCAGCTGCGAGGTGCGCCGCCACGGGTCGGTGCGCGGGGCCGGGCGGGGGGCGGCGGCGATCGCGGCGAACTCCTCCAGTGCCCAGCCCAGCTTGCCCTGGGCGTCCAGCTCCCGTTCGAGTGCGTTCCGCAGCTCGACCAGCACCTCGACGTCCAGAGCGGCGTAGCGCAGCCACGGCTCGGGCAGCGGACGGGTGGACCAGTCGACCGCCGAGTGCTCCTTGGCCAGGCTCAGGCCGAGAACGCTCTCGGTCATCGGCCCGAGGCCGACCCGGGCGAAGCCGGCGATCCGCCCGGCCAGCTCGGTGTCGAACAGTCGCCGCGGTCTCATGCCGACCTCGGCCAGGCAGGGCAGGTCCTGGGTGGCGGCGTGCACCACCCATTCGGCGTCCGCGAGGGCGGCGCCGAGCCCGGAGAGGTCGGGGCAGGCGATCGGGTCGATCAGCGCGGTGCCGGCGCCCGCGCGGCGCAGCTGGATGAGGTACGCGCGCTGCCCGTAGCGGTAGCCGGAGGCCCGCTCGGCGTCGACGGCGACCGGTCCGGTGCCCGCGGCGAAGGCGGCGACGGTGGCGGCCAGCGCCTCCTCGTCCGCCACGACGGGCGGGATCCCCTCCTTGGGCTCAAGGAGCGGGACCGGGGCTGCTTCTTCTGGGATGGCTGCTACGGCGTCGGTCACTCACCAAGGGTACGACGGTCCTCGGAACCGGGAGTGTTGTCGGACTGGTCAGACCGGGTCACCGAGCATGCCGACGGGACCTCCGGGAGCGCCGCGGCGGCTCAGGAGGAAACGTTCCTCCTGAGCCGCCGCGGTGTTCCGGTTCGACGGCGCGGCCCCGATCGGCTCAGTGGATGATCCCGGTGCGCAGCGCCACCGCGACCATGCCGGCCCGGTCGCCGGTGCCGAGCTTGCGCGCGATGCGGGCCAGGTGGCTCTTGACGGTCAGTGCGGACAGGCCCATCGCGACGCCGATCGCCTTGTTGGACTGGCCCTCGGCCACCAGCCGCAGCACCTCGACCTCGCGGCCGGACAGCTCGCGGTAGGCGGTCGGCTGCGCGCCCGGGGCACCGGGGGCGCCCGGGGCACCGTGCGCACCGTGCGCACCGGGGGCACCGGGCACGCCCGGCATGCCGGGGCGGCGCATCCGCCCGGCCAGTCCGGCGGCGCCCAGCGGCAGGCCGGGGCGGCCGGGCATCGCGACGTTGGTACGGGTGCCGGTGACGACGTATCCCTTGACGCCGCCGGCCAGGGCGCTGCGGACGGCGCCGATGTCGTCCGCGGCGGAGAGGGCGAGGCCGTTGGGCCAGCCCGCGGCGCGGGTCTCGGCCAGGATGGTCAGCCCGGAGCCGTCCGGCAGGTGCACGTCGGCGACGCAGATGTCGCGCGGGGTGGAGACCCGGGGGCGGGCCTCGGCGATCGAGGACACCTCGATCACGTCGCGGACGCCGAGCGCCCACAGGTGGCGGGTGACGGTGTTACGGACGCGCGGATCGGCGATGACCACCATGGCGGTGGGCTTGGTCGGCCGGTAGGCGACCACGTTTGCGGGGTGCTCAAGAAGGACCGACACCAGGCCTCCTGCGGGGAGTGGCGGACGGAACCCCGATGGGGGCGGTCGGAGTGTTCCGCGTTCGGAAAGGGTCACAGTCTGCTTCGGCAGCTACCGTGCCCGGCTTTAGCGAAAGATCACGATCTAGTGAGTAACAATACGGACAAATCGCGCAAATGATTGATGCGACATGCCTGGTATTCGCACAAAATCGATCAGATTCGTCCCCGACTAGGTCGATGGCGATCGCTTTCGACCGGTGAATTGACGCAGAGCGGATCCGAAGTCACACTCCGTCAGCCCTGGGGGTGGCGTCGGGGCCGACCGGCGCCGCGCGGCCCCGACGCCACCCCTCAGTGCGAGCGCGGGCGCCGCCGGGCGGGCATCGGGACCACTCCACCGAGTGACGGGACGTCGGCGGACGCCGGCGGGGCCGGGGCGACCGGCGGCAGGCCCGCACTGGTGCACAGCAGCTCCCCCCAGGCGGCCAGGTGCCGCTCGAAGCGGCCGTCGGCCGGCGTCCAGGAGGCCCGGATCTCGATCTCGGTGGAGGACGGACGGTCGGCGAGCCCGCCGAAGTACTGCGAGGCGCACCTGGTCACCGTGCCGGACGGCTCCGCGTACCCGGCGCCGTGCGCCTGCAGCGCGTCCAGCAGCCAGGCCCAGCCGACCTCGGACAGCATCGGGTCGCCGGCCATCTCCGGCTCCAGCTCGGCCCGGGTCATCGTCACCACCCGGAACTCCCCGTTCCAGGCCTCCTGCCCGGCCGGGTCGTACAGCAGCACCAGCCGGCCGTCCGCCAGCTCCTCGCCGTCCACCTCGACCGAGGCGGTCACCGCGAACGCGTGCGGGGCCAGACGGCGCGGGGCCGGCGCGGGGGACAGCTGCACCTCGGGCCGCAGCCGCGCCCCGTCGAACGCCGCCACGGCGGCCCGGAACTCGCTCGGCGCCCCCTCCCGACCAGTTCCGCCACCTGTTCCGCCACCCTGCGCGGGGTGCCCGCCGACCGCTGCCATGCCCCGAAGACTAGGTCGAAGACCCGGGTTATCGCCGCAACTTCCGCCTGCGCGGCGTGCCGGAACGGCAAACCCGGCCAGATCTTGGAGGAACCGACGAGACCGGCCGGGGAGTGCGGTCCGGGGCGCGTGCGAAGATTTGAACCGTGAGCGAGACTACGGCAGACACCACGGCGGCCGCCCCCGACGGCCGGTCCATCCCCGAGCGCCGCGGCGCCGCGTACGACTCCGCGTTCCTGCGCGCCTGCCGGCACGAGCCGGTGCCGCACACGCCGGTGTGGTTCATGCGCCAGGCCGGCCGCTCGCTGCCCGAGTACCTGAAGGTCCGCGAGGGCATCCCCATGCTGGAGTCCTGCATGCGGCCCGAGCTGGTCAAGGAGATCACCCTGCAGCCGGTGCGCCGGCACAAGGTGGACGCCGCGATCTTCTTCAGCGACATCGTGGTGCCGCTCAAGGCGGTCGGCATCGACGTCGAGATCAAGCAGAACGTCGGCCCGGTCATCGCCGACCCGATCCGCACCGCCGAGGACCTCGAGCGGCTGCGCCCGCTGGAGCCGGACGACGTCCCCTACATCACCGAGGCCGTCGGGATGCTCGTCGAGGAGCTCGGCGCCACCCCGCTGATCGGCTTCGCCGGCGCGCCGTACACGCTCGCCAGCTACCTGGTCGAGGGCGGGCCGTCCAAGAACCACGAGAACACCAAGGCCATGATGTACGGGCAGCCCGAGCTGTGGGCCGCCCTCGTCGACCGGCTCGCCGACATCACCTCCGCCTTCCTGAAGGTGCAGATCGAGGCCGGCGCCTCGGCGGTGCAGCTGTTCGACTCCTGGGTCGGCTCGCTCGCCCCCGACGACTACCGCCGCTCGGTCATGCCGTCCAGCGCCAAGGTCTTCGACGCCGTCGCCCACTACGGCGTGCCGCGGATCCACTTCGGCGTCGGCACCGGCGAGCTGCTCGGCCTGATGGGCCAGGCCGGCGCGGACATCGTCGGCGTGGACTGGCGGGTGCCGCTGAACGTCGCCGCCGAGCGGGTCGGCCCCGGCAAGGGCCTGCAGGGCAACCTCGACCCGGCCGTGCTGTTCGCCCCCACCCGGGTCGTCGAGACCAAGGCCCGCGAGGTCCTGCACGCCGCCCAGGCGCTCGGCACCAGCGGCCACATCTTCAACCTCGGCCACGGCGTCCTGCCCAGCATGGACCCGGACGCCCTCAGCCGCCTCGTCGCCTTCGTCCACGAGACCAGCGAGCGCTGACGGCCCCGGCGGCACGCCGCGGACGAGCACGGCCTGCCCTCCGGCCGGTGCCGTTCCGGCTCCCGATCGACCTGGACGCGCTGGTGCCGAAGGGCGCGAGGAGTGCAGGGGATTGAGGCATTCGTGTAAGGACCTGCGAGACTGCGACGCATGTCGGATGCACATGTCGTCGTCATCGGTGGCGGGATCGCGGGGCTGGCCGCGGCCGCGTTCCTCAGCGGGGCGGCCGGTGGGGGGCCGGCGCGGGCGCGGGTGACCTTGGTCGAGGCTTCCGGGCGGCTCGGGGGGAAGCTGCGCGGGGGTGAGGTCGGCGGGGTGCGGGTGGACCTCGGGGCCGAGTCGATGCTGGCGCGGCGGCCGGAGGCGGTCGAGCTGGCGCGGGCCGTCGGGCTGGCGCAGGCGCTGGAGCCGCCGACCACCGCGAAGGCCGCCATCTGGACCAGGGGCGCGCTGCGCCCGCTGCCGGGCGGGCAGGTCATGGGCGTCCCCGGGGACCTCGAGGCGCTGGCCGCGTCGCGGGTGCTGTCCGCCGAGGGGCTGGAGCGGGCGCGGCACGAGGGTGTCACCGAGGTCGGCGACGACGTCGCGATCGGCCGGTACGTCGCCGACCGGCTCGGCCGCGAGGTGGTGGACCGGCTCGTCGAGCCGCTGCTGGGCGGCGTCTACGCCGGCCGCGCGGACGAGATCTCGCTGCGCGCCGCCGTGCCGCAGCTGTTGCCGATCGCCCGCGGCGGCGGGTCCCTCGTCGAGGGGGTGCACGCGCTCGCCTCCCGGCCCCAGATCGTCGGCACGCCCGTCTTCCAGGGGCTCCGGGGAGGCCTCGGCACCCTCCCGGAGGCCGTCGCCGCCGCCTGCGCGAAGGCGGGGGCGGACATCCGCACCGAGACCGCCGTCGACGAACTGCGCCGCACCCCCGAGGGCTGGCGCGTCGTGGCCGGCGGCGAGGTGCTCGCCGCGGACGCCGTCGTGCTGGCCGTCCCGGCGCCCGCCGCGGCCCGGCTGCTGCGCACGGACGTGCCCGCGGCGGCCGCCGAGCTGGACGCCGTCGAGTACGCGGGCACGGCCCTGGTCACCCTGGCGTTCCGCCGGGCCGACCTGGCCGAGGTGCCGTCCGGCAGCGGCTTCCTGGTGCCGCCGGTGGACGGGCGGCGGATCAAGGCGTCGACCTTCTCGTCCAACAAGTGGGGCTGGCTGGAGCGTTCGGCCCCCGACGCGTTCCTGCTGCGCACCTCGCTGGGCCGCCACCGCGAGGAGCAGGCACTGGCTCTGGCGGACGAGGAGCTGGTGGCGCTCTCGCTCGCCGAGCTGGGCGAGGCGATCGGCCTCACCGCTCGCCCGTACGACAGCGCCGTCTCCCGCTTCGAGGCCGGCCTGCCGCAGTACCCGGTGGGCCACCTGGACCGGGTGGCCCGGATCCGCACCGCGGTGGCCGGGGCGGGCGGCCTGGCGGTGTGCGGCGCCGCGTACGACGGCGTGGGGATCCCGGCGTGCATCGCCTCCGCGGCCGCGGCCGTGGCGGCGCTCGACAGACTGTCGACCCCGGAGACCGGGGAAGGTTCCACGGAGAGGACAATGGGCGCATGACTGAGACCGTTGAGCGGCAGCCGGAGCAGCAGCCCGAGAAGAAGAAGGCGCGCGACCTGAACCAGGTCATCCGCTACACGATGTGGTCGGTGTTCAAGCTCGAGGGCGCCCTGCCCGAGGACCGCACCGCGCTGGCCGCCGAGGTGGACGAGCTGTTCGCGCAGCTGGCCGCGAAGGACGTGACCGTGCGCGGCACGTACGACGTGTCCGGTCTGCGCGCGGACGCCGACATCCTGGTCTGGTGGCACGCCGCCGACTCGGACGACCTGCAGGAGGCGTACAACCGCTTCCGCCGCACGGGCCTCGGCCGTCAGCTGGAGCCGGTCTGGTCGAACATGGCGCTGCACCGCCCGGCCGAGTTCAACAAGTCGCACATCCCGGCGTTCCTCGCCGACGAGCGCCCGCGCGACTACGTCTGCGTGTACCCGTTCGTCCGCTCCTACGAGTGGTACCTGCTGCCGGACGCCGAGCGGCGCGCGATGCTCGCCGAGCACGGCCAGATGGCGCGCGGCTACCCTGACGTCCGGGCCAACACGGTCGCCTCGTTCGCGCTCGGCGACTACGAGTGGCTGCTCGCCTTCGAGGCGGACGAGCTGCACCGCATCGTCGACCTGATGCGCGACCTTCGCCCGTCCCGCGCGCGCCTGCACGTGCGCGAGGAGGTGCCGTTCTTCACCGGGCGCCGCAAGCCGGTCAGCGAGCTGCTCAACGGCCTGGTCTGAGACGTGAGGTGGAAGGGGGCCCGCTTCGGCGGGCCCCCCTTCGCGTTCAGGTGCGGTGGGGGCGCAGGGCGGCGCGCAGGCGGGGGTCGGCGAGGGCGGCGGGGCCGTTCATGGCGACGGCGGTGAGGAGTTCGCGCTCCTCGTCGTCCCCGAGGCCGTGCTGGCGGGCCGGGCGCACCTCGCGCAGGACCTCCTGGCCGATCGGGGAGGCCCAGCGGGTGTACGGATAGACGTCGACCCGGGCCATCAGCAGGGTGCCGGAGGTGAGCACCAGCGGCAGCGAGAACCAGGCGAGCGGGGCGAGGGCGTCGCCGTCGGTGAAGCATCCGACGGCGAGGGCGGCGGCGAGCAGGGCGAGGGCCAGCAGCAGCGCGTGCCGCACCTGGCGGACCACGACGACGGTGTTGCGCTGGATCAGCGCCGGGGTGGCCAGCCCGGCCAGCGAGAGCCGGGCGCCGATCTCCAGCACGGTCGGGTGCTCGCCCATCGCCCGGCGCAGCCCGTCGGTGCGGCACTGGCCGTCCGGGCCGACGGTGGAGATGACCGCCCGCTCCAGCCGACTGCGGCCCTTGGGGTCGACGACGGTGGTCCAGCCGGTGTGGGCGAGGTGCAGCCGGCCGCGGCCGGCCATCAGGACGAGGGCGAGCTCGACGACCCGGTCCGGGCCGCCGGCCAGGTAGGCCGTCTCGTACAGGCCGATTCCGACGGCCTCCGGCGGGCGCGGCCCGTCCTGTCCGGCGAGGGCGTCGGCGGTGGCGGTCATCCGGACGAGCCGGAGGCAGGAGAGCACCGCGGCCACACACGCCGGTATGAGGAACAGCAACCACATGGCCTTGTTGTATGCCGCCGCCGACGGCCCGGGGAACGGCTTCCGGCGGCGCGATACCGAACTGTGACGTCAGGAACCGCAGCTGGAACCGCAACTCGACCCGCAGCTGGACGAGGACCCGCAGCTGGACGAGGACCCGCAGCTGTGGGACGAGCCGCAGCTGTGGGAGGACGAGGATCCGCAGCTGTGCGACGAGGAGCCGCAGGTGTGCGAGGACGATGACGATCCGCAGCTCGACGAGCCGCACCCGGAGGACGTCCCGGTGTCCGAGACGCCGCCGCACCAGGACACCGTGCCGCCGCCGCAGGACGACGATCCGGAGGAGCCGGAGGTGTCGCAGGAGTAGGCCGCCGAGCAGGACGAGTTCGAGGAGCCGGACGCGCCGCCGAACGCGCCCCGGGCCGCCGCCTGCTGGGCCATCGCCTGCTGGGCCGCCGCGCCGACCATCGCCTCCTGGAGCTCCTCGTTCGCGAGCTCCGCCCCCGCGACGGCCAGCCCGCCGAGCGCGAGTGCGCCCAGCATCGCGCCGTTGGCCGGGTTCCCGTACACGCCCGAGCCGGGCGACCACGGCTTGCCGGTGTCCATGAGCGAGAGCTGTCGCTGTCCGGCCGGGGTGATCCGGCCCTTGGCCGGGCGGGAGGCGACCAGGGTGACGAGGCCGAGCGCCAGCAGGACCACCGGGACCAGCACGGCCGGCCGGTCGCCGCGCCCGTCGTCCACGCCGGAGAGCACGAAGGAGAGCACCGTGACGAGCGCCACGGCGCCCACCGCGAGCCACAGCAGCCGGCGGGCCTTGCGGGCGGCCCCCATCCGGTCGGGGCGGCGCAGCAGACCGCGGTCGGCGAGCTCGTCGCCGAGGTCCTGGACGGCGGGGGAGCGCATCACCTCCGCGCGGAGCGGGCCGAGGTCACGGCTGCGGGTCGGGCCGACGGCCGTCATGATCGCCTCCTCGACGGCGTCGTACGGCCGGTCGTGGGTGAGGGTGACGGTGCCGCCGCGGCTGACCACCGCGCGCTCGGCCAGGTGCATCCGGACCAGCGCCGTGTCGAAGACCCGGCCCGGGCCGCCCGCCAGGAACGCGGCGCTCAGCAGTGACAGGCCGCGGCCGGGCAGGCCCTTCGGGTGCGGGACGTGCCGCACGCGCCGCGCGGTGTGGTCCACGTACAGGACCGCGGCCACCACGAGGATGGCGGGAACGATGAAGTAGCTGTTGTCCCACATGGGCTGATTCCCCCGAGAGTGAAGAGTGTTACCGGCGCCGCAGGGCCCGGCGCAGACGGGCCAGCGGTCCCGGAGGGCGGGCGGGCGCCGGGTGCAGCCACTGCTCCAGGGCGCGGTGGCAGTCGGCGGCCAGCGGGCGCGCGTGGGTGAGCGCCCACGCGGCGAACGCCCGGGCGTCGGCCCGGTAGCCGGCGGTCTGCGGGTGGGTGCGGGCGTAGGTGAGGAAGAGCGGCCCGTACCGCGGCCCGAGCTGGCGGGGCAGTTCGGGCGCGACGCGGGCGACGGTGTCCCGCCGCTTGGCGGCGAGACCGGTGGACTGGGCGCGGACCTGCGCCGGGTCGAAGCCCGGCGGGACGGGGCCGCCGGCCACCAGGGCGGCCAGCAACTCCTCCTGACGCCGGGCGAGTTCCCGCCGAGCCGTGGCGAGGTCTTCCGCGAGGCGTTCGGTCATGGTCGGATGCTCCCCTCCAGCACCCGGCGGATGGCGTCCAGTTCACCGGCCAGCTCGCCGGGCGGCGGGAAGGCCGCGTCCCGTTCCAGCAGGACGCCGGGCGGTGCGACCCGCGCGCACAGTTCGGCCAGCACCTCCAGCACCGGTTCGGTGACGGGGTGGGCGTGGGTGTCGTGCCAGACGCCGTCGACCATCGTGCCGCCCGCGACGTGCACGTAGGCGATGGACTCCAGCGGCAGGCGGTCGAGTTCGGCGGCCGGGTCGACGCCGAGGTTCACCCGGTTGGTGTGCAGGTTGGCGACGTCGATCAGCAGTCGCACGCCGGTGCGCTCGACGAGCTCGGCGAGGAACTGCCCCTCGGTCAGCTCGTCGTCCGGCCACGCCAGCTGCGCGGCGATGTTCTCCAGCGCCAGCGGCACCGGAAGCTGGTCTTGGGCGATCCGCACGTTCTCGGCGATCACCCGCAGCGCGTCCCACGAGCGCGGGACGGGCAGCAGGTGGCCCGCCTCCAGGCCGCCGGCCCGGACGAACGCCAGGTGCTCGGTGACCAGCGGCGAGTCCAACGCGGCGGCCGTACCGGCGAGTGCGGCCAGGCGCCCGGGATCGGGCCGGTCGGCGCCGCCGAGGCCGAGCGAGACGCCGTGCGGCACGACGGTGACGCCGCGTTCGCGCAGCACCGTCAGCGAGGTGGGCAGATGGCCGGCGCAGACGTTCTCCGCGACGACCTCGACCCAGTCCAGGCCGGGCTGTCGCTCCACCACGGTGTCGATCTCGCTGCGCCAGCCGAGGCCGACGCCCAGCCGGGGCACGGCGGCCGGGCCGGCCGGGGCGCCGTCGCCGGAGACGGCCCGTGCGGGCAGGTTCAGTGCAGGGGAAGTCATCGGTACGCCCCCTTCGGAGGGCCGGGGTGAGGGGCCGTCGGGTGGTGCGGGCTCCGTCGCCGGGACCGCCCGTGGGCCGTGTTGCCGAGAATGTCCCCAGGTGGGATGGCTGCCAAGCCCCACCCGGTCTTCTCAGAGCATTATTTGAGCTTGCCGATGAGGGACTCTAGCGCCCGGCCGGATCCGTTCGCGCAGGTGGGGTGGCCCGCGCGGGAGAAATTCGGAGGCGCGGGACGGGAACCGCGGATAGCGTGCGAACCCATGACTTCCGACGAACCGACGATCCGAGAATTCCGCCCCGCCGACGCCGAGGCGGTGGCGGCCGCCCACCGGGCCGGGCGCGAGCACCTGGTGTGGAGTGCCGAGGCCCTGCTCTGGGCGAACGCCCGGCAGAACCCCGACGAGCACTTCCGCACCTTCGTCGCCGAGTTGGACGGCCGGGTGGTCGGCGCGGTGCGCTGCGCGCTCACGCTCGGCACCACGACCGGCGGCCTCGGCTACGCCAACGGCAGCGTGCTGCCGGAGTTCCGCCGGCGCGGCGCGGCGACCGCGCTGCTGGCCGCCGCCGAGGGGCACCTGGCCGAGCACGGGGTGACCGAGATGCACACCTGGCTGGACGACGAGCCCGCCTCGCTGGCCTTCGCCGCCGCCCGCGGCTACGAGGTCGGGCGCGAGGCCCAGTTCGGCGGGCGGGACCTGAGGCTGCCGCTGCCCCCGGCGCCGGAACGGCCGGCCGGCGTCGAGCTGCGCCCGGCCTCCGACTGGGCGCACGACCCGCGCCCGCTGTTCCTCGTGGAGGCGGACGCCATCCGGGACGAGCCCGGCGAGGTGACGATGGACAACCTGGACTACGAGGCGTGGCTGCACGGCGACTGGGCCCGGCCCGACCTGGACCGGGAGCTGACCGTCGTCGCCGTGGTGGACGGCGAACCGGCGGCGTTCACCATGGCGACGACCGACGGCGCGGACCGCTACTGGTCCGCGTTCACCGGCTGCCGCCGGGAGTTCCGCGGCCGCGGTCTGAGCAAGCTGGCCAAGCGGGAGTCGCTGCGGCTCGCCGCGGCGGCGGGCTACCGGCACGCGTACACCAGCAACGACACGACCAACGCGCCGATGCTCGCGGTCAACGCCTGGCTGGGGTACGAGCGGTGCGCGGGGGAGCGCAAGGGGATCAAGCGCCTGGGGTAACGGTCCGTGTGGAGATCGTGACGCTCCGAATCGCCGCGATTGGGGTATTTCCGGCCACGGGAGGGGACTTAACCAGGGCGCACAGTTCGTGGTCGAGTCTTCCTCCGGGGGATCAAATGGAGATCCTGCTCCAAGTGTTGATCGCATCGGTCCCGGCCGCGATCGGTTTCCTCGCGGCCCGCTCCCTCGCCCGCACCAGGCTGTTCCTGCGCTACGGCTTCCTGCGGGCACTGCTCGCGCCGTACAGCAGGGTCCAGATCATCACCCCGAGCATCGAGGTCGCGGAGTTCGCCTTCGCCAGGGACGGCCTGCGGCTGACCGCGCGGGCGCCGAAGAACGTGCTGTTCATGCCGATGGCGGAGGCCAGGGCGATCGCCCAGCTGATCGACCTGCTCCGCAAGGTCAACCGGAAGGCGACGATCGAGCTGGTCGCGGCCGGCGCGCAGGACCCGCGGATGCCGACCTTCTCGATCGGCGGCCCGAGCGTGAACCCGTACACCGGGGGCGTGCTGTCCGCGGCGTTCCCGGACTTCCGCATCGAGTACCCGGAGGCGGCGCGCGCCCGGTGGGGCGGGATGACGTTCGAGGCGCTGTACAACGCCTCCGACGAGCTGATCCGGGACCACGGCTTCATCTTCGTGACCCGCACGCCCCGGCACGCGCCGTGCGTCGTGCTGTGCGGGGTGTTCGCGTTCGGCTCCGCGATGGCGGTGGAGGCGCTCGCGGGGGCGGGCCGGAAATCGCCGCTGGCGGCGCTCTTCCGCTCGGGGGAGAAAGGATTCGTCGCGGTCGAGGGACGGGTGATCGGGCTGGACACGGTGGACGTGACGGTCGAGGTGTGCCGGATCCTGCCGGTGCCCTGACGCCGGACCCGCAACCGCGACGGTTCGCGGTGTCCACGTACCGTCCCGACGGGTGAGACGATTGGTCTCGACCAGGTGGAACGAATCCGGACGGTTCGGGAGCGTCTGGGGCACGAACTCACGGCGATCGCACAGGTTTTGCCCCGCTCCTGACAGGTCGTCGGCATAATCGCGCACATGACGATCAACCGTGCCTCCCTGAGTGCGATCGCCGATGACCTCCACGTGTGGCTCCCCCCGAAGCGGGGCTGGGGACTGGCGAACTGCGGGCTGCTGACCTCCCGGAAGACCGCGCTCTGGATCGACACCCCCTACGACCTGGCGCTGGCCTCGGAGTTCCTCGCCGAGAGCCGCCGGGTGCTGGCCGACGGCGTCACCGTCGACCGGGTGATCGTCACGCACGCCAACGGCGACCACCTCTGGGGCGCCGGCGTCCTGCCGGACGCCGAGGTGATCTCCACCCGCGAGGCGCTGGAGCACATCCACTACGAGCCCACCCCGCAGCAGCAGCACGCACTGGTCGCGGGCGGCGACCCGGACTCCCCGCTCGGCGGCTACCTGCGCGAGCACTTCGGCGCCTTCGACTGGTCGTCGACCGAGCCGGTGCGCCCGGACACCGTCTTCACCGGCGAGCTCGAACTCACCGTGGGGGACCACCCGGTGCACGTCACCGCCCTGCCCCCGGCCCACACCGGCGGCGACCTGATCGTCCACCTGCCGCGCCAGCGCACGGTGTTCGCCGGCGACGTGATCTTCGGGTCGACCGCCGAGCAGCCCGGCGACCACCCCTCGCACTGGGCCGGGCCGCTGGAGAACGTCGTCGCCGCGTGCGAGGGCATCCTCGACACCGGCGCCGAGACCGTCGTCCCCGGCCACGGCCCGGTGCTCGACCGCGACGGCGTCCGCGCCCACATCGCCTACCTCGAGTACGTCCGCGAGCGCGCCCACGCCCTGCACACCGCCGGCATCCCCGCGCTGGACGCCGCGCGCCGGGTGATCGCCGAGCAGCGCCACCCCGAACTCGGCCTGCCCGAAAGGCTGGTGCTCACCGTCGCGGCCGAGTACCGGCACCTGGACGGCGGCGAGGCGCCGAACGTCCTGGAGGCCATGACCCAGGTCGCCCTCGTCGCCCGCGAGATCGCCGAGGACTCCGGCCGCGCCCGGCGGTTCCTCCCCGACATCGGCTACCGGGACTGACCGGGCCCCGGCCCGCCCCCCGGCCGGCCGGCGAGGAAGTCCCCCGAGGAACCCCCCCGAGGAAATCAATGACGCAGATCGCGCTGATCGCGCTGATCACCACGGTGCTGGCCGCCGCGACGGCGGGCGTGCTGGCCCGCGGCCGGGCCCGGGCCACCACCCGGGCGGCCGTCGCCGACGAGCGCGCCCACGTCGCCGAGCAGCGCGCCCGCGCCGCCGAGGAACGGCTCGCCCGCGCCGAGCACCGGCTGCACGAGTCGGCCACCGCCGCCCGCGAGGCCACCGACGAGGCCGAGGCCCGCTACCGGGCCGCCGAGGAGCGCACCCGCGACGCCGAACTGCGCGCCCGCGCCGCCGAGGACGCCGCCCGCGACGCGCGGGACGCCACCCGCGAGGCCGACGGCCGCACCGCCGCCGCCGACACCAGGGCCGCCGAGGCCGAGCGCCGGCTCGCCGTCGCCGAGGAGCGCGGCGCCGCCCTGCTCGCCGAGGTCCGCCACCTCGCCGACGAGCGCCTGCCCGCCACCGCTGTGCGGCTCAGCCACGTCAACGCCCCCGCCGTCGGCCCGCTGTCCGCCGAGGTCGTCGGCCCGGACGCGACCGAGGCGCTGCAGGCCGTCCTAGACGCCGCGGCCGGCGCCATCACCGACGAGCGCGAGCGGGTCGACGCCGCCGCCCGCGCCGCGATGCGCGGTGCCACCTCCAAGATCCAGACGTTGCTCTACCAGATCCAGAGCCTGGTCCAGCAGCTCCAGGAGGACAACGACGACCCCCGGCTGCTGGAGGTCGACTTCCGCAACGAGGTCGCCCTGCGCCGGATCCAGACCGTCGCCGTCCTCTGCGAGGCCTGGCCCGGCCTCGCCCGCAGCGACTCCCCGCTCGCCGAGGTCGTCGTCGGCGCGCTCTCCCGGGTGCCCGGCTACGCACGGATCAAGGTCGCCAATCACCTGCGCGAGAACCGCCTCGCCGTGGTCGCCCGCGCCGCCGAGCCGCTCGCCATCACCGTCGCCGAACTGCTCGCCAACGCCACCGCCTACTCGCACCCGGAGACCGACGTCCCGGTCACCGTCCAGCAGGGCGGCCGCGGCGCGCTGGTGATCATCGACGACAGCGGCATCGGCATGGACGACGACCAGCTGCGCCGCGCCCGCCGTCTGCTGGCCGGCCCGCCCGACGTCCTGCTCACCGAGCTCGGCAACCCGCCCAAGACCGGCTTCGCGGTGATCGGCAAGCTCGCCCGCCAGTACGGCTTCTCCTGCCACATCGAGCCCTCGCCCTACGGCGGCATGCGGACGATCCTGCGCATCCCGGCCGCGCTCGTCACCGTCGTCGACGACGAGCAGCCGCTGTCGGTGCTCACCCCGCTGCCGCTGCGGGCCGGCGCCGGGCCCGCCCCCGCGCCGACCGTCCAGGCCGTCCCGCCGATGCGCGACGCCGGGGAGGACGCCGGAGCGCCCCCGCTCGCCGACCGGCACCACCAGCCGGGCCCCCACCCGGCGCCCGCCATGCACGTCGTGCCGTCCGCGGCCGCCGGACGGCCCGGCGACGGCAGCGGCCTGCCCAGCCGACGCCGCCGCCAGCCGCTCGCCGCCCCCGCGGCTGGGCCCGCCGAGGCCCCCGGACGTCCCGCCGCACCCGGCCCGTCCGAGGCCCCCGGGACGCCCGCCCGCACCCCCGAGCGGGCCGCCCGGCACTGGAACGCCCTCCAGCAGGGCACCGGCGAGGGCCGCGCCGCGGTGGCCGCCGCCGCGCGCGACGGCGCCGCCCCGCCCACGGGCGGACCCCAGTCCACGGGCGAAGCCCAGACCCCCGAAGGAGCCGAGCAGTGAGCAGCACGTCCAGCCCGACCGCCACCGACGAGATCTCGTGGGTGCTCACCCCGCTGCTGGAGCTCCCGGGGGTGCTGCACGCGGTCATCGCCACCGGGGACGGCCTCGTCGAGGGCGCCTCGGACGGCCTCGACCGCGCCTGCGCCGAGCGGGTCGCCGCGATGACCGCCACCGTCCACGCCGCCGCCCGGGCCTTCACCAGCGCCTTCACCGACAGCGCCCAGCCCCGGCTGGCCCAGACCGTCGTCGAGTCCGACCTCGGCTACGCCGTCGTCGTCCCGGCCGGGGAGAACACCTCGCTCGCCGTCTTCACCTCGCCCGAGGCCCAGCTCGGCAACGTGGCCTACCAGATGCAGGTCCAGGTCGCCGCCCTGGGCCGCGCGCTCGCGAGCCCGGCCCGGCAGCCCGACGGCACGCCCCGGTCATGACCGGCGTACCCCGCAGGCGGATGGTGCCCGCCTACCTCGCCACCGGCGGCCGCACCCGCCCCGGCAGCGCCGGCTTCGAGCGGCTGACCGTGCTGTACGCCGCCCGCGCCGAACCGCCGGACGGACTGGAACACGAACACGAACGGCTCTGGGAACTGCTGCGCCCCGGCGCGCTGACCGTGGTGGAGGCCGCCGCGCACCTGCGCCTGCCGGTCAGCGCCACCGTCTTCCTCGCGGCCGATCTGGTCGAGGCGGGCTGCCTGAACGCCCGCGCGCCGATCCCGCGCGCCCAGCAGACCGACCGCTCCATCGTCGAGAGGCTCCTCGTTGGACTCCGCACGCTCCGGTAGCCCGGCCCCCGGCGGCCCGGCCGACCGGCCCAGCCGGGTGGGCTACCTGCCCGACCCGGACCAGACGCTGATGAAGCTCGTCGTGGCCGGCCCCTTCGGGGTCGGCAAGACGACGCTCATCCGCACCCTCTCGGAGATCGCCACCCTGCACACCGAGGAGGCGATGACCGAGACCGGCCGCCCGGTCGACGACCTCGCCGACCTGCCGGAGAAGACCACCACCACGGTCGCCGTCGACTTCGGCCGGCTCACCCTGCCCGGCAACGTCGTGCTCTACATGTTCGGCACCCCCGGCCAGCGCCGCTTCTTCCCGCTCTGGCAGGACATCGCCCGCGGCGCCCTCGGCGCCCTGGTGCTCGCCGACACCCGCAGGCTCGCCGACTCCTTCGAGATCATGGACATGGTCGAGGAGCAGGGCCTGCCCTACGCCGTCGCCGTCAACGGCTTCCCGGACGCGCCCGTCCACTCGATCGAGGTCCTGCGCGCCCACCTCGACCTGCACCCCGACACCCCGCTCGTGCTCTGCGACGCCCGCGAACGCGACGCCAGCCTCGACGCGCTGATCGCGCTCACCGAGCACGTCCTGCACGGCCTGCCGGCCGGCCCGGACCCCCAGGAGGGACCGTGACCACCGAGACCCGCCTGACGCCGATCTACGGGCCGGTGTTCGCCGCCGACCCGCACCTGGTCTACGACCGGCTGCGCCGCTACGGCGCCGTCGCCCCGGTCGAGGTCGCGCCCGGCGTCGAGGGCCTGCTCGTCACCGACTACCAGGCCGCGCTGGACCTCCTGCGCGACACCGACACCTTCTCCAAGGACTCCCGGGCCTGGCAGCGGACCGTCCCGCCGGACTCCCCGCTCCTGGTCGTGCTCGGCTACCGCCCCACCGCCCTGTTCAGCGACGGCGAGGTCCACGACCGCTACCGCGCGGTGATCACCGACGGCCTCCGGCTGCTCGAACCGCACGTGCTCCAGCGCCGCGTCGGTGAGGTCGCCCACCGGCTGATCGACCGCTTCGAGGCGGCCGGCACCGCCGACCTGATCGCCGAATACGCCCGCCAGCTGCCGGTCTTCGTCTTCAACACCTGGTTCGGCGTGCCCGAGGAGCACAGCGACCGCCTGGTGGCCGGCATCTCCAAGATGATCGAGTCCACCGAGAAGGCCGTCGCCGCCTACGGGGACCTCCTCGCCGTGGTCACCGAGATGGTCGCCGACCGGCGCCGGCGCCCCCGGCACGACCTCACCTCCTGGTTCGTCACCCACCCGGCCGGGCTGGACAACGACGAGGTGATCCGCCAGATCACCCTGACCATGATCGCCGGGCACGAGCCGACCACCAACCTGATCGGCAACGCCCTGCTGCGCCTGCTCACCGACGAGCGCTACGCCGGCTCGCTGTTCGGCGGCGCGATGACCGCCTACCAGGCGATCGACGAGGTGCTGTGGCACGAGCCGCCGCTGGCCAACCTCTCGGCGCACTACCCGCGGTACGACATCACCTTCCACGGCCGCGAGATCAAGGCCGGCACGCTGATGCTCGTCTCCTACGCGGCGGCCAACAACCAGGCGGCGCCGCCGACCGACGGACCCGGACTGCGCAGCGGCGAGAGCGCCCACCTGGCCTGGGCGGCCGGCCCGCACGCCTGCCCGGCCCGGGACCCGGCCCTGCTGATCGCGATCTCGGCGATCGAGCAGCTGACCAGCCGCCTGAGCGACCTCGAACTCACGCTGCCCACCCAGGAGTTGCTCTGGCGCCCGGGCCCGTTCCACCGCGCCCTGGTGCACCTGCCGGTCCGCTTCGCCCCGGTTGTCTGAACAGCCGGTCCGAGTACGCGGGAGGCCCGGGTGTCCGTCACGGATGCCCGGGCCTCTCCCGTCCTCCAGTCGTCAGCCGTCAGTCCTCGTCGGACACCGGCTTCAGCGTCAGCGAGACGCTGTTGATGCAGTACCGCTGGTCCGTCGGCGTGCCGTAGCCCTCGCCCTCGAAGACGTGCCCGAGGTGCCCGCCGCAGCGCGCGCAGCGCACCTCGACCCGGCGCATGCCGAGCGACGTGTCCTCGATGTACTGGACCCGGTCCCCGGCCAGCGGCGCGTAGTACGACGGCCAGCCACAGTGGCTGTCGAACTTCGTCTCGGAGCTGAACAGCTCGGCGCCGCAGGCCCGGCAGGCGTAGACGCCGACGGTCTTGGTGTCGGTGTACTCGCCGGTGAACGGGCGCTCGGTGCCCGCCTCGCGGAGCACGTGGTACTCCTCGGGGCTGAGCTGCTCGCGCCACTCGGCGTCGGTCTTCTCGATCTCGTAGCTCATCACGGCTCCCGTCGGCGTGGGTCAGACGTTGGAGGCAACGTTCGCGAGGTGCTCGAGAATTTCAGGACCGAGGTTGGTGACGTCCCCGGCGCCCATCGTGATCAGCAGGTCGCCCGGGCGGGCGAGGCCGGCCAGCGCGGCGGGGGCGGCCGCGAAGTCGTGCTCGGGAGTGACGTCGGCGCCGGCCCGGCGGGCCGCGTCGATGATCAGCTCGCTGGTCACGCCGGGGATCGGGTCCTCGCGGGCCGGGTAGATGTCCAGCACGACCGAGGCGTCGGCCAGCGCGAGCGCCTGCCCCATCTCCTCGGCGAGCTGCTGGGTGCGGCTGAACAGGTGCGGCTGGAAGACCACCAGGACGCGGCCCTCGGCGGCCCCGCGGATGGCCTCCAGGTCGGCGGCCATCTCGGTCGGGTGGTGGGCGTAGGAGTCGATCACCTGGACGCCGCCCGCCTCGCCCTTGAGCTGGAGCCGGCGGCGCACGCCGGTGTAGGCGCCGAGCGCCTTGGCCAGGTCGGCGGCCGGCACGCCGAGCGCGACGCCCGCGGCGAGCGCGGCGACGGCGTTGTGCGCGTAGTGGCGGCCGGGCACCGAGACGGTGAAGGTCAGCTCGGCGCCGTCCAGCAGGACGGTGACCTCGCTGGTCATGCCGTGGGCGACCACCGACAGGACGCGCAGGTCGGCGTCCTCGGCGGCGCCGACGGTGACGACGTTCAGGCCCTCGCGCGCGGCGACCCGGGCGGTGAGCTCGCGGGCGCCGTCGTGGTCGGCCGAGACGACCAGGGTGCCGCCCGGGGTGATCCGGCCGACGAAGGTCTCGAACGACTCGTGGATCTCCTCGATCGACGCGTAGTTGGCGTGGTGGTCGAGCTCCACGTTGAGCACGATCGCCACCTCGGGCGCGTACTTGTGGAAGCTGCGGTCGCTCTCGTCGGCCTCGGCGACGAAGATCTCGCCGGTGCCGTGGTGCGCGTTGGAGCCCGGCGCGTCGAGGTCGCCGCCGATCGCGTAGGACGGGTCCAGGCCGAGCTCGCCGAGCGCGACGGCCAGCATGCTCGTGGTGGTGGTCTTGCCGTGGGTGCCGGCGACGGCCAGCGCGCGGCGCCCGCCCATCAGCGCGGCCAGCGCGTCGGAGCGGTGCACCACGGGGATGGCGCGCTCGCGGGCCGCGGCCAGCTCCGGGTTGTCGGCGCGGATCGCGCTGGAGACGACCACGCTGCTGGTGCCGTCCGGCACGTGCTCGGCCGCGTGGCCGACGTGGACGGTCGCGCCGAGGGCGCGCAGCGCGAGGACGGTCTCGGACTCCTTGGAGTCGCTGCCCGAGACGCTGGCACCGCGCACCGCGAGGATCTTCGCCAGGCCGGACATGCCGGCGCCGCCGATGCCGATGAAGTGCGGGGCGTGCAGGTCGTGCGCGGCGTCGTTCAAGGCGGGGCTCCGTTGGGGCGGGGGCTTGTGGGCGGGCGGGCGCCGCCCACGGGGGCGACGTGCGAATCGTCCTCGCGGACGGACCGCAAGGACGATTCTGCACCAAGGTCGGGTCGGGTCGGTCGGCTCAGGAGTCGCTGGCGAACAGCCGCAGCACCGGGACGCCGACCTTGTGCCGGGCCTGTGAGGCCCAGTCCCGGTGGAAGAACTCCTCGACGAAGTGCGGGGAGGTGAGTACGACGACCTCGTCGGCCTGCTGCTCGCGCACCACCGCCTTCAGCCGCTCCAGCGGCTTGTCCTCGACCAGCTCGCCGACCGCCTCGGCCCCGGCCCGGCGCAGGTGGCGCAGGCTGTGTTCGAGCGACTCGGACGCCACCGTCGGCCCGGTCCCGGACTCGTCGTGCTCGTGCACCACCTTGTCCAGGTGGCCGAGGGCGACGTCGTCCAGCGCCCGCAGCAGCTCGTCCTGCCTGCCGCGCGGCTGCATCAGGACGACGAAGGAGACCTTCTCGTCGCTGTGGAGCGTGGTGACGAGCTCCACGTCCGCGTCGGAGAGCGCCTTTTCGATCATCAGTACCGTCTTGAACACGTGAGTCCCTTCCAGTGGCCGGCCCCCGGGCCCCGGCGTCGCATCCCATAGTGCCCGGCGGAAGCTTTCGGCTCGCTGCACACCCGGCACGCGGGCCGCGCGGACGAAAGGCCCCCAAGGGGAACGGGATCGCGATCAGGGGGTCACGGGGTCATCCGAACGCAGGTGACGCAGGTAGCGGGTGAAGAGGAATCCTTTCTGCTCGATCAATGAGACCAGCCGCATCGTCCGCACGTCAGGCATTTGCGCATCGTGGACGATGCGCGGCGCGTCGCCGCCCGTGATCAAGGGGGCCAGCGACAGGCACAACTCGTCCAGCAGGTCCGCCGCCGCCAGCTGTCCCAGCAGGCGCGGGCCGCCCTCGGTCAGCAGCCGCGTCCAGCCCCGCTCCACCAGGGCGGCCACGCCCGCCCGCAGGTCCACCGAGCCCTCGCCGGCCACCACCAGGTCGGCCACCGCGGCCACCGCCCGGCGACGCTCGGCCGGGGCGTCCGCGGTGGTGATCACCACCGTCCTGACCAGCGGCCCGGTGAACAGCGGCGCGTCCAGGTCCAGCGCCAGCGACCGGCTCACGATCGCGATCGCCGGGGCCGGCGCCTGCCCGGCCGCCGCCCGCGCCGCCGCGAACTCCGCCCGGACCCGGGCGGGGCGGTAGCCCTCCGCGCGCACCGTCTCGGCCCCCACCAGCACCACGTCCGACAGCGCGCGCAGCACCCCGAAGATCCGCTTGTCAGCGTCCCCGGAGAGGCCTTCGGACAGGCCGTCGACCTTCGCGCCGCCGTCCAGTCCGGCCACCATGTTGGCGCGCAGCCACGGCCGGCCCCGATTCACCTGGTCGGGGTACGCGTAGAGGGCGGCGAGCGACTCCAGCGAGCCCGGGTCGGCGACCGGCTCGGTCAGCGGGCTGATCAACAGGTGCATACCGCCAGTGTTCCACCGGCCGTCCCCGGCACGGGGTCAAAGGGGCCCGGGAGCAGGCGTACCCTCTACTAACGTGCCCGCAGCTCCCCGCCCCGCCACCGCGACCGAGTCCATAGCCGCCGCGCCCGCGCCCGGCTCCCCGGTCGCGCTGACCGACCGCCGCCCCGTCGTGCCCGCCGAGCGCCTGGTCGCCGAGATGGTCCCGCCGCCCCGGTTCGCCGACGTGAGCTTCGGGACGTACATCCCGGACCAGAGCCAGCCGAGCCAGTACGAGGCCGTCCAGGTCCTGGAGCAGTTCGCCGGCACCCTCGGCCGGGGAAACGGTTCCGCGCCCAAGCGCAGCTGGTTCCGCCGCAGCGCCCCCGCGCCCACCGGCCCGGCCGGCGTCTACCTCGACGGCGGCTACGGCGTCGGCAAGACCCACCTGCTCGCCTCGCTGTGGCACGCCGCCCCGGGCCCCAAGGCCTTCGGCACCTTCGTCGAGCTGACCAACCTGGTCGGCGCGCTGGGCTTCCAGCAGGCCGTCCAGACGCTGTCCGGGCACACGCTGCTGTGCATCGACGAGTTCGAGCTCGACGACCCGGGCGACACCGTCCTGGTCTCCACCCTGCTCGGACGCCTGGTCGACAACGGCGTCAAGCTCTGCGCCACCTCGAACACGCTGCCGGAGAAGCTCGGCGAGGGCCGCTTCGCCGCCGCCGACTTCCTGCGCGAGATCCAGGGCCTGTCCGCGCACTTCCGCCCGATGCGGATCGACGGCCAGGACTACCGCCACCGCGGCCTGCCGGACGCCCCGCCGCCGTACCCGGACGAGACGGTCGACGCCGTCGCCGCGCGCACCCCCGGTGCCTCCCTGGACGACTTCGACTCCCTCCTCGCCCACCTCTCCGCCGTCCACCCCAGCCGCTACGGCGCCCTGCTGGACGACGTCACCGCGGTCTGCCTGCGCGGCGTGCACCAGGTCGACGACCAGTCCACGGCGCTGCGCCTGGTCGTCCTCGCCGACCGCATGTACGACCGCGAGCTGCCGATCACCGCCTCCGGCCTGCCCTTCGACCGGGTCTTCCCGGAGGAGATGCTCCGCGGCGGCTACCGCAAGAAGTACCTGCGGGCGATCTCCCGCCTCGTCGCCCTGGCCCGGGACAGCGCGAAGTAGGCACCGCTTGTCGGTGGTGGGTCGTACGGTGGACACGTGCGACCCATCACGAGTATTGAGCGGTCAGTGGCGCCCTTCGAGGTCGTCAGTCCCTTCCAGCCCAACGGGGACCAGCCGGCGGCGATCGCCGAGCTGGAGCGGCGGATCAAGGGCGGGGAGAAGGACGTCGTCCTGCTCGGCGCCACCGGCACCGGCAAGTCGGCCACCACGGCCTGGATGATCGAGAAGCTGCAGCGGCCCACCCTGGTGATGGCGCCGAACAAGACGCTGGCCGCCCAGCTGGCCAACGAGTTCCGCGAACTGCTGCCGAACAACGCGGTCGAGTACTTCGTCTCGTACTACGACTACTACCAGCCCGAGGCGTACGTCCCGCAGACGGACACCTACATCGAGAAGGACTCCTCGATCAACGAGGAGGTCGAGCGGCTGCGGCACTCCGCCACGAACTCGCTGCTCACCCGCCGGGACGTGATCGTCGTCGCGTCCGTCTCCTGCATCTACGGCCTGGGCACGCCGCAGGAGTACGTCGACCGGATGGTGCCGCTCAAGGTCGGCCAGGAGATCGACCGGGACGTGCTGCTGCGCCGCTTCGTCGACATCCAGTACGCGCGCAACGACGTCGCCTTCACCCGTGGCACCTTCCGGGTGCGCGGCGACACCGTCGAGATCTTCCCGGTCTACGAGGAGCTCGCCGTCCGGATCGAGATGTTCGGCGACGAGATCGAGGCGCTCTACACCCTGCACCCGCTCACCGGCGAGATCATCAGCCAGGACGACTCCGTCTACGTCTTCCCCGCCTCGCACTACGTGGCCGGTCCCGAGCGCATGGAGCGGGCGGTCGCCGGCATCGAGAAGGAGCTGGAGGAGACGCTCGCCCGGCTGGAGAAGCAGGGCAAGCTGCTGGAGGCCCAGCGGCTGCGGATGCGCACCACCTACGACATCGAGATGCTGCGCCAGATCGGCACCTGCTCGGGCGTCGAGAACTACTCGATGCACTTCGACGGCCGCGAGCCCGGCTCCCCGCCGAACACGCTGCTCGACTACTTCCCCGAGGACTTCCTCCTCGTCATCGACGAGTCGCACGTCACCGTCCCGCAGATCGGCGCGATGTACGAGGGCGACGCCTCGCGCAAGCGCACGCTGGTCGAGCACGGCTTCCGCCTGCCGTCCGCGATGGACAACCGCCCGCTGAAGTGGGAGGAGTTCCTCGGCCGGATCGGCCAGACGGTGTACCTGTCGGCCACCCCGGGTGCCTACGAGCTGTCCCGCGGTGACGGTCACGTCGAGCAGATCATCCGCCCGACCGGCCTGATCGACCCCGAGGTGATCGTCAAGCCGACCGAGGGCCAGATCGACGACCTGGTGCACGAGGTCCGCAAGCGGGTCGAGCGCGACGAGCGCGTCCTGGTCACCACGCTGACCAAGAAGATGGCCGAGGACCTCACCGACTACATGCTCGGCCTGGACATCCGGGTCCGGTACCTGCACAGCGACGTGGACACCCTGCGCCGCGTCGAGCTGCTGCGCGAGCTGCGGGCCGGGCGGTACGACGTGCTGGTCGGCATCAACCTGCTCCGCGAGGGCCTCGACCTGCCCGAGGTGTCGCTGGTGGCGATCCTGGACGCGGACAAGGAGGGCTTCCTGCGCTCCGGCACCTCGCTGATCCAGACGATCGGGCGCGCCGCCCGCAACGTCTCCGGTCAGGTGCACATGTACGCGGACAGGATCACCCCCGCGATGGAGAAGGCCATCGACGAGACGAACCGTCGCCGCGCCGTCCAGCAGGCGTACAACAAGGAGCACGGGATCGACCCGCAGCCGCTGCGGAAGAAGATCGGCGACATCCTCGACACCCTCGCCCGCGAGGACGTCGACACCGACGAGCTGCTCTCCACCGGCTACCGCGGCGCCGCGGGCAAGGGCAGGGCCCCGGTGCCGATGCTGGGCGCCGAGCGCAAGCCCGCCAAGTCGATGCCGGCCGCCGAGCTGGCGGACCTGATCCAGGAGATGACCGACCGGATGCACGCGGCCGCCGCCGACCTCCAGTTCGAGGTGGCGGCCCGGCTGCGCGACGAGGTCAAGGAGCTCAAGAAGGAGCTGCGCCAGATGCGGGAGGCCGGGGTCGCCTGAGCCGCGGCCCGGTCCCGGCGCCGTCGGCGCCGGCCGGTTCGGTACCGGTCAACGCCGACGGTGTCTCAGCCTTGCCACAAACCGGCGAACGCTTGGGGTTCGCGGGTGCCGCAGGCCCTAGGCTTGCCTGCGGCACCCGCGCTCCCGGGACGGAGTGGCGGGCCGGAAGACGAGGGGGCCTCAGCCGGGGGACGGCGACGGGGTGTTCCAGCAGGGAGCCGCGCGCGGACCGGGCGCGCGGCCGGGCAGAGAGGACAACGTCGTGTCGGTGAGCCTTGCCAAGGGCCAGAAGGTCAGCCTCCAGAAGGGCTCGGGCGGCGAGCTCACCGTGGTCCGGATGGGCCTCGGCTGGCAGGCCGCGCCCAAACGGGGCCTGTTCGGCACCCGCACCCGGAAGATCGACCTGGACGCCTCGGCCCTGCTCTACGCCGAGCGGACGCCCTCCGACGTCGTGTTCTTCCAGCACCTGGAGTCCACCGACGGCTCGATCCGGCACACCGGGGACAACCTGGAGGGCGGCTCGGGCACGGACGACGACGAGGCGATCCTGGTCGACCTGCTGCGCGTGCCGACGCAGATCACCCAGGTCGTCTTCACGGTGAGCTCCTACACCGGCCAGACCTTCGCCGAGGTCCGGAACGCGCACTGCCGCCTGGTGGACGAGACGACCGGGATGGAGCTGGCCCGCTACGAACTCGCCGGGGGAGGGCCGCACACCGGCCAGATCATGGCGAAGGTGTTCCGCGACGGCTCCGGCGGCTGGGCGATGCAGGCGATCGGCGCTCCGGCCCGCGGCCGGACCTTCCAGGACCTGCTCCCGGCGATCGAGCCGTTCCTCTGACGTCGCATCCTTTACCTTCTTTACCTTCCCTTGCCTCCTCTGTTACTCTCGACGGCAGCGGAGGGGAGTATTCCCCCGCAGTCGTCCCCGTCATCACGGGCGCCCCGTCGCGGCGCCCCGGGGCGCTGGTCCCCGGCTGAGTCCCGTGGGCGGAAGAGACCTCCGGCAGTGACGACCTGTCTCGCCTAGCTGCCGGAGGAGCAGTAATGGACGTTTCCGTAGCCATGTGGGTCACCACGGTCGGTGTGCTGATCGCACTGATCGTGGCGGACTTCTTCATCGGCGGGAGAAAGCCGCACGAGGTCTCGATCAAGGAGGCCGGGATCTGGACCGCGGTCTGGGTCGTGCTGGCGGGGCTCTTCGGCGGCTTCCTGTGGTGGCACTCCGGCGCGCAGCCGGCGGGCGAGTTCTTCGCCGGCTACATCACCGAGAAGTCGCTCAGCGTCGACAACCTCTTCGTGTTCATCCTGATCATGGGCAAGTTCGCGGTGCCCAGGATCTACCAGCAGCGCGTGCTGATGTTCGGCGTGATCATCGCGCTGGTGCTGCGGGCGATCTTCATCGCCGGTGGCGCAGCCCTGGTGACGCAGTTCTCCTGGGTGTTCTTCATCTTCGGCGGCTTCCTGATCTGGACCGCCTGGAAGCTGATCAAGGAGGCCCGGGCCGGCGAGGAGGAGGACGAGTTCGAGGAGAACCGCCTGCTCAAGTCCATCGAGCGGCGTTTCCCGTCGACCGACAAGTACCACGGCACCAAGCTCCTCGTCCGGGAGAACGGCCGCCGGCTGATGACCCCGATGCTGATCGTCATGCTGGCGATCGGCACGACCGACGTGCTGTTCGCGCTGGACTCGATTCCGGCCATCTTCGGCCTGACCCAGGACCCGTACATCGTGTTCACCGCCAACGCCTTCGCGCTGATGGGCCTGCGCCAGCTGTACTTCCTGATCGGCGGCCTGCTGAAGAAGCTGGTCCACCTGAGCTACGGCCTCTCGGTGATCCTCGGCTTCATCGGCGTGAAGCTGGTCCTGCACGCCGCTCACGAGGCCGGCGCGCACGTGCCGGAGATCGGCATCCCGTTCTCGCTGGGCTTCATCGTGGTCGTGCTGGCGGTCACCACGGTGACCAGCCTGATGGCCTCGAAGAAGCAGCAGGAGCAGGCCGGGCGCGAGCCCGAGAAGCTCGACGCCTGACCCCCCGCACGCACGCCAGGAGCCCCCGGGACGCCGTCCCGGGGGCTCCTGGCCGTTCGGCGCCCGACGGGCCTACCAGCCGCGCTCGCGCCACTCCTCCAGGTGCGGGCGCTCGGCGCCGAGGGTGGTGTCGTTGCCGTGGCCGGGGTAGACCCAGGTCTCGTCCGGGAGGACGTCGAAGAGCTTCTCGTTGACGTCCCGGAAGAGCGTCCGGAAGGCCTCCGGGTCCCCCCAGGTGTTGCCGACGCCGCCCGGGAAGAGGCAGTCGCCGGTGAACACGTGCGGGTGGCCCTGGGGGTCGTCGTAGATCAGCACGATCGCGCCCGGGGTGTGCCCGACCAGGTGCCGGACGGTGAGTTCGACGTCGCCGACCCGCAGCCTGTCGCCGTCGGCGAGCAGCAGCTCGGTGGGCACGTCGATGCCCTCGGCGTCGTGCTCGCCGGCGGCGGTGCGGGCGCCGGTGGTGGCGACCACCTCGGCCAGCGCGCCCCAGTGGTCGTGGTGCCGGTGGGTGGTGACCACGGTTTCGAGGTCGTCCCCGACGGTCTCCAGCAGCACCGGGGCGTCGGCGGCCGCGTCGATCAGCAGCTGCTCGTCGGTGGCGCGGCAGCGCAGCAGGTAGGCGTTGTTGTCGTACGGGCCGACGGCCACCTTGGTGATGATCAGGTGGGCCAGCTCGCGCACGTCCGGGGGCCCGCCGACCTTGACCGCTCCGTGGTACGTCATCCGTCCGCTCCTCGTCGTGTCGGTTCTGGGATCATCCTCGCCCCGTCAGCCCAGCGGGGGAAGCCGGGGGAGCGCGATGTCGGGGGTGTGCTTCAGGTCGGCGCCGTCGGAGCGGCCGGAGAGCCAGGCGAGCAGGGCGCGGACCGGGCCCCGGACGGTCAGGGCGGGCTCGCCGGTGCCGATCAGACCGAGGTCGCCGGTGTCCTCGGCGACCAGTTCGACGGCGGGCAGGTCGGTGCCGTGCAGCGTGACGGCGAGCTTGTGGAACTCGGTGACCGCGAAGACCTCCGGCCACCGCTGGGGGCCGTAGCCGGCGTCCAGGTCGACCAGGTGGTACTCCAGCTCGCCGAGGCGCTTCCAGACGAGGTCGCAGGCCGGGAAGACCGCGCCGGAGCGGTGGCGCACCTCGGCGGCCCAGTCCTCGTCGGTCATCAGCCCGGCGGCCGCGGCGAAGCGCTCGTGCGACTCGCGCAGGTCGGCGAGCTGCTCGTCCAGCGGGCGGCCGGCACCGTCCTCGATGCCCTGGTCGCGGGCCTGCTCGCTGGCGTACTGCGGGATGTCGGTGCCGGTGCGGGCGCCGGTCAGCAGGTTGACCAGGGAGTCGGCGTTGCGGGAGAGGTGGGCCAGTACGTGGCCGCGGGTCCAGCCGGGGAGCGCGGAGGGCTCGGCGACGGCCTCGGGCAACAGCGCGGAGACGCTCTGCAGCATGCCGCGGGTGCTCTCCTCGACCAGGCTCAGCCACCGGGCGGCGACGGAGGCTGCGGACTGCGGGTCGGTCATCGAATCTGCCTTCTCTGCGGAACGGCGCGTTGCCCGGACAGGGCTTCGCTCGTTGACCAGGCGACGCTACCGCCGACTCCGGGGCCTGAGCAGGGCCTTTTCGCGTTCGGGTACGGACGGCCCCGGGGCGGCCCTCACTCGTTCGGGTGGACTCGGGTGGACAAAGTCGAGATTCGAACGTCTGAGCTATAGGCTGGCTGCCGCATCCTGGAAGAAGAACACCTCACACCGCAAGCCCTCTCGCCCCGGAGAAAGGCGCCAGAAGCAGTGGCCGACCGCCTCATCGTCCGCGGTGCTCGCGAGCACAACCTCAAGAACGTCTCGCTCGACCTGCCCCGCGACTCCCTCATCGTCTTCACGGGCCTCTCCGGCTCCGGCAAGTCCTCGCTCGCCTTCGACACGATCTTCGCCGAGGGCCAGCGCCGCTACGTCGAGTCGTTGTCCTCGTACGCCCGCCAGTTCCTCGGGCAGATGGACAAGCCCGACGTGGACTTCATCGAGGGCCTCTCCCCGGCCGTCTCGATCGACCAGAAGTCCACCAACCGCAACCCCCGTTCCACCGTCGGCACCATCACCGAGGTCTACGACTACCTGCGCCTGCTGTTCGCCCGGATCGGCAAGCCGCACTGCCCGCACTGCGGCCGCGCCATCGCCAAGCAGTCGCCGCAGGCGATCGTCGACAAGGTGCTGGAACTCCCCGAGGGCACCCGGTTCCAGGTGCTCAGCCCGGTGGTACGCGAGCGCAAGGGCGAGTTCGTCGACCTCTTCGCCGACCTCCAGTCCAAGGGCTACTCGCGCGCCCGGGTGGACGGCGGTACGGTCCAGCTCGCCGAGCCGCCGAAGCTCAAGAAGCAGGAGAAGCACACCGTCGAGGTGGTCATCGACCGCCTGACCGTCAAGGAGAGCGCCAAGCGGCGGCTCACCGACTCGGTGGAGACGGCCCTGCGGCTGGCCGGCGGCATGGTCGTGCTCGACTTCGTCGACCTCCCGGAGGACGACCCGGAGCGCGAGCGCATGTACTCCGAGCACCTCTACTGCCCGTACGACGACGTGTCGTTCGAGGAGCTGGAGCCGCGCTCGTTCTCGTTCAACTCGCCGTTCGGAGCCTGCCCGGACTGCTCGGGCCTGGGCAACCGGATGGAGGTCGACCCGGAGCTGGTCGTGCCGGACCCGGAGCGCTCGCTCGACGAGGGCGCCATCCACCCGTGGTCGGCCGGCCACGCCAAGGAGTACTTCCAGCGCCTGATCGACGCGCTCGCCCAGGAGCTGGGCTTCCGCACCGACATCCCGTGGGCCGGGCTGCCGGCCCGCGCCAAGAAGGCGCTGCTGTACGGCCACAAGCACCAGGTCGAGGTGCGCTACCGCAACCGCTTCGGCCGCGAGCGCTCCTACAGCACGGGCTTCGAGGGCGCCGTCCCGTTCATCCAGCGCCGGCACACCGAGGCGGAGAGCGACAGCAGCCGCGAGCGCTTCGAGGGCTACATGCGCGAGGTGCCCTGCCCGACCTGCCAGGGCACCCGGCTCAAGCCGGTCGTGCTCGCGGTCACCGTCCAGGACCGGTCGATCGCCGACGTCTCCTCGATGTCGATCAGCGACTGCGCCGAGTTCCTGGGCGCGATGAAGCTGAGCGCCCGGGACAAGCAGATCGCCGAGCGCGTCCTCAAGGAGGTCAACGAGCGACTGCGCTTCCTGGTCGACGTCGGCCTGGACTACCTCTCGCTCGACCGCGCGGCCGGCACCCTGTCCGGCGGCGAGGCCCAGCGGATCCGGCTGGCCACCCAGATCGGCTCCGGCCTGGTCGGCGTGCTCTACGTGCTGGACGAGCCGTCCATCGGCCTGCACCAGCGGGACAACCACCGGCTGATCGAGACACTGGTGCGTCTGCGCGACATCGGCAACACCCTGATCGTCGTCGAGCACGACGAGGACACCATCAAGACGGCGGACTGGGTGGTCGACATCGGCCCGGGCGCCGGCGAGCACGGCGGCACGGTGGTGCACTCCGGTTCGCTGAAGCAGCTGCTCGCCAACAAGGAGTCGCTGACCGGCCAGTACCTGTCCGGCAAGCGGTCGATCCCGATCCCGGCGGCCCGCCGCGAGCGGGACAGGAAGCGCCAGCTGACCGTCCACGGCGCCCGCGAGCACAACCTCAAGGACGTCACGGTCGGTTTCCCGCTCGGCACCTTCACCGCGATCACCGGCGTGTCCGGCTCCGGCAAGTCGACGCTGGTCAACGACATCCTCTACACCCACCTCGCCCGGGAGCTGAACGGCGCCCGCAGCGTGCCGGGCCGGCACACCCGGATCACCGGCACCGACCTGGTGGACAAGGTGGTGCACGTCGACCAGTCGCCGATCGGGCGCACCCCGCGCTCCAACCCGGCCACCTACACCGGGGTGTTCGACCACGTCCGCCGGCTCTTCGCGGAGACGCAGGAGGCCAAGGTCCGCGGCTACCTGCCCGGCCGGTTCTCCTTCAACGTCAAGGGCGGGCGCTGCGAGAACTGCTCCGGTGACGGCACCATCAAGATCGAGATGAACTTCCTGCCGGACGTCTACGTGCCGTGCGAGGTCTGCCACGGCGCCCGGTACAACCGGGAGACGCTGGAGGTGCACTACAAGGGCAAGTCCATCGCCGAGGTGCTGGACATGCCGATCGAGGAGGCGCTGGCCTTCTTCGAGGCCGTCCCGGCGATCGCCCGCCACCTCCGGACGCTCAACGACGTCGGCCTCGGCTACGTCCGGCTCGGCCAGTCCGCGCCGACGCTCTCCGGCGGCGAGGCGCAGCGCGTCAAGCTCGCCTCGGAGTTGCAGAAGCGCTCCACCGGGCGGACGGTCTACGTGCTCGACGAGCCCACCACCGGCCTGCACTTCGAGGACATCAGCAAGCTGATCAAGGTGCTCACCGGGCTGGTCGAGAAGGGCAACACGGTGATCGTCATCGAGCACAACCTCGATGTGATCAAGACTGCCGACTGGATCGTCGACATGGGCCCCGAGGGCGGCTCCGGCGGTGGCACGGTGGTCGCCGAGGGCACCCCGGAGCAGATCGCCGCGGTGTCGGAGAGCCACACCGGCAAGTTCCTCCGGGACATCCTCCCGGGCGACTTCGCGGACGCCCCGGTCGCCGCCCCGGCGAAGCGGGCGCCGCGCAAGCGCGCCGCCGCCGCGAAGAAGTAACGCACGCGCGCACGGCCGCTCCCACCCGGAGCGGCCGTGTTCGCGCCGCATAGACTTCCGTGGTCCCACGCCGCACCCACCCGCAGGAGCGCACCGATGTCCGAGGCCCCCGAGAGCACCCCCGCCACCTCCCGCCGCACCCTGCTGTGCGGCGCCGCGGCCGTCCTGGCGGCGGCCGGCGGCACCGTGGCGCTCACCGGCTGCGGCTCGTCCGCGGGTTCGTCCGGTTCCGGTGCCGCCCCCAAGGGCCCGGTGGACCTCGGCCCGGCCTCGGCGGTGCCGGAGGGCGGCGGCAAGGTCTTCCGCGAGCAGAAGATCGTCGTCACCCAGCCGACCGCCGGGCAGTACAAGGCGTTCAGCGCCAAGTGCACCCACGCGGGCTGCATCGTCGACCAGGTGAAGAACCAGCAGATCCAGTGCCCCTGCCACGGCAGCAAGTTCGCCATCGCCGACGGCGCCGTGGCGGACGGCCCGGCCCCCTCCCCGCTGCCCGCCTACACCGTCACGGTCGAGGCCGGCAACCTCAAGGTGACCCCGAGCTGACGCAGTTGACCCCCGCCGAACAGACCCCCGCCGCGCCGGCGTCCGCCGAACGGATCACCCCTCCGCACCCCCGGCCCCACTCGGTACGGTGGACCCATGGCTGACCCGAGCACCTACCGCCCGGCCCCGGGCGCGATTCCGACCTCACCGGGCGTCTACAGGTTCCGCGACGCCCACGGCCGGGTCATCTACGTCGGCAAGGCCAAGAGCCTGCGCCCGCGCCTGTCGTCCTACTTCCAGGACCTCGCCGGGCTGCACCCGCGCACCGCGACCATGGTCACCACCGCCGCGTCGGTCGAGTGGACGGTGGTGGCCACCGAGGTCGAGGCGCTCCAGCTGGAGTACTCCTGGATCAAGGAGTTCGACCCGCGGTTCAACGTCAAGTACCGCGACGACAAGAGCTATCCCGAGCTCGCGGTCACCCTCAACGAGGAGTACCCGCGCGTCCAGGTGATGCGCGGCGCGCACAAGAAGGGCGTGCGCTACTTCGGCCCGTACGGGCACGCGTGGGCGATCCGCGAGACGGTCGACCTGCTGCTGCGCGTCTTCCCCGTGCGCACCTGCTCCAACGGCGTGTTCAAGCGCGCCCAGCAGGTCGGCCGGCCCTGTCTGCTCGGTTACATCGGCAAGTGCGCCGCGCCCTGCGTCGGCAAGGTCACCGCGGACGAACACCGCGCGCTGGCCGAGGACTTCTGCGACTTCATGGCCGGGCGCACCGGCAACTACCTGCGCCGCCTGGAGGACCAGATGCAGGAGGCCGCCGCGGAGATGGAGTACGAGAAGGCGGCCCGCCTGCGGGACGACATCGGCGCCCTCAAGCGCGCGATGGAGAAGAACGCCATCGTGCTCGCCGACGCCACCGACGCCGACCTCCTGGCCCTCGCCGAGGACGAACTGGAGGCCGCCGTCCAGATCTTCCACGTGCGCGGCGGCCGGGTCCGCGGCCAGCGCGGCTGGGTCACCGACAAGGTCGAGGACGTCGACACCGCGGGCCTGGTCGAGCACGCCCTCCAGCAGCTCTACGGCGGCGGCAGCGAGAGCGTCCCGCGCGAGGTGCTCGTCCCGGCCCTGCCCGAGCCGGACGGGCCGGTCCGGGAGTGGCTGAGCGGCCTGCGCGGAGCCCAGGTCGACCTGCGCGTCCCGCAGCGCGGCGACAAGAAGGACCTGATGGCCACCGTGCAGCGCAACGCCCAACAGGCGCTGGCCCTGCACAAGACCAAGCGCGCCTCCGACCTCACCACCCGCAGCCGCGCCCTCCAGGAGATCGCCGACGCGCTGGAGCTGGACTCCGTCCCGCTGCGCATCGAGTGCTTCGACATCTCCCACCTCCAGGGCGAGGACGTGGTCGCGTCGATGGTCGTCTTCGAGGACGGCCTGGCCCGCAAGAGCGAGTACCGGCGCTTCCAGATCAAGGGCTTCGCCGGCCAGGACGACGTCCGCTCGATGCACGAGGTGATCGGCCGCCGCTTCCGCCGCTACCTCCAGGAGCGCGAGCAGACCGGCGAGTGGGCCGTCCCCGAGGAGGACGACCCGGGCGCCGCGACCGAGGACGGCCTGCACGGCGACGACGGCCTGCACAGCGACGACGGCCTGCACAGCGACGACGGGCTGCGCAACGACGACGGCCGACCGCGCCGCTTCGCGTACCCGCCGCAGCTGCTCGTCGTCGACGGCGGCCGCCCCCAGGTCGCCGCCGCCAAGCGGGCCCTGGACGAACTCGGCATCGACGACGTCGCCCTGTGCGGCCTCGCCAAGCGCCTGGAGGAGGTCTGGCTGCCGGGCGAGGACGACCCCGTCGTCCTGCCGCGCAGCAGCGAGGGCCTCTACCTGCTCCAGCGCGTGCGCGACGAGGCCCACCGCTTCGCGATCGGCTACCAGCGCAGCAAGCGTTCCAAGCGACTCACCGCCGGGGAACTGGACTCCGTCCCGGGCCTCGGCGAGACTCGCCGCCAGGCGCTGCTCAAGCACTTCGGCTCGCTGAAGAGGCTCCGGGCCGCCACCGTCGACGAACTCTGCGCCGTACCCGGCATCGGACGCCGCACGGCGGAGACTGTTGCGGCGGCGTTGTCCTCCCGTACACCCGCCGCACCCGCGGTCAACACCGCGACCGGCGAGATCATCGAGGACGGGACCGACCGGGCCACCGCGCCGGTGGCCGCAGCACCCACGACCGCACCATCCCAGGAGACGCCATGACGGCCGACGCCGCCCGTCAGCCGGCGCGCCCGGCCGCCGACCGCCCGGGCGGACCGGCGCCGTACGGCCGCGCCATGCGCGTGCTCCCCAGCAGAAAGACCGAGAGCGGGGAACCGAAGTGACCGTGTCAGACGTGGCCGAGAACGTCCCGGAGCTGGTGATCATCTCCGGCATGTCCGGAGCCGGCCGCTCCACCGCGGCCAAGTGCCTGGAGGACCTCGGCTGGTTCGTGGTGGACAACCTGCCGCCGGCCCTCATCCCGACCATGGTCGACCTCGGGGCCCGCTCCCAGGGCAACGTGGCCAGGATCGGCGCCGTCGTGGACGTCCGCGGCCGCCAGTTCTTCGACGACCTGCTCACCTCGCTCGACGAGTTGGAGAAGCGCGGCGTCCGGCTCCAGGTCGTCTTCCTGGACTCCTCCGACGAGGCGCTGGTCCGCCGCTTCGAGAGCGTGCGCCGCCCGCACCCCCTCCAGGCCGACGGCCGGATCGTCGACGGCATCGCCCTGGAGCGCGACCTGCTGCGCGACCTGCGCGGCGAGGCCGACCTGGTGATCGACACCTCCAACCTCAACGTGCACCAGCTGCGCGCCAAGCTCGACGCCCAGTTCGCCGACCACGACGAGCCCGAGCTGCGCGCCACCGTGATGTCCTTCGGCTTCAAGTACGGCCTGCCGGTCGACGCCGACCTCGTGGTGGACTGCCGCTTCCTGCCCAACCCGCACTGGGTGCCCGAGCTGCGGGCCCGCACCGGCACCGACTCCGACGTCGCCGACTACGTGTTCCAGCAGCCCGGCGCCAACGAGTTCCTCGACGGCTACGCCGAGCTGCTGCGCATCGTCACGGAGGGGTACCGCAGGGAGGGGAAGCGCTACATGACGCTTGCCGTAGGCTGCACCGGTGGCAAGCACCGCAGCGTCGCGATGTCCGAGCGCCTGACCAAGCGCCTCATCGCCGACGGCGTCGAAACGGTGCTGGTCCACCGAGACATGGGACGGGAGTAACCGCCGCCTCCTCGCCGGGCCGCCGGCCGGGCGGCCGCGGGCGACGAGGAACGCGAGGTGGGTGTGACGGGATACGTGCCCGGACGGCAGCCGCACCACAAGAACGGCGACCGGAGCGGGGTCCCCGCGAGGACCCCGGCCCCCAGCAAGCCGCGCAGCAGCCCCGCCCGGGCCAACCCGGCCCCCCGGATCACCGCCCTCGGCGGCGGCCAGGGCCTGTCCGCGTCGCTGTCGGCCCTGCGCCGGCTCACCAGTGATCTGACCGCCGTGGTCACCGTCGCCGACGACGGCGGCTCCAGCGGGCGGCTGCGCGCCGAACTCGGCGTGCTGCCCCCGGGCGACCTGCGCAAGGCCCTGGCGGCGCTGTGCGGGGACGACGACTGGGGCCGCACCTGGTCCGAGGTGATCCAGCAGCGCTTCACCGGCAGCGGGGACCTCGGCGGGCACGCCGTGGGCAACCTGCTGATCGTCGCGCTGTGGGAGAAGCTCGGCGACCCGGTCGCCGCGCTGGACTGGGTCGGCCGGCTGCTGAACGTCCAGGGCCGGGTGCTGCCGATGTCGGCGGTGCCGCTGGACATCGAGGCCACCGTCCGCGGCCACGACCCGGAGCACCCCGGCGCGGTCACGGCCGTCCGCGGCCAGGCCAGCGTCGCCGTCACGCCGGGCACCGTGCAGTCGATCCGGCTGGTGCCGGAGGAGCCGCCGGCCGTCCCGGAGGCCGTCGCCGCCGTGCGCGAGGCGGACTGGGTGGTGCTCGGGCCGGGATCCTGGTTCACCAGCGTCCTGCCGCACCTGCTGGTGCCCGACCTCGCCAAGGCCCTGGTCGAGACCCGCGCCCGCCGCCTGCTCACCCTGAACCTGGCCCCCCAGCCCGGCGAGACCGAGGGCTTCACGCCGCAGCGCCACCTGGAGGTCATCGCCGACCACGCCCCGGGGCTCGCCGTGGATGCGATCCTGGTGGACGAGCGGGCCGTCACCGGCGGCGCCTTCGGCCAGGCCGACCTGGACGGTCTGGAGAAGGCCGCCGAGCGGATGGGCGCGGCCCTGGTGCTCGGCCGGGTGGCCCGCACCGACGGCACCCCGCGACACGACCCGGAGCTGTTGGCGGCAGCGTACGACCGGATTTTCCGGACACATGGAAGGATCGGGCCATGGCGATGACTCCAGCGGTGAAGGACGAGATCAGCCGGCTCCCGGTCACCCGGGCCTGCTGCCGCAAGGCGGAGGTGTCGGCGATCCTGCGGTTCGCAGGCGGGCTGCACATCGTGAGCGGCCGGATCGTGATCGAGGCCGAGCTCGACACGGGGGCGGCCGCGCGGCGCCTGCGCAAGGACCTGCTGGAGATCTTCGGGCACTCCTCCGACCTCGTCGTGATGGCCCCCGGCGGGCTGCGCCGCGGCAGCCGCTTCGTCGTGCGCGTGGTCAAGGACGGCGAACTGCTCGCTCGCCAGACCGGCCTCGTCGACGGCCGCGGGCGCCCGATCCGGGGCCTGCCCCCGGCGGTCGTCTCCGGGGCCACCTGCGACGCCGAGGCGGCCTGGCGCGGGGCCTTCCTCGCGCACGGCTCCCTCACCGAGCCCGGCCGCTCGTCGTCGCTGGAGATCACCTGCCCCGGTTCCGAGGCGGCCCTCGCCCTCGTCGGCGCCGCCCGCCGGCTCGGCATCCCCGCCAAGGCCCGCGAGGTGCGCGGGGTGGACCGGGTCGTCATCCGGGACGGTGACGCGATCGGCGCGCTGCTGACGCGCCTGGGCGCGCACGAGTCGGTGCTCGCCTGGGAGGAGCGCCGGATGCGCCGCGAGGTCCGGGCCACCGCCAACCGCCTCGCCAACTTCGACGACGCCAACCTGCGCCGCTCGGCCCGCGCCGCGGTCGCGGCCGGCGCCCGGGTGGCCCGCGCGCTGGAGATCCTCGGCGACGAGGTGCCCGAGCACCTGGCCGCGGCCGGCCAGCTGCGGATGCAGCACAAGCAGGCCTCGCTGGAGGAGCTCGGCGCACTCGCCGACCCGCCGCTGACCAAGGACGCGGTGGCCGGCCGGATCCGCCGCCTGCTGGCGATGGCCGACAAGCGGGCCTGTGAACTCGGCCTGCCGAGCACCGAGGCGAACCTCACCGACGAGATGGCGCTCAACTGACGACCTGACGACCACGGTTCGTGACCGATTCGCGGCCGGTGTCCGGATTCCGGGCACCGGCCGCCGTCGTGTCCGGACGCCTTCGCGCGCCGGTGCGGTCCGATCCCGGCTTGGCAAATTGGTAGAGACCACTTGACCGGGGCCAACTGCCCGCAGGGCCAAGGACGGAAGGCCTGAAATGGGGTTTGGGCCGCGCCACGCCAAGTCTCGCGAATCGGTGCGATGTGCCCTCCCAGGCCCCGGAGGGGTAGGGTCATAGGCGGTCGGGGACTTCCCAAATCTCACCCCCGTCGGCTTAGCTCCGGCGTACCTAACGAGGAGATCGGTTCGTGACGATCCGGGTAGGCATCAACGGATTCGGCCGCATCGGCCGCAACTTCTTCCGCGCGGTCAAGGCCCAGGGCGCGGACATCGAGATCGTCGGTGTCAACGACCTGACTGACACGAAGACCCTGGCTCACCTGCTCAAGTACGACACCACCCTGGGCACCTTCCCGGGCGAGGTCTCGCACACCGAGGACAGCATCACCGTCGACGGCCACACCTTCAAGGTGACGGCCGAGCGCGACCCGGCGAACCTGCCGTGGGCCGCCCTGGGCGCCGACATCGTCGTCGAGTCCACCGGCATCTTCACCAAGGCCGAGGCCGCGAAGAAGCACCTCACCGCCGGCGCGAAGAAGGTCATCATCTCGGCGCCCGCCACCGACGAGGACGTCACCATCGTCCTGGGTGTCAACGACGAGAAGTACGACGCCGCCAACCACCACGTCATCTCCAACGCCTCGTGCACCACCAACTGCGTGGCGCCGATGGCCAAGGTGCTGAACGAGAGCTTCGGCATCGTCAAGGGTCTGATGACCACCGTCCACGCGTTCACCAACGACCAGGTGACCCTGGACTTCCCGCACAAGGACCTGCGCCGTGCTCGTGCGGCCTCGCAGAACATCATCCCGACCTCGACGGGTGCCGCCAAGGCGACCGCCCTGGTCCTGCCGGAGCTCAAGGGCAAGCTGGACGGCACCTCGCTGCGCGTCCCGGTCCCGACCGGCTCCATCACCGACCTGGTCGTCACGCTGGAGCGCGAGGTGACCAAGGACGAGGTCAACGCCGCCTTCCAGAAGGCCGCGCAGGAGGGCCCGCTCAAGGGCATCCTGGCCTACACCGAGGACCCGATCGTCTCCTCGGACATCGTCAACGACCCGGCCTCCTGCATCTTCGACTCGCAGCTCACCATGGTCCAGGGCAACCAGGTCAAGGTGCTCGGCTGGTACGACAACGAGTGGGGCTACTCGAACCGCGTCGTCGACCTGGTCACCCTCGTCGGTGGCCGGCTCTGACGCAGTGGGAGCTGACGTGATGTGAGGGCGAGGGCCCGGACGGCGCAGGATGCCGACCGGGCCCTCGTTCTGCGTACAAGAACCTTCTGGGCGGCCCCTGCGCCGTGCCGCCCCTCTGCGCATCCACCATCTCCCCAGGAGACCGAAGAACCCGTGAAGACCATCGAAGACCTCGACGTCGCCGGCAAGCGCGTCTTCGTCCGCGCCGACCTGAACGTGCCGCTGGACGGCGCCACGATCACCGACGACGGCCGCATCCGCGCGGTCGCGCCGACCATCGCCAAGCTCCTGGAGCGCGGCGCGAAGGTCGTCGTCGCCTCCCACCTCGGCCGCCCGAAGGGTGAGCCGGACCCGAAGTTCTCCCTCGCTCCGGTGGCCGTGCGCCTCGGCGAGATCCTCGGCAAGGACGTCGCCTTCGCCACCGACACGGTGGGCGAGGGCGCCGCGGCCGCCGTCGCGGGCCTGGCCGACGGCCAGGTCGCGCTGCTGGAGAACCTGCGCTTCAACGCCGGCGAGACCAGCAAGGACGACGCCGAGCGCAAGGCCTTCGCCGAGCGGCTGGCCGCCCTGGCCGACCTGTACGTCGGCGACGGCTTCGGCGCGGTGCACCGCAAGCACGCCTCGGTGTTCGACCTCCCGGCCCTGCTGCCGCACGCGGCCGGCGACCTGATCGCCACCGAGGTCGGCGTGCTGAAGAAGCTCACCGACGAGGTCGCGCGGCCGTACGTCGTCGTGCTCGGCGGCGCCAAGGTGTCCGACAAGCTGGGCGTGATCGACAACCTGCTGAAGAAGGCCGACCGCATCCTGATCGGCGGCGGCATGGCCTACACCTTCCTCAAGGCCCAGGGCCACGAGGTCGGCATCTCGCTGCTGCAGGAGGACCAGATCCAGGTCTGCCTGAACTACCTGGCCGAGGCCGAGAAGCGGGGCGTCGAGTTCGTCCTGCCGGTCGACGTCCTGGTGTCGGCCGACTTCCCGGACCTCAAGGGCAAGACCCCGGCCACCTTCGACCTCGTCGCCTCGGACGCCATCCCGGCCGACAAGGAGGGCCTGGACATCGGCCCGAAGACCCGCGAGCTGTACGCGGAGAAGCTGGCCGACGCCGGGACGGTGTTCTGGAACGGCCCGATGGGCGTCTTCGAGCACCCCGACTACGCCAACGGCACCAAGGCCGTCGCGCAGGCGCTGCTCGACAGCCCCGGCTTCACCGTGGTCGGCGGCGGCGACTCCGCCGCAGCCGTCCGCATCCTGGGCTTCGACGAGAACGCCTTTGGACACATCTCGACCGGCGGTGGCGCGAGCCTGGAGTACCTGGAGGGCAAGCAGCTCCCGGGTCTCACCGCCCTGGAAGGCTGAACGCAATGACCGAACGTCTCCCGCTCATGGCGGGCAACTGGAAGATGAACCTCAACCACCTCGAGGCCATCCAGCACACCCAGAAGCTCGCCTTCACCCTGAACGACAAGGACTACGCGGCCGTCGAGGTCGCCGTCCTGACCCCGTTCACCGACCTGCGCTCGGTGCAGACGCTGGTCGAGACGGACAAGCTGAAGATCAAGTACGGTTCGCAGGACATCTCGCAGCACGACTCCGGCGCCTACACCGGCGAGGTCTCCGGCCCGATGCTGGCCAAGCTCCGCTGCACCTACGCGGTGATCGGCCACTCGGAGCGCCGCCAGTACCACGCCGAGACCGACGAGATCGTCAACGCCAAGGTCAAGGCCGCCTACCGGGCCGGGATCACCCCGATCCTGTGCATCGGCGAGCCGCTGGAGGTCCGCAAGGCCGGCACCCACGTCGAGCACACGCTCGCCCAGCTGGACGGTGGCCTCAAGGACGTCCCGGCCGAGCAGGCCGAGACCGTCGTGATCGCCTACGAGCCGGTCTGGGCGATCGGCACCGGCGAGGTGGCCACCCCGGAGGACGCGCAGGAGGTCTGCGCCGCCATCCGCCAGCGGATCGCCGAGCTGTACGACGGCGCGCTGGCCGACAAGGTCCGTGTGCTGTACGGCGGTTCGGTCAAGTCGTCGAGCGCGGCCGGCCTGATGGCCAAGCCCGACATCGACGGCGGCCTGATCGGCGGTGCCTCGCTGGACGCTGCGGAGTTCGCCAAGATCGTGCGTTACCGTGACCAGGCAGTAGGCTAACGCCGCCGCAGCAACGTAGGCTTTGGGGCCGGACCGCCGGAAGCGGCCCGGCCCCTTCGCCGAAGATACGAGAGAGTTGGTCCCGTCGTGGTTCTCGGGTTCTCGATTGCCCTGATCATCTTCAGCCTGCTGATGATCCTTCTCGTGCTGCTGCACAAGGGGAAGGGCGGCGGTCTGTCCGACATGTTCGGCGGTGGCGCGATGTCCACCGGCGGCGGCTCCGCGGTGGCCGAGCGCAACCTCGACCGCATCACGATCGTGGTCGGCCTGGGCTGGTTCGCCTGCATCATCGTGCTGGGCCTGCTGCTCAAGTACAAGGGCTAGGACCGGTCGAAGACCTCTGCTGGTAACGGAGCCCGCACAAGCCTGACGCCCCGTCGCCCGAGCGCCTATCCTGGGACGGTCGGGGGGCGGAGGCGATGGTGGTGCACCCTTAACTCCTGCTTACACTAGGACGACTTTCGCCACCGACGCGCACCGCGGCGGGTCGGCGTACCAGCACGCAGGGAGTCAGACCGTGGCAAGTGGCAACGCCATCCGTGGCAGCAGGGTCGGAGCGGGCCCGATGGGTGAGGCGGAGCGCGGCGAGTCCGCCCCGCGCAACCGGATCTCCTTCTGGTGTGCCAACAAGCATGAGACCCGTCCCAGCTTCGCCGCCGAAGCCGTCATCCCGGACACCTGGGACTGCCCGCGCTGTGGCTTCCCGGCCGGCCAGGACGAGCACAACCCGCCCGCCCCCTCGCGCAACGAGCCGTACAAGACCCACCTCGCCTACGTCCGCGAGCGGCGCACCGACGCCGACGGCGAGGCGATCCTCGCCGAGGCGCTGGCCAAGCTGCGCGGCGAGATCTGAGCCGCAAGACCCGAAGGGCGCCACCGTCAACGACGGTGGCGCCCTTCGGCGTTGAGCCCCTTGAGGCGTCGTCCCTAGGCGGAGGCCGGCGGGTACAGCTGCGGCGGGATCCGCTCGGCGGCGGCCCGGTCCAGCAGCCACAGCGTACGGCCGCGGCCGTACGCGCCGGAGGCGGGCGCCTGGATCTCGCCCGGGCCGGACAGGGCCAGCGCGACCGCGCCCGCCTTGTCCTCGCCGGCGGCCAGCAGCCAGACCTCGCGGGCAGCCCGGATCGCCGGGAGGGTGAGCGAGATCCGGGTCGGCGGGGGCTTGGGGGCCCCGCGCACGCCGACCACCGTCAGCTCGGTCTCCCGCACGCCCGGGTGCTCCGGGAACAGCGACGCGACGTGGGTGTCCGGGCCGACGCCCAGCAGCAGCACGTCGAAGGCCGGCACGCCGCTCCGGTCGCCCGGGCCGGCCGCCTTCGCCAGCTCCTGCGCGTAGCGGGCGGCGGCGGCCTCGACGTCCGAGCCGTCCACGCCGTCCGAGGCGGGCATCTCGTGCACCCGCGCCGGGTCGAGCGGGACGGCGTCGAGCAGCTCGGCGCGGGCCTGGACGGCGTTGCGGTCCGGGTCCGCGGCGGGCACGAAGCGCTCGTCGCCCCACCAGAGGTCCAGCCGCGCCCAGTCGACCGCGTCGCGCGCCGGGGAGGCGGCGATCGCGGCCAGCAGGGCGTTGCCGTTGCGGCCGCCGGTGAGCACCACCGAGGCGGTGCCGCGGGCGGCCTGGGCGTCCACGATCCGGGTGATGAGCCGGGCCGCGGCCGCCTGGGCCATCAGCTCCTTGTCGCGGTGGACGACGAGCTGCGGGGTGGCGTTGGTCATGCGCTGCCCCCGGCGGCCTTCTCGTCGGCCTTCTCCGTGCCCTTCCGGGCGGCCTTCTTCGCCGCGGGCTTCTTCTCCGCGGCGCCGGCCGTCACCCGGTCGGGATTGGCCACCGGCACCTCGGAGACCGCCTGGGCGACCCGCTCGGCGGCCGCCGTCTCGGCGTTGGAGGGCTCGCGGAGGCGGTCCACGGGCGTGCGCACGGCCGTCGAGTAGATGTCGTCCGGGTCGAGCCGGCGCAGCTCCTCGGCGATCAGCTCCGCGGTCTCGCGCCGCTTGAGCGCCACCTGGCGGTCCGGCGAGCCGGGCATCGACAGGGTGCCCATCAGGCCGTCCGGGCGGTCCAGGGTGATGTCCCCGTCCTTGGTGCGCAGGTGCACCGCGGTGATGCCGGGGCCGCCGGTGACGACGCGCTCGACCGGGACGTGCAGGCGGTTGTGCAGCCACAGGCCGAGCAGCTCGACGCTGGGGTTGTACGACTCGCCCTCGACCACGGCGGAGACGATGTGCGACGGGCGCTGGTCGAGCGCCGCGGCGAGCATCGAGCGCCAGCCGGTGATCCGGGTCCAGGCGAGGTCGGTGTCGCCCGGGGTGTAGCTCTGGGCCCGCTGGGCGAGCTGGCCGACCGGGGACTCGGCGGTGACCGCGTCGGTGATCCGGCGCTGGGCGATCGAGCCGAGCGGGTCCTGCGCGGGGTGGAGCGGCGCGTTCTCCGGCCACCAGACGACGACCGGGGCGTCCGGCAGCAGCAGCGGCAGCACGACGGACTGGGCGTGCGCGGCGAGTTCGCCGTGCATGCGCAGGACGACCGTTTCGCCGGAGCCGGCGTCCGAGCCGACCAGGATCTCGGCGTCCAGGCGCGTCTCGGCGCGGGCCCGGGGCGAGCGCCCGGCGCGCTTGATCACCGCGAGGGTGCGCGAGGGGTGCTCGCGGGAGGCGTCGTTGGCGGCCTTGAGGGCGTCGTAGGCGCTGCCCTCGTCGGTCACGATCACCAGGGTGAGCACCATGCCGGCGGCCGTGCTGCCACCGGCGCGGCGCGCCTCCATGAGCGCGGCGTTGATCTTGCTCGAGGTCGTGTTGGTGAGGTCGATCTTCATGGCCGGCGCCAGCTCCTGCCGTCTCGTGCGAGCATCTCGTCCGCCTCGACGGGGCCCCAGGTCCCCGCCGCGTACTGGGCCGGCTTGCCGTGGGTGTCCCAGTACTTCTCGATCGGGTCGAGGATCTGCCAGGAGAGCTCGACCTCCTGGTGGCGCGGGAACAGGTTGGCGTCGCCGAGCAGCACGTCGAGGATGAGCCGCTCGTAGGCCTCGGGGCTGGACTCCGTGAAGGACTCGCCGTAGGCGAAGTCCATCGTGACGTCGCGGACCTCGAAGGAGGTGCCGGGCACCTTGGAGCCGAACCGCACCGTCACGCCCTCGTCCGGCTGGACCCGGATGACCAGGGCGTTCTGCCCGAGCTCCTCGGTCGCGTAGGAGTCGAACGGCAGGTACGGGGCGCGCTGGAAGACGACCGCGATCTCGGTGACGCGGCGGCCCAGGCGCTTGCCGGTGCGCAGGTAGAACGGGACGCCCGCCCAGCGGCGGTTGTTGATCTCCAGCTTGATGGCCGCGTAGGTGTCGGTCTTGGAGTCCGGGTCGATGCCGTCCTCGTCGAGGTACCCGACGACCTCCTCGCCGCCCTGCCAGCCGGCCGCGTACTGGCCGCGCACGGTGTGCCGGCCGAGGTCGGCCGGGAGCTTGACGGCGCTGAGCACCTTCAGCTTCTCGGCGACCAGCGCCTTCGGGTGGAAGGAGGCGGGCTCCTCGATGGCGGTGAGCGCCATCAGCTGGAGCAGGTGGTTCTGGATGACGTCGCGGGCGGAGCCGATGCCGTCGTAGTAGCCGGCGCGGCCGCCGATGCCGATGTCCTCGGCCATCGTGATCTGCACGTGGTCGACGTAGGACCGGTTCCAGATCGGCTCGAACATCTGGTTGGCGAAGCGCAGCGCCAGGATGTTCTGGACCGTCTCCTTGCCCAGGTAGTGGTCGATCCGGAAGACCTCGTCGCGCGGGAAGACCTCGTGGACGACCTTGTTGAGCTCCTGCGCGCTCTCCAGGTCGTGGCCGAACGGCTTCTCGATGACGGCGCGGCGCCAGGAGCCCTGCGGCGGGTCGGCCAGGCCGTGCTTCTTGAGCTGCTGGACGACGGTCGGGAAGAACTTCGGCGGGACGGACAGGTAGAAGGCGAAGTTGCCGCCGGTGCCCTGGGCCTTGTCGAGCTCCTCGATGGTCTGGCGGAGCTTGTCGAAGGCGTCGTCGTCGTCGAAGGTGCCCTGGACGAAGCGCATGCCCTTGGCGAGCTGCTGCCAGACCTCCTCCCGGAACGGGGTCCGGGCGTGGTCCTTGACGGCGTCGTGGACCTCCTTGGCGAAGTCCTCGTCCTCCCACTCGCGGCGGGCGAAGCCGACGAGCGAGAAGCCCGGCGGCAGCAGTCCGCGGTTGGCGAGGTCGTAGATCGCCGGCATCAGCTTCTTGCGGGACAGGTCGCCGGTGACCCCGAAGATGACCAGGCCCGACGGCCCCGCGATGCGCGGGAGCCGTCGGTCTGCGGGGTCACGAAGCGGATTGACGGGGGTGGGCGGGAGATCGTCCGCGTCCGACACCGGTGTCAACTCGGGGAAATCAGTGCTCACTTGATGGGCTCCGCTTTCGTGCGCTGGCTGTGAGCAGGGGTCACTTCTCGTCGGCGAAGGACGCGAGCGAGGCGGTGACGGTGTCGAGCAGCTCGGTCCAGGACTGCTCGAACTTCTCGACGCCCTCGTCCTCCAGCACCTGGACCACGTCGTCGTAGTCCACGCCGGCGGCCGCGATGGCGTCCAGGAGGGCCTTGGCGTCGGCGTAGTTGGGGACGATGGTGTTGCCGGTCACCACGCCGTGGTCGGCGGTGGCGTCCAGGGTGGCCTCGGGCATCGTGTTGACGGTGCCGGGGGCCACCAGCTCGGTGACGTACAGGGTGTCCGGCAGGGCCGGGTCCTTGACGCCGGTGGAGGCCCAGAGCGGGCGCTGCGGCTTGGCGCCGGCGGCCTCCAGGGCCTTCCAGCGGGCGCTGCCGGCGGTCTTGCCGTCGACGCTGCCGAAGACGTCCTCGTACGCCTGGTAGGCGAGGCGGGCGTTGGCCAGGGCGGCCTTGGAGCGCAGGTTCCGGGCGTCGCCGCCGATCTTGTCCAGACGCTTGTCGATCTCGGTGTCCACGCGGGACACGAAGAAGGAGGCGACGGACTCGATCTGGGAGAGGTCCAGGCCCTTGGCCTTGGCGGCCTCCAGGCCGGTCAGGTAGGCGTCCATGACGGCCTTGTAGCGGTCCAGCGAGAAGATCAGCGTGACGTTGACGCTGATGCCCTTGCCGATGACCTCCGCGATGGCGGGCAGGCCGGCCTTGGTGGCGGGGATCTTGATGAAGACGTTCGGGCGGTCGACCAGCCACCACAGCTGCTTGGCCTCGGCGACGGTGGCGGCGGTCTCGTGCGCCAGGCGCGGGTCGACCTCGATGGAGACGCGGCCGTCGCGGCCGTTGGAGGCGTCGTAGACCGGGCGCAGCACGTCGGCGGCGTCGCGCACGTCCGAGGTGGTGATCATGCGGATCGCCTCGTCGGTGGTGACCTTGCGGACGGCGAGGTCGCGCAGCTGGCCGTCGTAGGAGCTGTCGCCACTGCCGGCGATGGCCTTCTGGAAGATGGTCGGGTTGGTGGTGACGCCCACCACGTGCTTGTTCTGCACCAGCTCGGCCAGGTTGCCGGAGTTCAGCCGCTTGCGGCTGAGGTCGTCCAGCCAGATCGCCACGCCTTCGTCGCTGAGGCGCTTGAGTGCGTCGGTCATGGTGCTCAGTCCTTCTTCTTCTGTCTTCGTGGGGTCGTCAGAGGGGCCGCGTACCCGCGTGCGGGCGGGTACGCGGCCCGAGGGGCTAGCGGTTGACGGCTTCGAGGGAGCGCAGGGCGTTGTGGGCCTCGGCCACCACGCGCTCGGCGGTCAGGCCGAACTCCTCGAACAGCACCTGGTAGTCCGCGGAGGCGCCGAAGTGCTCCAGCGAGACGATCCGGCCGTGGTCGCCGACCAGCTCGCGCCAGCCCTGGGCGATGCCGGCCTCGACCGAGACGCGGGCCTTGACCGACGGCGGCAGCACGCTGTCGCGGTAGGCCTGGTCCTGCTCCTGGAACCACTCGAAGGACGGCAGCGAGACGACGCGGGTGGCGATGCCCTCGGCCTCCAGGACCTCGCGGGCCTTGACGGCCAGCTGGACCTCGGAGCCGGTGCCGAGCAGGATCACCTGCGGGTCGCCGTTGCCGGCCTCGGCCAGGACGTAGCCGCCCTTCGCGGTGCCCTCGGCGGAGCCGAAGACCTCGCGGTCGAAGGTCGGGACGTTCTGGCGGGTGAGCGCCAGGCCGACCGGGCCGGGGTTGCTGGTCTGCCGCTCGATGACGGTGCGCCAGGCGACGGCGGTCTCGTTGGCGTCGGCCGGGCGGACCATGGACAGGCCCGGGATGGCGCGCAGCGAGGCCAGGTGCTCGACCGGCTGGTGGGTCGGGCCGTCCTCGCCGAGGCCGATGGAGTCGTGCGTCCAGACGTAGGTGACCGGCAGCTTCATGAGCGCGGCCAGGCGGACGGCCGGGCGCATGTAGTCCGCGAAGACCAGGAAGGTGCCGCCGTACACGCGGGTCTTGCCGTGCAGGGCGATGCCGTTCATGGTCGAGCCCATGGCGTGCTCGCGGATGCCGAAGTGGATCGTCCGGCCGTACGGGCTCGCCGACTTCAGCGGGTTGCCCTCGGGGAGGAAGGAGCTCTCCTCGTCGATGGTGGTGAGGTTGGACTCCGCGAGGTCGGCCGAGCCGCCCCACAGCTCCGGGATCACCGCGCCGATCGCCTTGAGGGTCTCCCCGGAGGCCTTGCGGGTGGCGACGTCCTTGCCGGCGGGGAAGGTCGGGACGGTCTTCTTCCACCCCTCGGGCAGCTCGCCGGCCTGGATGCGGTCGAACTCGCCGGCCCGGTGCGGGTTGGCGGCGCGCCAGGCGTCGAAGGAGCCCTGCCACTCGTCGCGGGCGGCCTTGCCGCGCTTGATCACCAGGCGGGCGTGCTCGATGACCTTGTCGGAGACCTCGAAGGTCTTCTCCGGGTCGAAGCCCAGGACCTTCTTGGTGGCGGCGATCTCGGCGGCGCCGAGGGCGGAGCCGTGGGCCTTGGCGGTGTTCTGGGCGTCCGGGGCCGGCCAGGCGATGATCGTGCGCATAGCGATCATCGACGGGCGGGCGGTCTCGGCCTTGGCGGCGGCGAGCGCCTCGGCGAGGGCGGCGACGTCGATGTCGCCGTTCGCCTTCGGGGCGACCCGCTGGACGTGCCAGCCGTACGCCTCGTAGCGCTTGAGCACGTCCTCCGAGAAGGCCGTCTCGGTGTCGCCCTCGATCGAGATGTGGTTGTCGTCGTACAGGGCGACGAGGTTGCCCAGCTGCTGGTGGCCGGCCAGCGAGGAGGCCTCGGCGGAGATGCCCTCCTCCAGGTCGCCGTCGGAGACGATGGCCCAGATCGTGTGGTCGAACGGGGACTCGCCGGCCGGGGCGTCCGGGTCGAAGAGGCCGCGCTCGTAGCGGGCGGCCATCGCCATGCCGACCGCGTTGGCGATGCCCTGGCCGAGCGGACCGGTCGTGGTCTCGACGCCGGCGGTGTGGCCGTGCTCGGGGTGGCCGGGGGTGCGGCTGCCCGCGACGCGGAAGGCCTTGAGGTCGTCCAGCTCCAGGCCGTAGCCCGAGAGGTAGAGCTGGGTGTAGAGGGTCAGGCTGGTGTGCCCGGGGGAGAGGACGAATCGGTCGCGGCCCACCCAGGAGGGGTCGGTGGGGTCGTGCCGCAGGAAACGCTGGAAGATCAGGTACGCCGCCGGGGCCAGCGCCATGGCTGTCCCGGGGTGTCCGTTGCCGACCTTCTGGACGGCGTCCATGGCCAGGACCCGGGCCGTGTCAACCGTGCGCTCATCCAGATCGGACCACTCGAATGCGTTCGTCGGCGTCGTGCTCACCCTGTCTCAGGGCTCCTTCCGTTGTGAAGAGTGACCCCGTGAAGGGGACCCGGTCGGCCACGGCGCTGTGGTCCCGACGCTGCTGGTGCCGGTCACGGAGGGTAGATCCCGCTTCTGTGTGCGAGCCTACCGCTCGGCCCGGGGCTCACCCTCCGTGCTGGGACAACCGGAATTCGGGTATGGCGATTCCCACGATGCCGCTCTGGGGCGTTTTGTCCCAGGCTCTCCTGTTTTGACGTGGCCTGCCCCTCCCATGAGCAGGACGGGGGAGGCGAGGCCGACCGGTCCCGGTTCGTGGGTTCACCCAGGGGTGTGCGTTCCGCCCCGCCGGGGGACCCCGGAGCCGGTGGGGAGATATGGAGCGTCTAAGGTGGCGTGGTACGCGCAGAGCGGACGATTCGGGACCTTCGTTTCCTTCGACGCCTGCGAAGATTCATCTTCAGTTGGGGTGTTAGTGACCGCCGTCGAAACCCGTCCCGCCGGGGTCACCGGGGCGACTCCTGCGCACCGGCCCATCGGGGCCCGTGTCGGCGCGTTCGTCGCACTGACCAAGCCGCGGATCATCGAACTGCTGCTGATGAGCACGGTGCCGGTGATGTTCCTGGCCCAGCAGGGCGTGCCGAACATGCTGCTGGTGCTGAAGGTCGTGGTCGGCGGCTACCTCTCGGCGGGCGGCGCCAACGCCCTCAACATGTACATCGACCGCGACATCGACGCGGTGATGTCGCGCACCGAGCGCCGGCCGATCGTCACCGGCATGGTGTCGCCGCGCGAGGCGCTGGTGTTCGGCATCGTGCTCGCGGTCGTCTCGACGCTGCTGCTCGGCTTCGGCGTCAACTGGCTGTCCTCCGGGCTCGCGCTCGGCGCCCTGCTGTTCTACGTCTTCGTCTACACGCTGGGCCTCAAGCGGCGCACCTCGCAGAACATCGTGTGGGGCGGCATCGCGGGCTGCATGCCGGTGTTGGTCGGCTGGGCCTCGGTCACCAACTCCGTTTCCTGGGCGGCGGTCATCCTCTTCCTGGTGGTGTTCTTCTGGACGCCGCCGCACACCTGGGTGCTGTCGATGAAGGTGCGCGACGACTACCTGCGCGCCGGCGTCCCGATGCTGCCGGTGATCAAGGGCAACGTGGCGGTCGGCAAGCAGGTCGTCGTCTACTCCTGGGTCATGGTGGCCGTCTCGCTGGCGCTGTGGCCGCTGGGGCACATGAGCTGGCTGTACCCGGTCGCCGCCGTGGTGCTCGGCGCGGCCTGGCTGCGCGAGGCGCACGCGCTGTACGCGCGGGCCAAGGCCGGGGTCGTCGGCGCGAAGCTGAAGGAGATGCGGCTGTTCCACTGGTCGATCACCTACCTGTCGCTGCTGTTCGTGGTCTGCGCGATCGACCCGTTCGTGAAGTAGCCGCTCCCGCGCGGAGGAAGAGCCCCGGTCCTGGTGGACCGGGGCTCTTCCCGTTTCCTATCGCGCCGGCAGCTCGGACGGGCCGACGTGGCCGTCCAGCCAGTCCCTGAGCGGCTGGGAGGCCCGCAGGAAGGCGGCGATGCGGGTCAGCGCGGCGCGCGTGCCAAGCCACTTCGCAGGCGGCCACTCCTGCCAGGCCACGAGGCCCTTGTGGCGCAGCAGCTCGATCCTGGGATGGTCCTTGGGGTAGCCGCGCGGGGCGGACTTCAGGCTGTCACGGCCGAAGACCTTCGGGCCGTCCTTCTCCACCCGGGCGATCACGCGCTCCAGTTCGGCCCCGGAGACGTCCTCGGCGACGGCCGCGCGGTAGCGCTCCAGCTGGTCGGCGGCGAGCTGGTACATGCCGTTGCCGCAGGCCAGGCCGTCGGCGGAGAGCTGGACGTAGCCGCCGGCCTCCAGATGGGCCCCGATGTGCGTCTTGTACGGGGACTTGTCGGCGCTGAAGCGGACGTCGCGGTTGGGGCGGAAGATCTTCCCCGGGCCGAACTCCGGTTCCAGCTCGGCCAGCAGCTCCTCCATGGGGGCGCGCACGGCCTCGTCGTAGCGGTCCTTGTGGGCCTGCCAGAAGGTCTTCGAGTTGTCGGCTTCCAGGTGCTCGTAGAATTCGAGCGCCTCGACCGGCCATCCGGAGAAGGTCACGTCTCCAGTATGTGGCCCGGTGCACAGGGCGCTCCCGTCGCCAGCGCCGCTACCGGTGGGTAGCATGCCGGACATGAGCGCAGAGACCGCCACCGCCACGCCGGACGCCCGCACCGAGCGCCGTGCCAAGCGCATCGCCAAGAACCTCACCAGCTTCGCCGCGCAGCACGGCGGCAGCGCCGACGCGGTCGTCGAGTACGTCGGCGCCGTGGCCACCCGGATCGTCGTGGTCGGCGCGGACGGCGCCTGGGGCGACCAGGTGGCCCCGAGCTACGCGGTCGGCCGCCGGGCCGCCGAGCTGGCCGGGCTGACCCTGCACGACGACTTCGAGGGCGAGCTGGCCCTCAAGGTGAAGACGGGCCCGTACGAGTGGAGGCGGATGGCCGGCATCCAGCTCGGCGGCTGACCGCCCGGCCCGCGTACGACGACGGCCCGGTTCCCCTCATCGGGGGAACCGGGCCGTTCGGCGTGCGGGCGCTCGGCGCGGGTCAGGCCGCGGCGGTCTGCGGGGCCTGGGCGGGCAGCGGCACGGCCGGCGCGTCGTCCGCGCGCGTGCGCAGCGCGAGGGGGATGCGCAGGGCGGCGATCCAGGTCAGGGCGGCGAGCAGCATGTGCAGGCCGACCATCAGCTCGGGGGCGTCCGTGAAGTACTGGATGAAGCCGAGGACGCCCTGGAGGAGCAGGACCGCCAGCAGTTCCTTGGCCCGGGCCTTGGCGGGCTGCGGGGCCTTCACGGCGGCGAAGACGAAGATCACCGCGATCGCCAGGCCGACCGAGACGAACGCGAGGTCGGCGTGGAACTGCGCGAGGCGGTCGTAGTCGATCGGGATGCGCGGGACGATCTTGTTGTCCTTCGGCGTGCCCGGGTGGTGGCCGGCGCCGGTGACCAGGGTGCCCGCCGCGACGAGCAGGCCGATGACCGTGACGAGCACGTACGAGAGCTGGTGGATCGGGCGGGCCACCGCGAGCTCCGCCGGGCCGTCGCCCTCCTCGGAGCGTTCCCACATCAGCAGCGCGACCCAGACCAGGGCCATCGCGGCGATCATGTGCAGCGCGACGGTGTACGGGTTGAGGCCGGTCAGCACGGTGATGCCGCCGAGCACGGCGTTGCTCATCACCAGCCAGAACTGCGCCCAGCCGAGCTTGGTCATGCTGCGGCGCCAGGGGCGGTGGCAGCGGGCGGCGAGGATCGCCCAGCCGACCGCTGCGCTCAGCACGTAGGTGAGCATCCGGTTGGTGAACTCGACGATGCCGTGGAAGCCCATCTCGGCGGTGGGTGTCAGGCTCTCGTCGGTGCAGCGGGGCCAGGTGGTGCAGCCGAGGCCGGAGGCGGTGAGGCGGACGGCGCCGCCGGTGACGACGATCACCACGCTCATCACCAGCGCGGCGAACGCGGCGCGCCGGACCATCGCGGCGGACGGCTGCCAGCGGTCGGCGAGCAGGGAGAAGGGGTTCAGCACGCGGTCAATCGTAGGTGCCCTTACAGGTGATCTTGGCGTGGGGCGCGAGTCGGGGCCCGGGAGGGTGAAAGCGGATCTTCCGGTCAAGGCCGTCGGTGGTCCTGGCTGTTCATCGGCTGATCGAAGTCGTGGCCCCGGTGATTGAACCTGATTCCCTGGGGCCGCGTTTTTTCAGACGGGTGACGAAGTCCGTTCAGGTTCGCCGATTCCGCGTTGTGCGAGGTGGCGCCTGTGGTGGGCTGGTCATGCACATCCATGGTGAGACCGACAGACGAAATCCGGTCGTACGGCGGGGTGTGGCGAGGTGCGGGAGTGCCGGTAGAGTCCCCCGGACATCCGTAGCGGGCCACCGCGAAGCACTCAACACGCCTGCTGCACAGGACCGTTCGGAGGGGAACAGGGTAATGGCACGACAGCAGCGGCACTTCGGGATCGGAGCGGCGGCGCTCGCCGCCACGGCGGCGGCCGGAATCCTCCTGCCCCTGAGCCTGGCCGGCCCGGCCTCGGCCCACGTACCGGCGTGGAAGGTGGACTGCGACAAGATCGTCATCGATCTGGTCAAGTACAGCGAGAAGGACACCGTGACGAACAACGTCACGCTCACCATCGACGGCGAGAAGGTGCTGGACAAGCGGTTCGGCAAGGAGTTCCACGGCACCTTCCCGGTGAAGGACCACTCCGCGCCGATCAAGGCGACCTTCGTGGTGACCACCACGGAGACCCCGGCGGAGCCCGGCTGGAACATCAACGAGTCCGAGACGATCCAGCCCTGCCACACCCCGACACCGACCCCCACGCCCACCCCCACGCCCACCAAGACGCCCACCCCCACGCCGACCCCGACCCCCACCCCGACGCCGACCACCACGCCGACGCCGGTGCCGAGCGTGACGCCGACCCCGAGCACCACGCCCCCGGGCACGGCGGCCCCGACGGTGACGCCGTCCGTCAGCAGGCCACCGGCCCCGACCCCGGCGCCGAGCACCAGCGCCCCGGCCCTCGCCCAGACCGGTGGCAGCTCGGCCACCCCCGTCATCGCGGCGGCCGGCGCGGGCGTGCTGCTGCTCGGCGGCGCCATCGTGCTGTTCGCCCGCAAGCGCCACGGTGGCAGCGAGAGCTGACGCCGGAGCCCCGTGCACGACGGCGCCCCCAGGCCTCACGAGGTCTGGGGGCGCCGTGCGTGGAGCGCCGGGACTACTCCCAGCGGAAGAAGCGCGCGGCGGCGGCGAGGCCCACGACGGCCCAGCCGGCCAGGATCCCGAGGTCCGACCACGGCACCCCGGCGCCGGTCTGCAGGACCGACCGCAGGCCGTCCGAGAGCGCCGCGATCGGCAGGAACTCCAGCACCGACCGCACGGCGGACGGGAACCTGCTCAGCGGCACGATCACCCCACCGCCCAGCAGCAGCAGGATGAACACGAGGTTCGCGGCGGCCAGCGTCGCCTCGGCCCTGAGCGTGCCGGCCATCAGCAGGCCGAGCCCCGAGAAGGCGGCCGTGCCGAGGACCAGCAGCGCGGCCACCGAGAACGGGTCACCGTGCGGCGACCAGCCGAGGGCCAGCGCGATCACCGACAGCAGCGCGACCTGCAGCGCCTCGGTGACCAGCACGCAGCCGGTCTTGGCGGTCAGCAGCGCCCAGCGCGGCAGCGGGCTCGCGCCGAGCCGCTTCAGCACGCCGTAGCGGCGCTCGAACCCGGTGGCGATGGCCTGGCCCGTGAACGCGGTGGACATCACGGCGAGCGCCAGCAGGCCCGGCGCGAGGAAGTCGACCCGCTTGCCGGGGCCCTCCACCGCGACGACGTCGACGGCGGAGAACAGCACCAGCAGGACGGTCGGGATGACGACGGTGAGCAGCAACTGCTCACCGTTGCGCAGCAGCATCCTGGTCTCGAACGCGGTCTGCGCGAGCAGCATCCGGCCGACGGGCGCGGCTCCGGGCTTCGGGGCGTAATCGGTCGTCGTCACGAGCGCAGGTCCCGTCCGGTCAGGTCGAGGAAGACGTCTTCGAGGCTGCGGCGCTGCACGGCGAGCCGCTCGGGGAGGATGCCGGAGGCCGCGCACCAGGACGTGACGGCGGCCAGCAGCTGCGGGTCCACGGTCGCGGCCTCGACGCGGTAGCTGCCGGGGGCGGTCTCGGTGGCGGCGGTGCCCTCGGGCAACTCCTTGAGCAGCGGGCCGAGGTCGAGTCCGGGCGGGCCGTCGAAGCGCAGGGCGTTCTCGGCGCCGCCGCGGCACAGCTCCTCGGGGGTGCCGGTGGCGATGACCTTGCCGCGGTCCACGACGGCGACGTGGTCGGCGAGCTGCTCGGCCTCGTCCATGTGGTGGGTGGTGACGACCACGGTGACGCCGTCCCGGCGCAGGTCGCGGACCAGCTCCCAGGTGGCGCGGCGGGCCTGCGGGTCGAGGCCGGCGGTGGGCTCGTCGAGGAAGACCAGCTCGGGGCGGCCGACCACGGCCATGGCGAGGGCCAGCCGCTGCTGCTGGCCGCCGGACAGGCGCCGGTAGGTGGTGCGGCCGCAGGAGCCGAGGCCGAGCCGCTCGACCAGGGCGTCGACGTCCAGCGGGTGCGCGTGCAGCTTGGCGGTGTGCCGCAGCATCTCGACGGCGCGGGCGCCCGCGTACACCCCGCCGGACTGCAGCATGACGCCGATCCGCGGGCGCAGGGCGGCGTGCTGGGCGACCGGATCGAGGCCGAGGACGCGGACGGTGCCGGCGTCCGGGCGGCGGTAACCCTCGCAGGTCTCGATGGTGGTGGTCTTGCCGGCGCCGTTGGGGCCGAGGACGGCGGTGATCGCGCCGCGCGCGATGGTCAGGTCGAGGCCGTCCACCGCGGGCTTGTCACCGTAGTGCTTGACCAGCCCGGCGATCTGGACCGCGGGTTCGGAGTGCATACCGGCGAGTCTAAGAGGCACCGAACACCCGACCCTGCGGGCGGGGTGCCGTCGCCTCGGCGATCGTTTCCGCAGGTCAGGTAAGCCTTACCTGCGTGACAGATGACACGGGTGAGGCCTGGATCACGGGTTGTCCTGTCGGAAGTAATTACGCAACACTGGTGTTGTGAAAAACATGCGCGAGCACGCCACGCAGCGGGAGGCCGAGCCGGCCCCCGACTGCGACGTGCCCGTGACGGCGGCCGAGGTGCTGCTGGAGGGCCACCGCGCCACCCGCGACCGGGTCGCCCGCTCGATCCTCGACCACGGCCCCTCCTCCGCCGCCGACCTCGCGAGCCGGCTCGGCCTCACCGCCGCCGCCGTGCGCCGCCACCTCGACGGACTGGCCGCCGCGGGCCTGGTCGAGTCCCGCGAGCAGCGGGTCTACGGCAGCCGCGGCCGGGGCCGTCCGGCCAAGGTCTTCGCCCTCACCGACGGCGGACGGGACGCCTTCTACCAGGAGTACGACCAGCTCGCTGCCGACGCGCTGCGCTGGATCTCCGACTCGGTGGGCGGCGGCAAGGCGGGCGAGGAGGCGGTCGCCGCCTTCGCGCGCGCCCGCTTCGGCAAGCAGGGCCGGCGCTACCTGGAGACCCTGCAGCAGGCCGAGGCCTCCGAGCGCACCGAGGCGCTCGCCCAGGCGCTGAGCGCGGACGGGTACGCTGCCACGGTGCGGCGGGTCCCGTCGGCCGCGGCGAAGGCCCCGGCGGGCGCCCAGCTCTGCCAGCACCACTGCCCGGTCGCGCACATCGCCGAGCAGTTCCCCCAGCTCTGCGAGGCGGAGACCGAGGTCTTCTCCCAGCTCCTGGGCACCCATGTGCAACGGCTGGCCACCATCGCCCACGGCGACGGGGTCTGCACCACCTATGTGCCGGCACCCGGTGCCGCATCGTCGTCCGCCGTGCGCAGCGCGCGGCCGGGTCCCGATGCGGTGCCGACTGCCGGTACGTCCACCGAAGATCCAGCGTCCGCGCGTTAGGAAGCTCGCATGACTGACATCGTTTCGCACCCGGAGCTCGAGGGCCTCGGCAAGTACGAGTACGGCTGGGCCGACCCGGACACCGCCGGTGCCGTGGCCAAGCGCGGGCTCAGCGAGGAGGTCGTGCGCGACATCTCCGCGAAGAAGAACGAGTCCGAGTGGATGCTGAACCTCCGGCTCAAGGGCCTGAAGCTGTTCGGCAAGAAGCCCATGCCGACCTGGGGCTCGGACCTCTCCGGCATCGACTTCGACAACATCAAGTACTTCGTCCGCTCGACCGAGAAGCAGGCCGAGTCCTGGGAGGACCTGCCCGCGGACATCAAGGCCACCTACGACAAGCTGGGCATCCCGGAGGCGGAGAAGCAGCGCCTGGTCGCCGGTGTCGCCGCCCAGTACGAGTCCGAGGTCGTCTACCACCAGATCCGCGAGGACCTGGAGCAGCAGGGTGTCATCTTCCTGGACACCGACACCGCGCTGCGCGAGCACCCGGAGCTGTTCAAGGAGTACTTCGGCACCGTCATCCCGGCCGGCGACAACAAGTTCGCCGCGCTGAACACGGCAGTCTGGTCCGGCGGGTCCTTCATCTACGTGCCGAAGGGCGTGCACGTCGACATCCCCCTGCAGGCCTACTTCCGGATCAACACCGAGAACATGGGCCAGTTCGAGCGGACGCTGATCATCGTCGACGAGGACGCGTACGTCCACTACGTCGAGGGCTGCACCGCGCCGATCTACTCCTCCGACTCGCTGCACTCGGCGGTCGTGGAGATCATCGTCAAGAAGGGCGGCCGCTGCCGCTACACGACCATCCAGAACTGGTCGAACAACGTCTACAACCTGGTCACCAAGCGCGCCGTGGCGTACGAGGGCGCGACCATGGAGTGGGTCGACGGCAACATCGGCTCCAAGGTCACCATGAAGTACCCGGCCGTCTACCTGATGGGCGAGCACGCCAAGGGCGAGACCCTGTCCATCGCCTTCGCGGGCGAGGGCCAGCACCAGGACGCCGGCGCCAAGATGGTGCACATGGCGCCGAACACCTCCTCGCACATCGTCTCCAAGTCGGTGGCGCGCGGCGGCGGCCGGACCTCCTACCGCGGTCTGATCGAGATCGGCGAGGGCTCGCACGGCGCCAAGTCCAACGTCCTGTGCGACGCGCTGCTGGTCGACACCATCTCCCGCTCGGACACCTACCCCTACGTGGACGTCCGCGAGGACGACGTGTCCATGGGCCACGAGGCGACCGTCTCCAAGGTCAGCGAGGACCAGCTGTTCTACCTGATGAGCCGCGGCCTGACCGAGACCGAGGCTATGGCGATGATCGTGCGCGGCTTCGTCGAGCCGATCGCGCGCGAGCTGCCGATGGAGTACGCGCTGGAGCTCAACCGGCTGATCGAGCTGCAGATGGAGGGCGCGGTCGGCTGACCCCCGGCCGAGCACCCGCCATCCACTGAATTCCGAGGAAGAGAGCACAACGAACAGCCATGGCTGAGCAGAACACCACCGGCTCCACCACCGCCGGTTCGATCGAGGTCGGCACCGCCGGTGCGGGCGCGCAGCTCGCCGGCCCCGGCACCGGCCGGGCCACGGTCCAGCAGCCGATCGACGCGCGCGTCGCGGTCAAGCCGTCCTTCGACGTGAACGACTTCCCGGTGCCGCACGGCCGCGAGGAGGACTGGCGGTTCACGCCGCTGCACCGCCTCGGCGGGCTGCACGACGGCACCGCCGCGGCCGCCGAGAAGGGCGAGGACAAGGTCGAGTTCGCGCTGCCCGCGGGCGTCACCGCCGAGACCGTCGGCCGCGACGACGCCCGCCTGGGCAAGGCCGGCAAGCCGGTCGACCGGGTCGCCGCCCAGGCGTTCAGCGCCTTCGAGCAGGCCCTGGTCGTCACGGTGCCCAAGGACGCGGTGCTCTCCGAGCCGGTCCGGATCGACGTGCGCGCCGAGGGCGGGGTCCGCTTCGCCCACGTGGTGATCGACGTCAAGCCGTTCGCCGAGGCCGTCGTGGTGCTCAACCACGTGGGCACCGGCACCCGCGCCGCCAACGTCGAACTCCTGGTCGGCGACGGCGCGAAGCTCACCTTCGTCTCCGTCCAGGACTGGGACCGCGACGCCGTCCACGTCGCGCAGCACAACGCGCTGGTCGGTCGCGACGCCTCGTTCAAGTCCGTCGTCGTGACCTTCGGCGGCGACGTGGTCCGCCTCCACCCGCGGGTCAACTACGCCGGCCCCGGCGGCGAGGCCGAGCTGTTCGGCCTCTACTTCGCCGACGCCGGCCAGCACCTGGAGCACCGCCTCGTCATCGACCACGACACGCCGCACTGCCGGTCCAACGTGGCCTACAAGGGCGCGCTGCAGGGCCAGGACGCCCACGCGGTCTGGGTCGGCGACGTGCTGATCCGCGCGGCCGCCCTCGGCACGGACACCTACGAGCTCAACCGCAACCTGGTGCTCACCGACGGCGCCCGGGTCGACTCGATCCCGAACCTCGAGATCGAGACCGGCGAGATCGTCGGCGCCGGCCACGCCTCCGCCACCGGCCGCTTCGACGACGAGCAGCTGTTCTACCTGCAGGCCCGCGGCATCCCCGCGGACGAGGCCCGCCGCCTGGTCGTGCGCGGCTTCTTCGCCGAGCTGCTCCAGCAGATCGGCGTGGCCGAGGTCCAGGACCAGCTCATGGAGAAGATCGACGCCGAGCTGGAAGCGGCGGTCTGACCCGATGACGTATCTCCGTGCCTGCGCGCTGAGCGACCTCCAGGAGGACGTCCCCAAGCGCGTCGACCTCAACGGCGTGCCGGTCTCCGTCGTCCGCACCGACGAGGGGGTGTTCGCGATCAACGACACCTGCTCGCACGCGAACGTCTCGCTCTCCGAGGGCGAGGTCGAGGACTGCATGATCGAGTGCTGGCTGCACGGTTCCAGCTTCGACCTGCGCACCGGCAAGCCCTCCGGCCTGCCCGCCACCAAGCCGGTCGCTGTCTACCCCGTAAAGATCGAAGGGGACGATGTGCTCGTCTCCGTCAACCAGGAGTCCTGAGTACACATGGCAACCCTTGAAATCCGCGACCTGCACGTCTCCGTCGAGGCCGAGAACGGCCCGCGCGAGATCCTGAAGGGCGTCGACCTCACCGTGAAGCAGGGCGAGACCCACGCCATCATGGGTCCGAACGGCTCCGGCAAGTCCACCCTGGCCTACTCGCTGGCCGGCCACCCCAAGTACACCGTCACCGGCGGCTCCGTGCTGCTGGACGGCGAGGACGTCCTGGAGATGTCCGTCGACGAGCGTGCCAAGGCCGGCGTGTTCCTCGCCATGCAGTACCCGGTCGAGGTCCCGGGCGTCTCGGTGAGCAACTTCCTGCGCACCGCCGCCACCGCGGTCCGCGGCGAGGCTCCGAAGCTGCGCCTGTGGGTCAAGGAGGTCAAGGAGGCGATGGCCGCCCTCCAGATGGACCCGGCCTTCGCCGAGCGCAACGTCAACGAGGGCTTCTCCGGCGGTGAGAAGAAGCGCCACGAGATCCTCCAGCTGGAGCTCCTCAAGCCGAAGATCGCGATCCTCGACGAGACCGACTCCGGTCTGGACGTCGACGCGCTGCGGATCGTCTCCGAGGGCATCAACCGGGTCCGCGAGACCGGCGAGGTCGGCACCCTCCTGGTGACCCACTACACCCGCATCCTGCGCTACATCAAGCCCGACTACGTCCACGTCTTCGCGGGCGGCCGCATCGTCGAGTCCGGCGGCGCCGAGCTCGCCGACAAGCTGGAGAACGAGGGCTACGAGACGTACGTGAAGGGAGGCGCTTCCGAGTGACCCATTCGCTGACCGGACTGCTCGACACCGACGCGATCCGCAAGGACTTCCCGGTCCTGCAGCGCATGCTGCACGAGGACAAGCCGCTGGTCTACCTGGACAACGCGGCCACCTCGCAGAAGCCGCGCCAGGTCCTGGAGGCCCTCAACGCCTACTACGAGCGGCACAACGCCAACGTCCACCGCGGCGTGCACGTGCTCGCCGAGGAGGCCACGGCGCTGTACGAAGGCGCGCGCGACAAGGTCGCGGCGTTCGTCAACGCGCCGAGCCGCAACGAGGTGATCTTCACCAAGAACGCCTCGGAGTCGCTCAACCTCGTCGCCAACATGCTCGGCTGGGCCGACGAGCCGTACCGGGTGGACGCCGACTCCGAGATCGTCATCACGGAGATGGAGCACCACTCCAACATCGTCCCGTGGCAGCTGCTCTCGCAGCGCACCGGTGCGAAGCTCAAGTGGTTCGGGCTGACCGACGAGGGCCGGCTCGACCTGTCGAACATCGACGAGCTGATCACCGAGAAGACCAAGGTGGTCTCCTTCACCCTGGTCTCCAACCTGCTCGGCACCGTCAACCCGGTCGAGACGATCGTGCGCAAGGCCCAGGCGGTCGGCGCCCTGGTCGTCATCGACGCCTCGCAGGCCGCGCCGCACATGGTGCTGGACGTGCAGGCGCTGGAGGCCGACTTCGTCGCCTTCACCGGCCACAAGATGCTGGCCCCGACCGGCATCGGCGTGCTCTGGGGCCGCCAGGAGCTGCTGGAGGACCTCCCGCCGTTCCTCGGCGGCGGCGAGATGATCGAGACCGTCACCATGGGCTCGTCCACCTACGCCCCGGCGCCGCACAAGTTCGAGGCCGGCACCCCGCCGATCGCCCAGGCGGTCGGGCTCGGCGCGGCCATCGACTACCTCCAGGGCGTCGGCATGGAGCAGATCGCCGCGCACGAGCACGCGATCACCGCCTACGCGGTCGAGCGCCTGCTCGAGGTCCCGGACCTGCGGATCATCGGCCCGCGCACGGCCGTGGACCGCGGTGCCGCGATCTCCTTCACCCTCGGCGACATCCACCCGCACGACGTGGGCCAGGTGCTGGACGAGCAGGGCATCGCCGTGCGCGTCGGTCACCACTGCGCGCGGCCGGTGTGCCTGCGGTACGGAATTCCGGCGACCACGCGGGCGTCGTTCTATCTGTACTCGACGCCGGGCGAGGTCGACGCGCTGATCGACGGCCTGCACCACGTCCGGAACTTCTTCGGCTGACGGGACAGGCGCAGGACATGAAGCTCGACTCGATGTACCAGGACATCATCCTGGACCACTACCGCAACCCCCACGGCAAGGGGCTGCGGGACGGTGACGCCGAGGTGCACCACGTCAACCCGACCTGCGGCGACGAGATCACCCTTCGGGTGAAGCTCGACGGCTCGACGGTCGCCGACGTGTCCTACGAGTCCCAGGGCTGTTCGATCAGCCAGGCCAGCGCCTCGGTGCTGAACGACCTGGTGGTCGGCAAGACCGTGGGCGAGGCGCAGGCCGTCCAGGAGGCCTTCCTGGAGCTGATGCAGAGCAAGGGCCAGGCCGAGGGCGACGAGGAGGTGCTGGAGGACGCGGTCGCGTTCGCCGGCGTCTCCAAGTACCCGGCGCGCGTCAAGTGCGCCCTGCTGAGCTGGATGGCCTGGAAGGACGCCACCGCCAAGGCGCTCGCCCAGCACCCCGCCGTGAACGACTGACCCGAGCAGAGGAGGACCAACCATGAGTGACGAGACCCCCTCCGCCACGGAGGAGCAGCCGGGCGGCATCGTCGGCACCACCGCCGGCACCGTCTCCGTCGAGGACCTGACCGAGGCCCTGATGGACGTCGTCGACCCCGAACTGGGCATCGACGTCGTCAACCTGGGCCTGATCTACGGCATCCACATCGACGAGTCGGACGTGGCCACCATCGACATGACGCTCACCTCGGCGGCCTGCCCGCTGACCGACGTCATCGAGGACCAGGCCAAGACCGCCACCGACGGCCTGGTGCAGGACCTGCGGATCAACTGGGTCTGGATGCCGCCGTGGGGCCCGGACAAGATCACCGACGACGGCCGCGAGCAGCTGCGCGCGCTGGGCTTCAACGTCTGAGCCGCCGCCGGCCGATCGCCGTTCCGCTGCCCGGGACCCCTTTTCGGGGTCCCGGGCAGCGGCGTTTCCGTGCCCCGGTTCGCCCCTCGCCGGGTGAACACCCGCGCGCGATCTGGTGCGTTGGGCAGCTCGACCGCCGTTCCCCACCGTTCCCACCCGCCGGCAGGCGGGTGGGAACGGTGGGGAACATGCGCAGTGAAGAGGGCGATGCGCGGCTGCTCCCCGTGGCCGTCACACCGCGGTGACGGGGGGCGGCGCAGGCTGGGCGAAGGTTCTTCGAGGAGGTGCGGACATGAGTACTCGACGGATGCTGCGAACCGGGGTGACCACGGCGATGGCCGCGGTCCTGGCCTTCGGCGGCGCCGCGCTGGGGGCGTCCTCGGCGCACGCCCAGGACTTCGGCCCGGACACCTGCCGCCAGGGCTTCGTCTGGCGGGACGCCAGGCCGGGGGACCACGTCTGCGTGACCCCGGACGTCCGCTCCCAGGCGGCGTTCGACAACAGCCAGGCGCCCTTCCGGACCCTGGCGAACGGCTTCTGCGTCCAGGGCTTCGTCTGGCGTGAGGCCTGGGTCGGCGACACCGTCTGCGTGACGCCGCAGACCCGCTCGCAGACGCGCTTCGACAACAGCCAGGCCGATGACCGGCGGCTGGCGGTGCGGATCTGGGCCGATGACACCAACGGCCAACTCGAGTTCGGCGGCGACCACTTCAACGTCAACGGCCGGGTGCGGGTGCAGATCGTCCTGAACTCCACCGGCACCGTGCAGTGGTCGCAGACCGTGACGGCGGTGCGCAACGCCGGGTTCGCGGGCGGCAGCTTCGGCCTGTTCACCGGCCATCCGTTCAACTGCGGGACGAAGAACGCCACCGCGCGGGCGATCGACCTGACGTCCGGCCGGGTCACGGCGTCGATCCCGGTCGGCTACTGCTTCACCATCGACTGAGTTCGGCTGAGGTCGACAGCCCGCGGCGTGCGGCGCAGCATGGAGGAGGAACCCGTCCGTACGCGAAGAGATGGTGGTTCGATGGCCTGCGGCGATCTGCGCTCACCGGTTCGCGGCGCGGGCGTACGGCTCGGCCTGCTCGGCGGCTTCGCCCTCTCGGCCGGTGGCGCTTCGGTCGCCGTCTCCGCGGGGGCGGAGCGGTTACTCGCATTCGTGGCGCTGTGCTGCAACGGGAACGTGCCGCGCGGGCTGGTCGCCGGGTCGCTGTGGCCGGACGCCCCGGAGCGCTGCGCGCTGGCGAGCCTGCGCTCGGCGCTGACCCGTCTCCCGGCGGCGGGCCGGGCCGCACTGGAGATCGGCCCGGCCGAGCTGAGGCTGGCCGACGGCGTCGGCGTGGACCTGCGCGACGCCCGGTCGCTGGCCCGCCGGATCCTGGCCCCCGGCGCGGCGCCCGGCCACGGCGGCCTCGGACTGGCGGCCGTCGAGGACCTCTCGGCGGACCTGCTGCCGGGCTGGTACGAGGACTGGGCGCTGCTGGAGGCGGACAACTGGCGGAGCCTGCGGCTGCATGCCCTGGAGGCCCTGGCCTGCGCGTTCGTCGGGGCCGGACGGTTCCCGGAGGCGGTGGCCGCGGCCGGCGCCGCCGTCCGGGCCGACCCGCTGCGGGAGAGCAGCCAGGCGTGCCTGATCCGCGCCCACCTCGCCGAGGGCAACACCGGCGACGCCCTGCAGGACGTCGAGCGCTACGAACGCCGCCTGCGCACCGAACTCGGCCTCCCCGCCCCGTCCCGCCTGTGGCGGCTGGTGGCGGAGTCGGGGTAGCCGGGCCGTCGACCCGTTGCCGCGCAAACCTTTCCTTCGGGGAAGGCACGCGTGGTAGCTGTCCGCCTACCCGCGGGGTGGCCGGGGTGGGGGCACGTCGTATGGCGTGGTGTCCGGACAATGGGTCCTGCCGGAATCGCCGTCCGGAATCGCCGTCTCCGCTGTGGGCTCGCGGCGAAACGGAACGCCGCCGCCCGGGACGGAATCCGTCCTGGGCGGCGGCGTTCGTCGTCGGTCAGTGCGTCCTGGGCTTGCGGGCCACGGCTGCGGCGAGGGTTGCGCAGAGGACGGCGGCCACGGTGGCGAAGCCGCTGACGGCGGGGAGGAGGCCGTAGGCCTGGACGAGGGCGCCGACGATGACGATCGGGAGCGAGCTGCCGAGGTAGACGATGATCCACAGGGAGGACAGCTCGGAGCCGCGGCGTTCCGGGTCCATCGCGGCCACGGCGGTGGTGAACAGCGAGCGGAACGCGACGCCCTGGCAGGCGCCGCCGAGGACGCTGCCGATGAAGAGCAGCGCCGGGGTGCCGGTGTACCCGGCCGCGACGACCAGGCCGAGGCCGGTGGCCAGGCCCGTCATGCCGAGGGCGATGACCAGGCGGTCGGAGGTCGGCGGGACGAGCAGCTGGGCGGCCGCGGAGGAGCCCAGCAGCAGGGCCGCGACGACGGCGCCGACCAGGTGGGAGGGGGTGTGCAGCAGCTTGGCCGCGAAGGACGGGGCCAGGCTGAGGTAGACGCCGAACACCGCGTACGAGATGAACCCGGCGGTCGCGGCGAACAGGAACTCGCGCCGGCCGGCGCTCGGCAGGGCGGGCTTGCGCGGGCGCAGGTGGGCCGGGGTGGTGATGCGCGGCGGCGAGGCCGGCGGGCGGTTGCGGCCGGGCATCCGGGGGTGCACGAGGGCCAGGGGTACGCAGAGCGCGGCGAGCGCGACGGCGTGCAGCAGGAACGGCGTCAGCAGCGGGTCCGAGCCGTCGGCCAGCAGGGCGCCGACCACCGGGCCGAGCGCCACGCCGCCCGCCGAGCAGGCCAGGGTGAGTTTGGCGGCGAGCGTCGGGTGGTCCGGCAGCAGGTCGCCGAGGGCGGCCCCGGCGGCGCCGGTGGACAGGCCGACGGCGATGCCCTGGACGGCCCGGCCGAGGGCGAGCTGCCAGAAGCTCCCGGCGGTGGCGAAGACCACGTCGCCCGCGGCGGCGAGCGCGACGGCCGGCAGGATCAGGGCGCGACGGCCGAGCAGGTCGGACCAGTGGCCGACCACGGCGAGGACCGGGACCAGCGCGAAGATGTAGACCGTGAAGAGGATCGTGGTGTCGAGCGTCGTCAGGCCGAGGCGCTGCTGGATCATCGGGTAGATCGGCGTCGCCAGGTTGGCACCGATGAGCATGAACAGCAGGCCGGCCGAGACGAGGCCGACGCGGACTCCGCGCAGCGCGTTCCAGCGGCTGATCGCGGAGAGCCGGAGCTGGGCGCGCGGAGCGAGCTCCAGGGGGAGCAGGGCCTCCGACAGTCGGCGTCCGTCGAGCTGCGCGGTGCGCAGGCCGGGGCCGGCGGGGGAGAGGTCCGCCATTTCAGGGGTCTCCTGTGGCTTGGCCCCACCCGGGGCGGCTGGGTGTGCCGGCGCGCCCGTCCTGAGGCGCTGTGGTGGTGGCCGCGGTGCGGGCTCCCTGATGGAGCGGATGGGTGTGGCAGGTCCCGTCCCCGCCCGGTGACGGGCGGGGAGGGCGAGGGCTTCGTTGCCCGGGTGGCCCGCGCGGGGTTGTGCGCGGCGCCAATAGCGAAGGATAAGGGGTGGGCGCACGGTCGCGGCGCGCGCCCCTGTGCACGCCCCTCGGGGCCGGGCATCGGGGGTGCCCGGCCTATACGCTGAGGTAGTGGATCGGTACGCCGCGCTGATGGGCGGACCGCTGGCTGAGGGAGAACGCGAGGCGATGGCCGGACGACGTCGGAAGAACGCAGGGGCCTCGGCGGGAGAGGGCGTGGCCGAGGCGGTTCTGCCCGCCGACCTGGAGCTCCAGGACCTCTACGGGGCGTTCGCCGCTCACGGACTGGACGACGAGGACCTGGACGACGCCGCCGTCCTGGTCCCGCCGGTGAGGCTGCCCGCCGAGCGGGAGCTGGCCGAGCAGGCGAAGGCCGTCCCCATGTTCGGGTACGCGCTGGCGCTGGCCCGCTGGGCGGCCCCGCACCGCGGCGTGGACGAGTTCGGGGACCTGGTCGGCGAGGACCGCGCCCCGGCCGCTCGGCTGCTCGGCCTGGCCCCGGCGCAGGGCGAGGTGCCGGAGGAGGCGGAGATCGAGGCCATGCGGGCCTGGTCGCTGGCCTGCGACCTGGACCTGGTGGAGATCGGGACGACCACCGACGGCGAGCACGTCGCCGTGCCGGGCCCGGACCTGGAGCCGGCGGAGGAGGGCGACCCGGACACCGTCCTGGAGCTGTGGCTGACGGCCGCCGGGATCGTCCGCGAGCTGGCCGTGGAGGCCGACTCGCTGCCCGAGGAGGACGGGGAGCAGGCCGAGCCGGGCGAGGAGGGCGACGAGGAGGACGAGGACGCGCTCTCCGAGGTCGAGGAGGCCCGCGACGCCGCCGCCGAGCTGCTCGACGAGGCGCTCCAGGTGCTGTACGAGACCACCGCCTTCGCCGAGCCGGGCAACGAGACCGTGCCGCTGGGCGTGCTGGCCGCGCTGCTGGTGGTGCCGGAGGGCGAGGAGCCGAGCGAGGAGCTCCTCGGCGACATCACCGACGTGATGGTGACGCTGGACCCGATGCTGGGCGACCTCGCCGAGCTGGGCCTGCTGGACTACCGCCCGATCGACCCCGAGCTGTTCGACGAGGAGGAGGCCGGCGGCGAGGAGGGCGCTCCCGCCGTCGGCGAGGCGCCGCTGGACGAGGAGGAGTCGGCGCGGTTCGGCCTGGTCCGGCTGACGCCGCTCGGCCAGTACGGCATCCGGCAGTGGCTGCTGGAGGACGGCTACGACGCGCCGCTGGTCGGCGACCTCGCGCAGGGCGACGCGGCCGAGCTGCTGCGTGGCGTGTGCGAGTCGGCCAACGTCCTGCCGGAGGAAGAGCTGCGGGTCTGGCTCGACGACCGGGAGCCGGTGGCGGCCGCGCGCGAGCTGCTGGCGGCGGCCCGCGGCGGGGACGCGTACGGGCCGATGCGCCGGATGCTCGCCGTCTCGGCGCTGAACGTGCTCGGGGCACCCGCCGAGCCGGCCGTCCGGGAGGTGCTGGACGATCCGGAGCTGGGCGGGGCCGCGCGGGCCTGGCTGACCGCGCTCGGCGCGGCGGACGTGCCGGTGCCGGACCGGGCGATGGCGCTGTGGACGGTGGTCGACACCTTCGCGGCCCAACTGCTCGACAGCGGCGGCGACGCCGGACCGCTGCGCGAACTGATCGCCGACCTGCCCGTCACCGGCGATCCGGGGAGCTACTTCGGCGAGCTGTGGCGGGTCGACCACGCGTACACGGCGGACGTCCTGGAGGCGATCGGCGAGCTCCACACCGACCGCGCGGTGGCCAAGGAGGCGCGCAAGGCGGCCTTCAAGGCGCGCTCGAAGAGCTGACGCGCTCCGCAGCGGGACGGCTTCAGGGCAGGTCGAGCGAGCCGTCCTCGGTGAACGGGAAGAACGGGTTGTGGGCCAGCTCCCACAGGTGGCCGTCCGGGTCCTCGAAGTAGCCGGAGTAGCCGCCCCAGCCGGTCGTCGCCGGTGGCTTCACCACGGTGGCGCCGGCGGCGACGGCCGTCTCCAGGGCGGCGTCCACCAGCGCCGGGGACTCCAGGTTCACCGCGAGGGTGACGCCGCGGAAGGACGGCTCGCCGCCGCCGGGCACGCCCGCGTCGGCGGCCAGTTCGTCGCCCGGGAACAGGCCGAGCACCGAGTCGGCGGTGCGGAACCAGACGATCTCCGGGCTGGAGGCGGAGGAGCGCCGCCAGCCGAGGGCCTCGTAGAAGGCGGCGCTGCGGCCGAGGTCCGTGACGCCGAGGGTGACGATGCTGATCCGGGCGGGGAACGTGCTCTGTGCTGTCATGCGGCCAGGGTAGGGAGGACGGCTGACAACCGCGCGTCCTGACACGGCCGGGCTTCCGACGGTCCCTGCGGGAAGCGGGAGCTGATGACCCGGCAGGTCCCGGGCACGTAAGGTGGCGGGGGCGGTGCGGGCGCGAGGACTCGGGGGTGCGGCAGAGGTGATGCGGGAGAGCGGCGGCAGGCCCCAGGAGCGGCGCGGGACACCGTCGGCCGGCCGGCACGCCCCGGACGCGCGCGAGCGGGCGGACCGGCTCGCCCAGGTGGAGGAGTTCACCCGCCGGACCCTGGCCGCCGCCGACTTCCCCGTGTACGGCGTCGCGGCCGGGCTCGACCGGACGGGCGACGCGCTCGGCGCGTTCGAGACCAACGGCGGGCGGCTGGACTGGGTCGAGGTGCAGTCGGGCGACTGGAGCTCGACGGCGGGGCCGTACGTCACCGTCCGCACCTACCGGCCGGGCGCCGAGCGCTGCCTCGTCCTGCCCGAGCTGGAGGACGTCGTCGAGGACGAGCGGGACCGGGTCTACGACCACCTCGGGATCGACGAGGGCGACGGGCCCGGGCGGGTCCGGGAGCTGCGCGAGTGGATCACGGTGGACGGCGAGCCGCGCGCGGTCGAGGTGCACGAGGACCGGCCGGTGCTCTGGCCCGGCACGCCCGAGGACCGCGGGCCCGGACCGGTGTGGGCCGGGCGGTTGCGGATCGACGGGCTCACCGTCACGGTGTGCGGGCGCGGGGTGGCGCCCGGCGGGCTGGAGCTCGGCCGGATCGGCGACGTCGAGCGGTACCTGCGCGGGCGCAGCGAGTTGCTGCACGAGCTCTCGTCCCGGCACTCCGAGCGGGTGCCGGTCGAGGAGCGCGAACTGCCGCCGGTGCACGGACTGGAGGCGCACCGGGCGCTGATCGCGCAGACCATCGCCGAGTCCGCGGCGATCGAGGCGCAGGTGCGGGCCGGTCGGCCGCCGCGGCTGCCGCGCGGGCTGCGCGGCGAGGCGTGCGCGGTGCGCTGGGAGGCGGCGGTGCGCCAGCAGATGCGGCTCGCCTCGGAGACCCGGGAGGAGGCGCTGACGGCCGTGACCTCGATGGTCAACCACCTGGAGCGGCTGGCCGGGCAGACGCACTGGGTGATCGGGACGCCGGAGGGCGCGGCGGCCGTCGAGGAGGTTGTCCGGTACACGGTGTTCGCGAGCGAGGTGGCGAGCCTGCCGGCGCAGCGGGCGTGGGAGCAGCTGTGGCGGGACCGCTCGGGCGGCGGGCCCGGGGGCTGGGAGGCGCAGGGGCTGGCCGAGCAGCTGTGGCTGTCGGCCTGGGAACAGTGGCGGACGCGGGCCGGGTAGAGCGCGACCTGCGGCCGGTGAAGGCGTTCGGCCGGTACGCGCACGAGGCCGGGGAGTTCCTACTCGTCCGCGGGCAGTCGCAGTTGCAGCATCGCCAGCAGGCGCTGCTGCGGCTGGGTGAGGTCGATGCCGGTCAACTGCTCGGCGCGGCGCACCCGGTAGCGCAGGGTGTTGGGGTGGATGTGCAGGGCGTCGGCGGCCACCCGGACCTCGCCGAGCGCGTCCAGCCAGGCCAGCACGGACTCGGCGAGCCGGGTGCCGTGCCGCCGGTCGTAGGCGGTGAGCGCGGTCAGCCGGGGGTCGCGCAGGCCGCCGCGCTCCTGGAGCAGCGCGAGCATCTCGCTCACCAGCACCTCGGCCTGGACGTCGATCAGCGCGGCCACGTCGAGGTCCACCCCGCCGCGGCCCATCGCGTCGAGGATCCGGTCCGCCTGGGCGCGGGAGTCCGGCACCTGCGCGAGGCCGTCCACGGTCGAGCCGATCGCGGCCCGCAGCGGCACGCCGAGGTGCTCCCGCGCCGCCTCGACCACCTCGGAGGCCCAGTCCCGGACGGTCGCCATCGGCAGGCCCGGCGGGAGTTCGGGCAGCAGTACGTACACCCGGGACTCGATCGGGGCGAGCAGCGCGCCGCGGTGCCGGGCGGCGGTGTGCACCGAGATCAGGCCGGTGATGTCGGCGCGGTGCAGTGCCTCGGTGGTGCGGGCGCCGTACGCGAGGACGGTGGCCGGGCGGCGCAGGTCCAGGCCCAGGTGGGTGGCGAGCGACTGCGGGCCGGTGGAGCCCTCCAGCAGGCCGGTGAGCAGGGTCTGCGTGAGTCGCACGTCGGCGGACAACTCCCGGCGGCGGCGTACCAGTTGGGCGGCGGCGACGCGGGCGGCGCCGACCAGCGCCTGCTCGGCGAGCGGGGCCAGCGGCTGCGCGCCCTCCTGCACCCAGATGGTGCCGAGCGGCTGCGCGCCGGCCCGGATGCCGACCGCGAGGCGCCGGCGCAGGCCGAGTTCGGGGTGCGGCTCGACCGCGATGGGGGTGTCCGAGGTGCGCAGGTGCTGGAAGATGCCCCACTCGCGGAGCTTGGAGAGGTACGGCTCGGGGCCCTGCCAGCCGAGGATGGAGAGCCGGCGCAGGTCGTCGACCTCGTCGGAGTCGGAGGAGCGGGAGTAGGCGAGCACCCGGCTGGACGTGTCCTCGATCGAGACGATGCCGCTGGTGAGCACGGCGACGGTCTGGGCGAGGGAGAAGAGGTCGCCCGCGTTGTGCTCGGGGGTGCCGGCGGTGTCGGGGGCGTCCGGGCCGGCGATGATCGCGCGGGCCAGCGAGTCCAGGTGCTCCCAGCGGGTCTCGCGGCGCACCGAGAGCAGCGCGACGCCGGCGTCGGTGGCGGCCTCGCGCAGGGCGTCCGCCTGGCCGGGGGCGTCGAGCTTGACGGCGACGGCCGCCGCGCCGGCCCGGCCGGCGGCGCGTAGGGCGGGGAGCGCGGCGCGGCCGCGGGCGCCGATCGCGAGGACGAGCTCGCCGGGGGCAGCGGCCGGCGGGTCCTCCGGGTCGAGGATCGCGACGTCCCGGACGGGCACGTCCAGGCCCTGCGGGGCGGCCTGGAGCTCGACCAGGGGCTCGCCGAGGGACATCAGGAGCTGCCGGAGCGGGAGGCCGGGGCTCGTCATCGGGCCTCCCTTCTGCTGCCTTCATCCGAGCGGACAAGGCCGTGTGGTTGATTTTAGCCGGGCGGACAGACCTGCCGCCGGTCATTCGTAAATAGTTGACTCTGACTATTCAGAAGTGGATAGTCAGTACTGACCAAGAGATGAGGAACGTCTCGTGGCGAAGCGACGCAAGGTGTCGAACCCACTGGCTCTCGCCGTCCTGGCGGAGCTCCTGGCCGAACCGCTGCACCCCTACGAGATGGGGCGCCGGCTCAAGGAGCACGCCAAGGACCGCAACATCAAGTACAACCGCAGCTCGCTGTACATGGTCGTGGAGCAGCTGCGGAAGGCCGGGTTCGTCGCCGAGCAGGAAACCGTCCGCGACACCCAGCGACCGGAGCGCACCGTCTACGCCCTCACCCCCGAGGGCAGGACGGAGCTCTACGACTGGATGCGCGAACTCGTGGCCGAACCGCAGCACGAGTACCCCGCGTTCGGGGTCTCGCTGTCGCTGCTCATGGTGCTCCCGCCGGCCGAGGCCGTGGAGCTCCTGGAGCAGCGGCTGACCGCCCTGACCGCCGAAGTCGCGGAGATCCGGGCGACGCTGCGCAAGGCCACCGAGGAGGGCGTCGGCTGGGTCTTCCTGATCGAGGAGGAGTACCGGGTCGGCGGACTGGAGACCGAGATCGCGTTCGTCGGGCGCCTCATCACCCAGCTCCAGGCACCGGACTTCGTCCGGACCTGGCAGGAGTACTTCGGGAGTCTGCAATGAGTGCACCGCGTACGTCGAAGAAGGCCCTCGTCATCGGCGGCGGGATCGCCGGCCCGGTCATGGCGCTGGCCCTGCGCCGGGCCGGCATCGAGCCGCTCGTGTTCGAGGCCTACGAGAGCTCCGCCGAGGGCATCGGCGGGACGTTCATGATCGCCCCCAACGGGCTCGGCGCCCTCGCGGTCGTCGGGCTGGAGGCGGAGGTCGGCCGGCTCGGCCAGCCGGTCGGCCCGATGGTCATCGAGGACGGCAGGGGCGGCACGCTCGCCGAGTTCGCCGGCCTGCCCGACCTGCCCCGCGGGCGGCTGATGCGCCGCGCCGAACTGTACGAGGTGCTGCAGCGGCGGCTCGGCGAGACCGGCATCGACGTCCGGTACGGCAAACGGCTCGTCGGCGCCGAGGAGGGTGGCGACGGCATCACCGCCCGCTTCGCCGACGGCACCACCGCCACCGCCGACCTGCTGATCGGCGCCGACGGCACCCGCTCCACCGTCCGCACCCTGATCGACCCGGCCGCGCCCGGTGCCCGGTACACCGGGCTGCTCGGCATCGGCGGCTACAGCCCGTACCGCCTGCCCGGCCGGGCCGGACGCGGCGAGACCGTGCACTTCGCCAACGGCGCCCGCGCCTTCTTCGGCTACTGGGGGCTGCCCGAGGGCGCCGGGACCGCCTGGTTCAGCAACGTCCCGCAACCCGAGCAGCTGACCTACGAACAGGTCCGCGCGGTGAGCAACCGGGAGTGGCTGCGCCGGCTGCGCGACCTGCACTCCGGCGACGTGCCGGCCCGGGACGTCCTCGCGGCGGCCGACGCCGACACCATGGAGGTCTTCCCGCGGCTGGAGATCATGCCGTCCGTCCCGCACTGGCACCGCGGCCGGATGGTCCTGGTCGGCGACTCCGTCCACGCGCCGTCCAACAGCTCCGGCCAGGGCGTCTCGCTCGCCGTCGAGAGCGCCGTCGAACTCGCCCGCTGTCTGCGGGACCTGCCCGACCACACCGCCGCGTTCGCCGCCTACGAGGCGCTGCGCCGGCCGCGGGTCGAGAAGATCGCCGCCGACGCGGCCCGCACCAACAGCCAGAAGTCCTCCGGGCCGGTCGCGCGGGTGATGTTCCGGCTGCTCGCGCCGATCGCCATGCGGACGTTCCTGAGCCCCGAGAAGACGCTCCGCCCCGTCCACGGCTACCGGATCGACTGGGAGCAGCGGGTGGCCGTCGGGGCGCGAGGCGGTGACCCGGTGACCCGGTGACACGCGTGGCCTGAGTGGCGGTTGACGGGCCGTGGGAGGCGCCCCGTGACCGCTCCGTGACGTTGTTCGTCGAGGCGGACAACGCCGTACGGGGGAATTTAGCCGCCCGGCCAATCAAGTGCCCGTGGGTGCAGGAATAGCGTTCGTGCTGTGGTCGACGTGCGACCCGCGTCGGCATCCCCCTGCAACAACGAAGGAGAGCGTGCGCTCTATGGACGCTGTGACCCAGGTCCCCGCGCCGGTGAACGAGCCGGTCCACAGCTACGCCCCCGGCAGCCCGGAACGGGCCCGTCTGGAGGCCAAGCTGAAGGAGCTGGGCGGCCAGGAGCCGGTCCAGCTGACCATGACGATCAACGGTGAGCGCCGCATGGGCGGCGGCGCCGAGATCCACGTCGTCCAGCCGCACAACCACGCGGCTCGGCTCGGTACCCTGCGCAACGCCACCCAGGCCGACGCGCAGGACGCCATCGACGCTGCCCTGGCCGCGGCCCCGGCCTGGCAGGCGCTCTCCTTCGACTCCCGCGCCGCGATCTTCCTCAGGGCCGCCGACCTGCTGGCCGGCCCCTGGCGCGAGACCCTGGCCGCCGCCACCATGCTCGGCCAGTCCAAGACCGCGCAGCAGGCAGAGATCGACACCCCCTGCGAGCTGGTCGACTTCCTGCGCTTCAACGTGCACTTCGCCCGTCAGATCATGGCCGAGCAGCCCATCTCCTCGGACGGCGTGTGGAACCGCAGCGACCACCGCCCGCTGGAGGGCTTCGTCTACGCCATCACCCCGTTCAACTTCACCGCGATCGCCGGCAACCTGCCGACCGCGCCCGCGCTGATGGGCAACGTGGTGCTCTGGAAGCCGTCCCCGACCCAGCAGTTCTCCGCGCACCTGCTCATGCAGCTGCTGGAGGCGGCCGGCCTGCCCAAGGGCGTCATCAACATGGTGACCGGGGACGGCCTCGACGTCTCCGCCGTCGCGCTCAAGCACCCGGCGCTCGCCGGCATCCACTTCACCGGCTCCACCGCCACCTTCCAGCACCTGTGGCGCGAGGTCGGCAACAACATCTCGCAGTACCGCACCTACCCGCGGATCGTCGGCGAGACCGGCGGCAAGGACTTCCTCGTCGCCCACCCGTCCGCCGACCCGGCCGTGCTGAAGACCGCGATGACCCGCGGCGCCTTCGAGTTCCAGGGCCAGAAGTGCTCGGCGCTCTCCCGCGCCTACGTCCCCGCCTCGCTGTGGGCCGGCCTGAAGGACGAGTTCGCCGCCGAGGTCGACGGCCTCACCATGGGCGACGTCAGCGACCTGGGCAACTTCATGTCCGCCGTCATCGACGAGCGCGCCTTCGCCAAGAACAAGGCCGCCATCGACCGCGCCCAGGCGGACCCGCAGGTCGAGGTCCTCGCCGGCGGCACCTACGACGACTCGGTGGGCTACTTCGTGCGCCCGACCGTGCTCGTGTGCCAGGACCCGGCCTCGGAGTACTTCCGCGACGAGTACTTCGGCCCGATCCTCGCCGTCCACGTCTACGAGGACGAGAAGTACGACGAGATGCTGGCGCAGATGGAGTCCGTCTCGGCCTACGGCCTGACCGGCTCGATCATCTCCCAGGACCGCGCGGCCGTCGAGCACGCCATGGAGAAGCTGCGCTTCGCGGCCGGCAACTTCTACATCAACGACAAGCCGACCGGCGCCGTCGTCGGCCAGCAGCCCTTCGGCGGCGGCCGGGCCTCCGGCACCAACGACAAGGCCGGTGCCAAGCAGAACCTCGCGCGGTGGACCTCGACCCGCTCGGTCAAGGAGACCTTCGTCCCGCCGACGGACTACCGCTACCCGCACATGGGCTGACCAGCCCCCTCGACCCTTCGGCTCCGGTAGCCATCGGTCACCCGCGACGCCCGGTCCCGCAGCCGGGCGTCGCCCCGCCGGGGCGGCGGGCCACCCCCGTACCGCCGCCCCGGCCTTTCTGCCACCCTTAGAAGCACCAGCTCCAGGAGTCACGATGCTCCGTTCCGCCCTCCTCGCGGCCTCCCGGTCGCCGCAGGTCCGCACCGTGGTCGAGAAGTTCCCGCCGACCCACGCGATAGTCGAGCGCTTCGTCGCCGGCGAGGTCCTCGACGACGCCGTCACCGCCTGCGACGACCTGGTCGCCACCGGCCGCAAGGTCACCCTGGACCACCTCGGCGAGGACACCCAGGACGCCGCCCAGGCCGCCGGCACCGCCGAGGCCTACGAGCACCTGCTCAAGGCGCTCAAGGAGACCGGCCTCGCGGCCGGCGCCGAGGTGTCCGTCAAGCTGTCGGCCGTCGGCCAGTTCCTGCCGGTGGACGGCGAGAAGATCGCGCTGGAGAACGCCCGCCGCATCTGCGAGGCCGCCGCCGACGCGGGCACCACGGTGACCCTCGACATGGAGGACCACACCACCACCGACTCCACCCTCGCCATCGCGCGCGAGCTGCGGGCCGACTTCCCGTGGCTGGGCGTCGTGCTCCAGGCCTACCTGCGCCGCACCGAGGCCGACTGCCGCGAGTTCTCCGGCGCCGGCTCGCGCGTGCGCCTGTGCAAGGGCGCCTACAAGGAGCCCGAGTCGGTCGCCTTCCAGGGCAAGCACGAGGTCGACCTCGCGTACGTCCGCGCCCTCAAGGTCCTGATGGCGGGCGAGGGTTACCCGATGATCGCCTCGCACGACCCGAACATGATCAAGATCGCCGGGCAGCTGGCCCAGTGGAACGGCCGCACCCGCGACTCGTTCGAGTACCAGATGCTCTACGGCATCCGCCCGGAGGAGCAGCTGCGCCTCGCCGGCGAGGGCAACACCATGCGCGTGTACCTGCCGTACGGCCAGGAATGGTACGGCTACTTCATGCGCCGCCTCGCCGAGCGCCCGGCCAACCTGACCTTCTTCCTGCGCGCCATGGCCACCCGCAGCTGACGCTGCGGCCCAAGGCGTCGGACGGCTCGCACCCCCTTTGTGGGAGGGGGTGCGAGCCGTCCGGCGTTCTTCCGGCTTCAGGGGAACGGTTTGGTGTCCGGCTCGAAGTCGAACGGCTCGGGGAGTCACGGCCTAGGATCGGTGATGGTCAACTGGGGTCTTGGTGTCAGGAGTTGGGGATGCTGAAGGAGTTCGCTGAGCTGTCGACGCCGTTGGTGGCGGATGCCTGTGTGCGGCTCGGGGTGGGGGTGCGGGCGGCGCCGGTGGGGGTCATGGGGGTCGTGGCCGGGGCTCGGGTCGCCGGGCGGGTGCTGCCGGTGCGGCACTACGGGAGCGTGGACGTCTTCCTGGAGGCGTACGGGGGCGCCCGGGACGGGGACGTCCTCGTGATCGACAACGGCGGGCGGACGGACGAGGCCTGCATCGGGGACCTCGCCGTGCTGGAGGCGGTGGCGGCCGGGGTCGCCGGGATCGTCGTGTGGGGGCTGCACCGGGACACGCCCGAGCTGGTGGAGATCGGGCTGCCGGTGTTCAGCTACGGCGCCCTGCCGCTCGGGCCCATGCGGCTGGACGAGCGGGGGCCGCAGGCGCTGCTGACGGCGCGGTTCGGGCCGCACCTGGTGGACGCCGGGGACGTCGTCCTCGCCGACGCGGACGGGGTGCTGTTCGTCCCCGGAGACCGGATCGACGAGGTGCTCGCGACGGCCGCGGGCATCGCCCGCACCGAGCGCGCCCAGGCAGCGCGGATCCGCTCCGGCGACACGCTCCGTCGGCAGACCGCCTTCGACGAGTACCTGGCGCGCCGCGCCGCCGACCCGGCGTACAGCTTCCGGCAGCACCTGCGCCGGGTGGGCGGGGCCATCGAGGAGTAGCCGGCCTCAGAGCGGGCGGTGCATCACGTGCAGGCCGACGTACCCCTCGGTGGGGTGGCGGAACGCCTCGGGGACGGTGCCGACGATGCTGAAGCCCAGCGATTCGTAGAGCTTCACGGCGTGGTGGTTGCTGGCCGCCACCGCGTTGAACTGCATGGCGCGGTAGCCCTGCCGGCGGGCCCAGTCGAGGGTGTGCTCGACCAGGGCCCGCCCGATGCCCCGCCCGTGGTGGGCCGGGTCGACCATGTAGCTGGCGCTGGCCACGTGCGAGCCGTTGCCCGGGCGGTTGCGGCACATGTTGGCGGTGCCGACGACCGTGCCCGCGTCGTCCACCGCGACCACCGTGCGGCCCGGTGCGGGCAGCAGCCACCACTCGCGGCCGAGCTCGGCGGAGAGGTCCAGCGGGTACGGGAACGTCTCGCCGACGGCGACGATCGCGTGGAAGAACGGCCAGATGGCGGGCCAGTCCTCGGTGGTGGCTGTTCGGATCCGCATGCGGACAGGATGGGCCCCGGGGCGGCGGACCGGCCACTGGATTTCCGTCGGGCCGGTCCGTCGGGCCGGTCAGGGGCCGGTCCGGGGCGGACGTCAGAGGAGCGCGGCGGACGGTTCGATCATCGCGCGGGCGGTCTTGGCGTCCACGTACTCGCCGAGCGCCGTCATCTCCCACTCGCCGGTGCCCTGGCGGACCAGCTTGCACATCACCACACCGGTGCGCGGCTCCGAACGGGTCAGGTCGAAGCGGACCAGTTCCTGCCCGCTGCCGGCGTCCAGCAGGCGGCAGTAGGCGTTCTGCACCTCGGTGAAGCGCTGCCCGGAGAAGGAGTTGACGACGAAGACCAGGCCGGTGACCTCGGCGGGCAGGCCCTCCAGGTGGACGGTGATCGCCTCGTCGTCGCCCGTGCCCTCGCCGGTGAGGTTGTCGCCGGAGTGGGCGATCGCGCCGTTGAAGACGGTGAGCTTCATGAACCAGGCCGTCTCCAGCTTGCGGCGCCTGGCGTCGAAGGCGATGCAGGAGGCGTCGAGGTCGATGCTGCGGCCGCGGCCGGCGGGCTCCCAGCCGAGGGCCATCCGGACCGAGGAGAGGAACGGGCGGCCGTTCTTGACCAGGGACACCGAGCCGCCCTTGACCAGGTTGACGCGGCCCTTGTCGAGGGTGACCTTCGGGCGCGCGGCCGGTGCCGGCGGCGCGGCGGGCGGCGGGGTGGCCGGCATCGGGGGTGCGGTGGTCCGGGCGATGCGCGGGTCGACGGGCGGGGCGGTCGGCGCGGGTGGCGCCGTGGTCGGCATCGGGGGCGCGGCGGAGACGGGAGGGGTCGCCGGGGCCGTCTGCGGGGCCGGGGTGTCGTCGACGGTGACGCCGAAGTCGGTGGCGATGCCCGCGAGTCCGTTGGCGTACCCCTGGCCGACCGCCCGCACCTTCCAGGCGCCGTTGCGCAGGTAGACCTCCACCACGATGAGCGCGGTCTCCCGGACGAGCGGCGGCGGAGTGAAGGAGACCAGGACCTCCCCGGTGTCGGCGTCGCGCACGGTCGCGGTCGGCTCCATCCCGGCGAAGGTGCTCTCCTGGTCGGCCGGACTGGCCGTCACCACGACCTTGGTGATCCCGGCCGGCACGGCCCGGGTGTCCACGGTGATCGCGTCCGGACCGCCCGCGCCGGCCGGACGGTGGCTGACGCCGGGGCCGTGCGGCGCGTTGAAGAACACGAAGTCGGCGTCCGAGCGCACCTTCCCGACGTCGGTCAGCAGCAGGCCGGAGACGTCCAGCGCCTTGGGTGCGGTGACCTCGACGGTCACCCGCGCGGCGGACAGCGGTGCGTTGCCGCCGGGGGTCAGGACGGTGGACACGGACTCCTCCTCGGGTACGGGGCGGCGGCCGTGCGGGGTCCGGTCGGGCCGCCGGGCCGGGTGCTGCCCACAGTAACGAACGTGGCTGCGGAGAGGAGCCCGGTCCGCCGAGTGGGGCTCGGCGGACCCGATCCGGCGTCAGTGGTGGACGGGCGGACTCTTCGGCCGGGCTTCCGGCGGGGCGGCCTGCCGGTCCGCCTGCGGCGCCGCCTCGGCGAAGGTGCCGAGGGCGGCGACGGCCCGGGGGTCGGTGATGCCGAAGGCGGCGGCGTTCCAGTTCTCCGTCGCGTCGCCCTTGCACGGGGCCGGCCCGGCCGGGCGGGTGCCGCGGACCCCGAACGTGTAGTGGCCGGGGGCGACGTCGGTGCCGGCCGGGGTGGTGAACCGGTAGACCAGGGTGCCCCGTTCCTGCTGGGCGGTGACCACGGCGCCGGGCAGGTTCGTCCACGCGGTACCGCTGCCCGGGGCCAACTCCCCCGGGGCGAGCCGGAACTCGGCCTGGAGGGCGGTGACGGGCTCCGCGACGCTGAGGGCGAGCACGTGCCGCCTGCCGTCGCGGCCGAGGGCGGTCACCTGGGCGACGCCGCTCAGCGGCTGCTCGGCCCCGGCGGTCTCGGCGGTGGCGGAGGTGCCGGGGACGCCGTCGGTGGCAGGAGGGCTGGGCGTGACGTCGGATCCCGGCACGGCGGGGACCACCGACGGGACGGTCGGGAGCCTCGGCGTGAACGACGGGGCGCCGGACGGGAGGCCCGCGCTCGGGGACGGCGACGGCTGCCCGGACTGCTGCGCCGGCGGCTGGGTGCCCGTCGGCTGCGGAGACGGTGAGGACTGCGGGGACTGCGGTGACAGCGGGGACCGGGGGGACGCCGGCCCGGACGGCGCGGCCGGCTCGTGCGCGGCGGCTGCCCCGCGGTCCTGGGCGGACGGGTCGTCGGTGGACGCGAGCCCGGTGTGCCCGCCCGCGGACGCGGTGCCCGACGGCTCGGGCGCGCCCGGCCGGGGCGTGGCGGGAGCGGGCGTCGACGAGCCCGGGTGCGGCCGCGCGGGCCGGGAGGCGGACGGCCGTCCGCCTGGCCCGGGCGCCGCCGGGTGCTCGGCGGAGGCCTCGGCCTGCTCGGTGCCGCTCCCGCTCGGGGTCGGCGGCGGCGTGCTGCCGACCCGGGCGACGCCGGCGCGCCGGCCGATGCCCTGCTGCTCGTGCAGGAGCAGGGTGGTGGCGATGCTGATGCCGACGACCGTGGACATCGCCATCGCGGCGCCGGAGAACCGCAGGGTGGGCAGCCGCAACCGGCCGCCGAACGGGCGTGGCCGACCGTGCCGGCCGTGCGGCGCGGTCTCGTGCCGCACGTCCCGCACCCCGTCCTCGCGCACAGCCACCGGACCCCTCCCTCCCCGAAGTCGCCCTCGCAGTCGCCGCATTCTCCCACGGCCCGTGACGCGGGGTCCGTTCCGGGAGGGGGTGAGCGTACCAGTGGGCGGCCACGGCTCGGACGGATTCCATCCACTTCGTGGACATCCGTTCGACGCAAGGAAGTTGACGGATCGTCCGACACGGCGGAGCGAGGACCGTCAGCCGGGGTCGGGGGTGGTTGCAACCTCCTTGCAACCCTTGCCCGCCCGGCCCGCGGTGGCGCAGTCTGAGAGCATCCCACGCCGTCCCGGAGAGACCGTCATGCCGCCCGACCCGCTGTCCGCAGCCTCCAGTGCACCCCTCGCCGCCACCCCCACGGGCGACGATGGGGAAGGCTCCACCGCCGCTCCGGCGGCGGTGGAGGAGGTGCTGACGCTGCGGATCTCGCTGGGCGAGGAAGTGGTCGGCGAGGTCCGCACCAGGTTCCGCTTCGAGGCCGCCCGCCCGTACGAGGTGCTGCTGACCTTCCACCTGGGCCGGCCGGACGAGGCCGACTGGGTGTTCTCGCGCGAACTCCTGCGCGACGGCCTGCGCACGCTCAGCGGCCAGGGTGACGTCAAGCTGTGGCCGGCGTACTGCCCGTGCCACGGCTCGACGTTGCACCTCGCGCTCGAATCCCCGCACGGCAGCGCCCTGCTGGAGGTCTCCAAGCCCCGCGTGCAGGCCTGGCTCGACGGCACCTACGCGCTGGTCTCCGAGGAGGCCGAGCGCGCCTGCGGCCCGACCGACGCCCAGCTGGCCGCGCTGCTCGGCGGCTGAGGGGCGCTCACGAGGGTGCGCGGGTCGGCCGTGCGGGGTTCCGGGACCGCCGGTCCCGGCAGGCGTACCGTCCCGGCAGCCAGCGCCGTCCGCAGCCGCCGCACGGCCGGGGCCGACGACGACGGCAGCAGGTCGAACGGATCGTCCGGGCCCAGCACGGTGACCAGCACCGAGTCCGCGAACCGGTACGGCCGGTGGGCCAGCAGGCCGCCCAGGTAGCGGCGCAGCCGGGAGAGTTCGGCGCGGACGGTGACCGTCCTCGCCGGGTCCCCGAACAGGGCGTCGGCGAGCTGCGCGGCGGTGCTGCCGTCGCGTGCGGTCGCGAGCAGGAGCAGCAGTTCGGCGTGGCGCGGGCTGAGCGCCTGCGACCAGCCGTCGGCCGCGCCCTGCACCGAGAGCTCCGGGCGGTCCGCGCGCCGCAGGTCCAGGCGCAGCCGCGCCCCCTCCACCTGCTCGGGGGCGAGGGAGCCGTCCCCGTCCGACGGCCGGACCGGGCGCACCAGCCAGCCGTCGGCCAGCGGTTCCAGGACGCACTCGCCGAGCCCGGGCACCCACTGGACGGCCGTGCCGCCCCAGCTCTCCGCGGGCAGGCGCAGGCGGCCGAGCGGCGGCAGCCCCGCGGAGGCGGCGGTCCACCCGGCGGCGTCCACCACCAGCGCCGGACCGGCCACCCGGGCGAGCATCGGGGCGGCCAACGTGCGCAGCTGGTGGAGCGACTCCAGCCGGTGGGCCCGCAGTTCGGTCTCGGCGAGGCGCGCGGCCGTGGTGGTGAGCTGGAGCAGGTAGGGGCGCACGCTGTGGGCGGGGCCGCTGAGGTTGACGGCGCCGATCAGCTGCCCGGTGCCGGGGTCGTGGACGGGCGCGGCCACGCACGTCCAGGAGTGGTGGCTGCGCAGGTAGTGCTCGGCGGAGTGGACGTGCATCGGGCGCTGGGTGCGCAGCGCCGCCGCGATCCCGTTGGTGCCGACGCTCTCCTCGATCCAGCGGGCGCCGATCAGGAAGCCGATCCGGTCGGCGCTGCGGCGCAGGCTCCGCTCGCCCTCCTGCCACAGCACGTGGCCCTCGGCGTCGGCGATCGCGAGGATCAGCGGCGCCTGGTCCACGGGCTGGATGAGGGTCTCGCGCAGCACGGGCATCACGGCCTCCAGGCCGCTCGCCCGCCGGCGCAGCTCGACCTCGGCCGGGCCGAGGTGGATGGCGGCGGCGCCGGAGTCGGGGTCGAGGCCGAGGCGGCGCAGACGCTCCCAGGAGTCGCCGATCTCGGGGCGGGGTTCCAGGTGGCCCTCGCCGCCGCCGGTGGCGCCGGTCCCGCCGGCCTGCTGGGCGTTCTCGCGGGCGGCTTCCCGGGCGGCGGCGTCGGCGAGGGTGCGGTCGTGGACCTTGGCCAGTTCGGCCGCGGTCGGCGGGGTTCGACGTTCGGGTCGTCGGGTCTGCCGTCCGGTCTGACGCACTCGGGTTGCTCCTCGCCGCCGATCGAGGGCGCGTCGGGGTCGATGCGCTGACGAAAGCGTAAGGGGGACGTGGGGATCTGGGGACGGGGTCGGGGAAGTCGAGTGTGGGTGTGGGCTGCTGCGCGGGGTTGGAGGGGGAGGGGGTGGGTGAGGGCGTGCGTTGGTGAGGGTGGGGGGTGGGGGGTCGGGGGATTGTGCCCGCACGGTCAGTCTTCGGGCTCTCCCGCGCTCTGTTGGGCGGCTTCCACCGTGTGGTGCAGGTCGGCGGTCGCCTCCAGGCTGGCCGCCGTGCTCAGTGCCAGGCAGGCTGCCAGCGCCACGGCCACGGGGCGCAGCCTCGTGCCCGTCGGGGCCGGGCGGGGCTGCAGGAGGGCGGCCACTCGCCTCGGGACGGGGCCGGAATGGGCTGCGGCGGCCAGTTTGGGGCGGGCCGGGCGTGGGGTGCGGTTGGCGGCCAGGGCGGCTCGGCCCACGGCGCGGGCCGTGACAGTGCGGTCGCCGACGCGGACCGCCGCCACCTCGTCGGCCCAGCGCTCCAGGTGGTACCCGAGGGGCGTGCGCAGTTGCCGGAGCGCCGGGTGGATGTCGGCGGCGTGTTCGGCCAGGGCGAGGAAGAGGTGGTGGCGGCCGGTGAGGTGGGCTCGCTCGTGGGCGAGCAGGGCTGCCCGTTCGGGGCCGCTCAGGGCCCGCAGCATGCCCGTGGTGACCACGACCCGGCCGGCCTCGCCCCGGTGCAGCCTGCCTGGGAGGGCGAAGGCGTCGGCGCGTTCGTCCTCGAGCACGGTCAGCTGGTGCGGGTCCGTGTCGTCGGCGGGCAGGGTGGCCCGGGCGGTGCGCAGGTCGTGGTGGTGGCGGCGTGCGGTCCGGACGGCGAGGGCGGTCAGCGCGGCCAGGGCGAGTGCGGCGACGGCCGCCGCCACGGGCGCGCTGGGGGCGGCGGCGGTGAGCCAGGGCAGCGACAGGTGGCCGAGGGCGGCGATCGGCGGCAGCTGGAGCAGTCCGGCGGCGGCGAGCAGGCCGAGCGAGCACAGGGTACCGCCGGCCAGGACGGCGGCCGAGCCGGCGAGCGTCCAGGCGGCGGCCCGGGGGGACAGCGCGTCGGCGAGGCGGCGGGCCAGCGGGGCGGCGAGGAGGGGCAGCAGGAGGGGCGCCCAGACGGCGATCAGCATGCGGTGCCGTCGCCGAGCAGTGCGCGGAGGAGTTGCTCGTCCTCGGCGGAGAGGTCGGAGACGAAGCGCGCGAGCACGGTGGAGCGGTCGGCCTCGCGGCCGAGCTCGGTGTGCATGCGGCGGGCGGCGAGGCCGGCGGTGTCCTGGACGGTCGGGGTGTAGGCGAAGGCGCGGCCGGCCCGGGTCCGTTCGACGGTGCCCTTGTCGTGCAGGCGGGCGAGGATCGTCGCGATCGTGGTGCGGGCGAGGTCCCCGCCGAGCGCCGCCTGGACGTCCTGCGGCGTCATCGCCTGCCGTGCGGACCAGAGGGCGGCCAGCACCTCGGCCTCCAGCTCCCCGGCGGGCCGGCGGGCCGGCGGTACGTCGGACATGGCGGCGCTTCCTCCAGTATCGTCTACAGTCATGTAGACCGTCTACGTCACTGTAGACGGTCCGGGCGTTCCACCGCCCTCCAACGTACGGGAGGTCCGCCGGCCTTGCTCCAGTTCCCCCTCGATCCGGCCGTTCACCTCGCGGTGAACCCGCTGGACGCCTCCTCGCTGCTCGCCGCCTTCGGCGCGCTCGGCATCGCCGTGGTGCTCTTCGCCGAGACCGGCCTGCTGGTGGGCTTCTTCCTGCCCGGCGACTCGCTGCTGTTCACCGCCGGGCTGCTCTGCGTGCCCGGCGCCACCAAGGGCCCGCAGCTGGAACTGTGGCAGGTGATCCCGGCGGCCCTGGTCGGGGCGCTGGCGGGCGCGCAGGTCGGCTACGTCATCGGCCGGCGGGGCGGGCGGGCGCTGCTGCGCCGCAGCAAGCGCAGGAGCCTGCTGGAGGGCGTCGAGCGGGCCGAGGAACTGCTGGCCAAGTACGGCCACGGCAAGGCGATCGTGCTGGCGCGGTTCATCCCCGTCGTCCGGACGGTGCTCAATCCGATGTGCGGCGTGCTCGAAGTGCCGGTCCGCTCGTTCACCTTCTGGCAGGTCGCCGGCGGTGTTCTGTGGACGGTCGGCGTGGTGCTGGCGGGCTACGGGCTGGGGTCGTCGATTCCCAGCATCGACCGATATCTGCTACCGATCATCGGTCTGGTAGTAGTTGTCTCCGTGCTCCCCATTGTTCTCGAAGTGTTCCGCGCCCGTAAGGCGCGCCGTCACGGAGGTGACGCGTGATGTCCTCCCGGGCTCTCGCCGTGTTCGACGGAAGCGGCATCTCCGGCGGCTTCTACACCCAGGTCAACGGGTGGTCCAGGACCGCGCCGGTGTGGCTGGACGACGTGATCAAGGTCTGGTCGGCCATCGGACTCGGTCTGTTCGCGGTCTTCATGCTCTACGCGTGGTGGCGGGCGCGCGGCGCCGACTCGACGCTGATGGCCCGGGTGCTGGCGACGCCGGTGATCGTGGTCGTCGCGTACGGAGCGAACTCCGTGCTGAAGGGCATGGTCGAGGAGGTCCGGCCGTGCGCGCAGATCCGGGGGAGCGTCCCGCTGGAGACCTGCCCCGGCGCGGGTGACTGGTCCTTCCCCAGCAACCACACCGTGATCGCCTTCGCCGCCGCCACCGCGCTGTTCTTCGTCGACCGCCGCCTCGGCGCGATCGCCGGGCTCTTCGCCGTCCTGATGGGCGCCTCGCGGGTCTGGGTCGGCGTGCACTACCCGCACGACGTCGCGGTCGGCATGCTGGTCGGCATCGTCGTCGCGGCGCTGCTGGCGCCGGTCGCCGGGCGCTGCGGGCCCCTGGTGGACCGGATGCGGGGCGGGGCGCTGCGCCCGCTGCTCGGTCCGGGCGCGCTGTCGCGGTACTGATTCCGTCGCCCGCCTTGTTCGGGCGGGTCGGCGGGTAGAGCATGTGAGCCGGGCGCGGAGCCCCGTCGCGACGGGGAACCCGCCCGGCTCTGTCGTGCCAGCGGAGGGAGCGTCCGTGCCGTACCGACTCGACATCACCCAGGGGGACTGGCCGGGCGACCTCCTGCACAAGGGCGTCGAAGGCCTGCTCGCCGAGGCCATGGTGCTCACCCTCGCGACGGCGGGGCACGAGCACGGGCCGCACGCCAACCTGGCGTTCTTCGCCCACGACGACGACCTCGTCCTGTACTTCGTCAGCGAGCGCTCCACCCGGCACAGCCACCACCTGGCCGAGGAGGCCCGCGCCGCAGCGACCGTCTTCCTGCCGCCACCGGTCTTCGGCGAGCAGCTGCGCGGCCTCCAGCTCACGGGCAGCGCCGGTGAGGCCTGGGGGCACCAGGCGCAGGCCGCCCTGGCGGCCTACCAGGCCCGTTACCCGTCCTTCGCGCAGGACGACGAGCTCCGCCGCCAGTACCTCACCGGCGCCGGCGCGGTGGCCCTGTACCGCTTCGAGGTGGAGGAGCTCACGGCGGTGGACGAACCCAACTTCGGGCGCCGCAACTACCTGCGGGCCCGGGTGGTGCGGAGCTGAGAGGACGGCGGCGCGGCACGGAGGACCGTGCCGCGCCGCTGCGGCGGGAGGGCTCAGTGGCCGCCCTTGAGGTTGAGCACGACCACCCCGACGATGATCAGCGCGATCCCCGCGATCTGGAGCCGGCCGAGCGACTCGCCGAAGGCGACGACGCCGATCCCGGCGACCGCCGCCGTCCCGGCGCCCGACCAGACCGCGTACGCGACCGAGACCGGGATGTGCTTGAGCGCGCGGCCCAGCAGGGCGAAGGAGAGCACGTAGCCGACGGCCACGCCGACGCTGGGCCACAACTTCGAGAAGCCCTCGGTGAGCTTGAGGCAGCTGGTCGCGCAGACCTCGCTGAGGATCGCGAGGGTGAGGAGGAGGTAGGGCATGCCGGGCTCAAACCGCCTGGCGGGCGCCGAGCTTCCCGAGCAGGGCTAGATCCGCGTTCTCCAGGCTGTCGAGCAGCGTGATCCGGGCGCCGTCCGGCATCGGCGTGGCCGTGGACGGGACGGCGAGCACGGCGCAGCCGGCCGTGCTGGCGGAGGTGACGCCGGTCGGGGTGTCCTCGACGGCGACGCAGGCGGCCGGGTCCAGGCCGAGCCGCTCGGCGGCGGCCAGGTACGGGTCGGGCGCGGGCTTGGTGCGCTCGGTGTCCTCGGCGGCGAGGGTGACGGTGAACCAGTCCCGGCCGATCGTGGACAGGACGAGGTCGACCACCCGGCGCGGCGAGGCGGAGACCAGCGCGGTGGGCACCCGGGCCTCGCGCAGCGAGGCGAGCAGGGCGAGCGCGCCGGGGCGCGGGACCGTCTCGGCGGCGACCTTGCCGGCGAAGGACTCGCCGAGCCGCTCGGCGACCTCGGCCTCGCTCAGCTCGGTGCCGCTGACCCGGTGCAGGTGGGCGGCGGTGTGCTCGACGGCGCGGCCGAGCACCTCGGGGGCGTCCTGGTCGGTGAGCGGGCGGCGCAGCTCCTCGGCGAGCTCGGCGGCGGCCTCCCACCAGAGGTGCTCGGTGTCGACCAGGGTGCCGTCCATGTCGAACAGGACGGCGGCGGGCAGGACGGATCCGGGCAGTGCGGATTCAGGCATGGCGGTACCTTCGGTGGACCATCAGGAGCGAGAAGGGGACGTCACAGGCTCTCAGGCCGCGCGGCGGTCCACCAGCACGGGTCGCTCGGGGAGGGTGAGCCCGGCCCGCGAACCGGCCGGAAGGGCGGCGGCGGCCTCGGTCGGCAGGTCGGCCTTGACCTCGGTGCCGTCGTCCAGGCGGACGGTGAGCCGGGTGACGGCACCCAGGAAGGACGCGGTGACGACGAGGGCCGGACCGGTCGCGGACGGGGTCAGCGTGACGTTCTCCGGGCGGACCAGCACCTGGAGATCGCCGTCGGCCGGCAGGGCGCCGTCCACGGCGTGCCGGCGGCCGAGCACCTCGACGCCCCCGTCGGTGCGGGTGCACGGGATCCGGCTCATGGTGCCGACGAACTCGGCGACGAACGCGGTGGCCGGGCGCGAGTACAGCTCGTTCGGGCCGGCGCACTGCTCCAGGCGGCCCGCGCGCAGGACGGCGACGCGGTCGGCCATCGACAGCGCCTCCTCCTGGTCGTGGGTGACGAACAGGGTGGTGATCCCGAGCTCCTGCTGGAGGCGGCGGATCTCCTCGCGCAGCTGGAGGCGGACCTTGGCGTCCAGCGCGGACAGCGGCTCGTCGAGCAGCAGGACGCGCGGCTGCAGGGCGAGCGCGCGGGCGAGCGCGATGCGCTGCTGCTGGCCCCCGGACATCTGGTGCGGGTAGTGCCCGGCGCGGTGCGGCAGGCCGACGAGCTCCAGCAGCTCCTGGGCGCGGCCCCGGCGCTCGGCCTTGCCGGCGCCGCGCATCCGCAGGCCGAAGGCGACGTTGTCGAGCGCGGTCAGGTGCGGGAAGAGGCTGTAGGACTGGAACACCATGCCCGCGTCGCGCTTGTGCGCCGGGATCGAGGTGATGTCCCTGCCGTCGACGAGGACCTCGCCGGAGTCGTGCTGCTCGAAGCCGGCCAGGATGCGCAGCGCGGTGGTCTTGCCGCAGCCGGACGGGCCGAGCAGGGCGAGCAGTTCGCCCGGCTGGACGGTCAGGTCCAGGCCGTCGAGGGCGGTGGTGGCGCCGAACGAGCGCCGCAGGGAGCGGAATTCGACGGTCGCGCCGCCGGTGGCCGGGGCCTTGCCGGTGGCGGTGGCGGTAGCCGTGGTCATGGGGGAGGTACTCCTGGGAGGCGGGAGGGGCGGATCAGGACCGCGCGGCCTTGCGGCCGCGGCCGACGGCGGACATCAGCAGCAGGACGAGCCAGACGATCAGCAGGCTGAGCATCGACACGGCGACGGACATTTGGCCGTCGCTCTTGCCGTTGGAGTTGATCCACACCGAGAAGGGGGCGAAGCCGAGGATCGAGGCGGTGGTGAACTCGCCGAGCACCAGGGCGACGGTGAGCACGGCCGCGTTCAGCAGCCCGCTGCGCAGGTTCGGCAGGACGACGGTGAACACCGCGCGCAGCCATCCGGCGCCGCAGTTGCGGGCGGCCTCGACGAGGGTGGCGACGTCGACGCCGCGCATCCCGGCGTCCAGCGCCCGGTAGGCGAACGGGAGCGCCATCAGCACGTACGCGATGACCAGGACGATCGGGAAGTCCGGGTCCTGGATGGCCACGAGGGTCTGGAAGAACGGTGTGTCCTGCAGGTAGTCCGGGCCCCAGCGCAGCACGCCGATGATGCCGGTGGTCAGCGCGACCACGGGGACGACCAGCGGCATCGAGCACATGATCTCGATCACCGGCCGCAGCTTCGGCGCGCCGAGCCGGGCGGCGAGCATCGCCGGCACCAGCAGGAGCAGCAGCACCGCCACGGAGACGCCGGCGAGTTCCAGGCTCAGCACGAGGCTGTCGGTGAAGCCGGGGGCGTTCACCAGCTCCGTGTAGGCGCGGAAGGTGGTGCCGCCCTTGTTGTCGTCGACGCTGAACCACAGCGACGCGGCCATCGGGACGGCGAAGTAGATCCCGCAGATCAGCAGGACGAGGCCGCGGCCGAAACGGATGCGGTTGATCAGGCGAGCCACTTGGCACTCCGGCGCTGAAGGGGCAGGTACACGGCCATCACCAGGCAGGCGACCACGATCATGTCGAGGCCGAGGGCGAGGGCGAGGTTGCCCTGGCCGACCAGGACGTTGCCGGACAGCGCGTCGCCGATCTGCATCGAGATCAGCGGCACCGAACTGCCCACCATGGCCTCGGCGGTGGCGTACGCGGCGAAGGAGGCGCCGAAGAGCAGCACGAACCCGCCGAGCAACGAGGGCGCGAGCACCGGCAGGGCCACGTGGCGCCAGTACTGGACGCCGGTGGCGCCGTTGTTGGCCGCCGCCTCGCGCCACTGGGTGCGCAAGCCCTCCAGGGCCGGGGTGATGGTGATGACCATCAGCGGCACCAGGAAGTACAGGTAGACCACCGAGAGGCCGGAGAACGTGTAGAGGTTCCAGCCGTGCTTGGTGAGACCGAGGCGCTTGGTGACCTCGCCGGAGTTGCCGAGGGTGGCGACGAACATGAACGCGAGCGGGACGCCGCCGAAGTTGGCGAGCACGCCGGAGGCGGACATGACGGCCTCGCGGAACATCCGGAACCGGGAGGTGGCGACCGCCTGCGCCAGCGGCAGGCCGACGACGGTGGCGATCAGCGCGGTCAGCAGGGAGAGCTTCACGCTGCCCCACAGGGCGGTGAAGTAGGCGCCCTGCAGCGAGCCGGTGAGGTTGTCGGTGGTGAACGTGCCGCCGCCGTCGGGGGCGTCGGAGGAGGTCGTGAACGCACCGATGGCGATGGCGACGGCGGGCAGCCCGAAGCCGAGCGCGAAGAACAGCAGCAGGGGGAGGGCGGCCAGCCAGGCCCGGCCGCGGGGTGCGACGCGCTTGCCGCGGCGGGGAGCCTCGGTGACCGCGGTGGCGGCCGGGGAATCGGGGGTGACGGAGCCGGGGGCACCGCCCCCGCCGCTCTGGGCGGCGGAGGCGGAGGCCGGCACCGGGGTGGGAGCCGTGGTCATCGTCAGGTCAGCCCGCGATCGCCTTGGCCCAGTTCTCGGTCACGACCTTCTTGGCCGCGTCGGTCTGGTCCGGGGTGGGGAAGGTGGTGAAGGGCTTCTCGACCGGCGGCAGCTTCGAGGCGGCGTCGGCGTCCAGGGTGCCGGCGGCCTTCATGGCGTCGAACAGGGCCGGGGTGGCGAAGCCGCCCATGAAGCCGTTCTGGCCGGCGGCGCTGTAGAGGTACTCCTCCCACAGGCGGGCGGCGGCCGGGTGCGGCGCGTCCTTGTTGATGGCCTGGTTGTAGTACTGCGCGTAGGAGCCGTCCGACGGGATGGCGACCTGCCAGTCGATGCCCTTGTCCTTGAACTTCACCGAGTAGCCGGCGTTCAGGTACGACCAGTCGATGCTGATCGGGGTCTCGCCCTTCTCGATGGTCGCCGGGGTGACCTCGACCGGGTTGAAGTTGCCGGCCTGCTTGACCTTGCCGAAGAAGTCGATGCCGGGCTGGATGTTGTCCAGCGAGCCGCCGTTGGCGAGGGCCGCGGCGTAGACGGCGCCGAAGGCGGCACCGGCCTTGGTCGGGTTGCCGTTCAGGGCGACCATGCCCTTGTAGTCGGGCTTGAGCAGGTCGGCGAAGGTCTTCGGGCAGACGGCCACCTTCTGGGCGTCGCAGCCGATCGACATGTAGCCGCCGTAGTCGTTGTAGCTCAGGCCGTTGGCGTCCTTCATGGTGGCCGGGATCTTGTCGAAGTCGGCGACCTTGTAGGGGGCCAGCAGGCCCTGCTTGCCGGCGCTGATCGCGAAGGCCGAGCCGAGGTCGACGACGTCGGGGGCGCGGTCCTGGCCCTTGCGGGAGGTGACGGCGTTGATCTCGTCCTGGCTGGAGCCGTCCGGGTTCTCGTCCTCGATCTCGATGCCGTACTTCGCCTTGAAGTCGTCCATCAGCTTGCCGTAGTTCGCCCAGTCGCGCGGCAGCGTGATGACGTGGAGCTTGCCCTCCTTCTTGGCGGCGGCGACCAGCGCGTCCATGCCGCCGAAGTCGGCGACGGAGGTGGCGGTCTTGGCGCTCTTGCCGCCCGCCGCGTCGCCACCGGACTTCGCGGAGGAGGAGCCGGCGGAGCCGCAGGCGGTGAGGGACAGCGCGGCGGCGGTCAGGACGGCCGCGAGGGCGGCGGTGCGGGCGCGGTGCACGGACACGGGTCAGTCTCCTGAGAAGGGGGAACTGCAAGCGGGTGTCTTGATCGGGGGATCGAGCGAGCGGCGGGGGCCGACGCGGTCCGAGGTGAGTTCGGAGCCGTCCGAGTTGACTAGCCAACTTCGCTGACGGAGGTAAGTACGCCGGAGTTCGGTGACAGGAAGGTGAACGGACGGCCCAGAACCGGGGTCGGGTGCGGGAACGGTGGAATCCGGCCTTCGGAGCGTGATCCGTTCGGTGCGATGCTCGAACGGCGCAGCGGGATAAGGTCGGGCTGTCCGCGCCGGTACGGCTGCGCAGGACACCGCCCCAGGAGGGACATTGACTGACGTGGCAACGGATCCCGGGCTGGAGCCGGGGCGGCCGGTGGAGCGCTCTGGAGCCCTCTACCGCAAGGTGGCCGCCGACCTGCGCGAGGCGATCACCTCCGGCGCGTTCGGCGAGGCGGGCCGACTGCCGGCCGAGGGCGCGCTGGCCGAGCAGTACGGGGTCTCCCGCGGGACGGTCCGCCAGGCGCTGGCCGTGCTCCGCTCCGACGGACTGGTCACCTCCCGGCGCGGCACCCGGCGCGTGGTGCTCGGCGGCGCGCGGGTGCAGAGCTTCTCCGAGCTCCTCAGCTTCACGCACTGGGCGTACTCGATGGGGGAGGAGCCCGGCGGCATCCTCGACTCCCTGGTGCGCCGCCCGGCCGACGCCGCCGAGCGCGAGCAGCTGCGCCTGGAGCCGGGCGCCGACGTGTACGTGACGGTCCGCCTGCGGACGCTGTCCGGCTCGCCGGTGATGGTCGAGCGCACCGTCTACCCGCCGCGCGTCGGGGAGATCGTGGCCGAGCTGCCGCCGGACGTCGTCTCGCACACCGAGGTGCTGCGCGAGCACGGCATCCTGTTCTGCGACGCCGACCACACCATCGACATCGTCGCGGCCAACGCGGAGGACGCCCGCCTGCTCGGCTGCCGCCGCGGCGGCCCGCTGCTGCGCGAGCGGCGGCGCACGACCGACCCGACCGGCACGCCGGTGGAGTGGTCCCAGGACCGCTACCTGCCCGGGACGGTGGCGTTCAGCGTGCACAACTCGCTTGCGACGTCCGCTCTTTCGCGGCACGCGCGCGAACTGGACTGAGCCGGAACGGCGAGAGGAGGAGGGCCCTCCGGTCCTCCACCCCTCGCGCCGTTCCGCTACTTCATGAGCGAGGCGAGCAGCGGGCGGTAGTGCTCGAAGTCCGGCGTGGTCGCGCCGGCGGTCTTCGCCTCGTCGTCCCAGCGGCGGACGGCCACCGCGTCGACGGCGCCCGGGAGGGCGGCGAACGCGGCGGCCTCGGCGTCGCCCATCGGGCCGCCCTGGACCTCGAGCGTGTACTCGGACGCCTCGGACAGCCGCTCGCGGTAGTCCGGCTCGACCGCGCAGAGGTAGCGCTTCGCGGCGACGTGCAGCCGGACGGGCTCGGTGACCTCCGGGCCGAACCACTGCGCCAGCCAGTCGGCGCCGCTGTCGCTGTGCCGGTTGTCCTGCCCCCGCATCAGGTCCCGGCCGTGCAGGGCTCCGTGGAAGTGGCCGATGTCGTGCAACAGGGCGGCTGCGACCAGGTGTTCCGGCGCTTGGGCCGCCTCGGCGGCAGCGGCCGCCTGGAGCATGTGCTCGGCCGTCGTGACCGCCTCGCCCAGGTACTCGCCGGCGCCCCTGCCCGCGAACAGCTCCGCGATCGCGTCCAGGGCGGCGGTGCGGCGGTGCAGCACGGCGAGGGTGCTGTGCAGTCCGTCCAGGTCCGCGTAGCAGCCCTGGAGGTGCCGGTGGCCGTCCTGCTGGAAGGCCGTCCGGGCGTGCAGGAGGCGGGTGTTGTCGAAGACCAGGCAGTCGCCGGGGCCGAGCCGGAAGGTGAGCCGGAGCTCGGGGCGCAGGGTGATCGCGGCGAAGCGGCGGTAGGCGGCGTAGAAGGCGTGCAGGCCGTTCGTGCGCAGGGTGCCGGTAGAGCGGTTGTTGAAGCGCACCTCGCGGATCCGGCCGAGCGGGTCCACGTCGATCAGCGGACGGTCGGCGCGCAGCTCGGTGCGGCGGTCGCGGAAGACGAACGGGACGGGGGTGCGGGTGAGGACGGCGAAGTCCGCCGGTGACTCCTCGCGGAGGATCGCGGCGGCCTGGAAGCCGTCGACGAGCCCGGAGTCGCCGCCGGTGGCGGAGTTCTCCAGGCAGTGCAGGAGCTGGAGGGTCGGCACCGGGTCCCGGTACGGGTTGTCGGTGTGCGGGGTGATGGCGGCGTTGGTGAAGGCGAGGTTGTTCGGGTCCGGCTCGACGCGGACGTCGAACAGCTCGCCGTAGGTGGTGGTGCGCACGTACCCGAAGCTCCCGGCGACTTCACACACCTTCCCCTCCGCGGTCGGCACGCCGCGCAACACCGCGAACCCGCTGCGCTGCACGGCCGCGAGGACCGACGCCTGCTCGGCGGGGTCGGCGAGGTACGCCTCCCAGTCGGCCTCGGGGATGCCGCGCGCGAAGTCCGCCGCGACCCAGAGCCGCTTGTCGGCCTCGGTGCGTCCGTCCCCGTCGGCGGTCTCGGCCAGCCACGCGAGCGGGTAGCGGGAGCGGTGCCCGTCCGACCAGAGCACCTCCAGGTTCCCGTTCAGCTCGCACTGCGCCGCGACCGTGAGGTCCTCGGACAGCTCGGCGATCTGGAACAGCTTCTGCCCGCTGCGCGGGTCGCGGCACTCGGCGCACGGGCAGTTGTCGCGCAGCCAGTAAGGCGGCAGTTCGGGCATGACGGGTCTCCTCCTCGACGGCATCCCGGCCGGGGTGGAGTTGTATAGCCAACTTCGCCCCCTCGCCCTCGGAGCCTGCCGCTCGCCGGTGAGGTCCCGGTGCCCTGCGGGTGAACGTCCCGGGAACTGTCCCGGGAGATCCCGGCCGGATTCGGCCGTCCGGCTGACGGGCGGCCGGGGAGGGTGTTTCGGGGCGAGGGGAGGCGCCGTGGCTGCGGCACTGTCGGGGTGGATTTCCCCCTGATTCGAGAGGTGGCCGCGCATGGCTCACACTACGGATACGAGTCCGCCCACCGGAGGGCACACCGGGCTCAAGCGCGAGGTCGGCGTCATCGGGCTGCTCTGGGCCTCGGTCGGGGCCATCATCGGGTCCGGCTGGCTGTTCGGGGCGCAGAAGGCGGCGGTGGCGGCCGGGCCCGCCGCGCTGCTGTCCTGGGGCATCGGCGCGGTGGCGATCATCCTGCTGGCGCTGGTCCACGCCGAGCTGGGCGGGCTGTTCCCGGTGGCGGGCGGTACGGCGCGCTACCCCCACTACGCCTTCGGCGGGTTCGCGGGGATGTCGTTCGGGTGGTTCACCTGGCTGCAGGCGGCGACCATCGCGCCGATCGAGGTGCAGGCGATGATCAACTACGCCCAGCACTGGTCCTGGGCGGACGGCCTGCTGAACAAGAACCTGACGCTCACCGGCGCCGGCTTCGTGGTCGCGGCCGTGCTGATGGCTGTCTTCGTCGCGATCAACTTCCTCGGCGTCAGGCTCCTCGCCCACACCAACAGCGTGGCCACCGTGTGGAAGGTCGCCGTCCCCATCCTGACGATCTTCGCCCTCGGGTTCACGGACTTCCACAGCTCCAACTTCAGCATGCACGGCTTCGCGCCGGACGGTGCCAAGGGCGTGCTCGTCGCGATCAGCACCAGCGGGGTGATCTTCGCGCTGCTCGGCTTCGAACAGGCCATCCAGTGGGCGGGCGAAAGCCGCAACCCGCGCCGGGACATCCCCCGGGCCGTCCTGGGCTCGGTCGTGATCGGCACGATCATCTACGTCATGCTCCAGGTGGTGTTCATCGGCGCCCTGCCGCCGGAGACCTTCGCCGGCGGCTGGGGCACGCTCACCTATCCCGGCATCAGCGGGCCGTTCGCGGGTCTCGCCACGCTGATCGGCCTCGGCTGGCTGGCCACCATCCTCTTCATCGACGCGATCATCTCGCCCGCCGGCACCGGCCTGGTCTACATCACCTCCAGCTCCCGGGTCACCTACGGTCTGAGCCGCAACGGCTACGCGCCGCAGGCCCTGCAGTACACCGACCGGAACTCGGTGCCCTGGCTGGGCCTGATCATCGCCTGGGTCGCCGGTGTGCTCTGCTTCCTGCCGTTCCCGAGCTGGCAGCGGCTGGTCGGGTTCATCACCTCGGCCGTGGTGCTGATGTACGCGGGTGCGCCGCTGGCCTTCGGCGTGCTGCGCAAGCGGCTGCCGGGGATGGAGCGCTCGTACCACCTGCCCGCCGGCAGGATCATCTCGCCGGTGGCCTTCGTGGTGGCGAGTCTCATCATCTACTGGTCCGGCTGGGACACCCTGTGGCGCCTGGGCCTGGCGATCCTGATCGGCTACGTCCTGCTCGGCGGGTACTCTGCGTACGCCGTGTCCAAGGGCGTGCCCAACGCGCCGCGGATGGACTTCAAGGCGGGGCAGTGGCTGCCGGTCTACCTGGTCGGCATGGGGATCACCTCCTGGCAGGGCACCTTCGGCGAGGGCTCGCAGGGGAACCTGCCGCTGTGGTGGGACATCGGCGTGGTGGTGGTGTTCTCGCTGGTCGTCTACTACTGGGCGCTGGCGGTGGCGCTGCCGGCCGAGGAGATCGAGCGGAACATCCGGGGCGTCGAGGTGGTGGACGCGGGCGGGCACTGACCCGCGAACGCGTACGGCCGCGGCCCCCGGGACGGGTTCCCGGGGACCGCGGCCGTGTCCGGTCAGACCTCGACGGTCGCGGCCCAGGCGGCGTCGGCGGCGTGGAGGGCCGGCCCGGCGTCGGCGCCGGTCGCGGTGGCCAGGGCGCCCAGGCAGGCGCGGACGGTGTCCAGCGAGGCCGCCCGGCCGTAGTGGTTGACCCGCAGCATCTCCGCCGCCAGCGCGCCGCCGCCCGGCTGGACGGGCAGCGACGGGTCGAGGGTCGCGGCGAGCTCGCCGGCGTGCACGCCGGGTGCGGTGCGCAGCGTGGTCGCGACCGGTGCGGCGTGGGCGTCCCGCGTGACGTACGGGGTGAGCGTGCCCAGCGCGCGGACGCCGGCCCGGGTCGCGGCCGAGGCCGCGCGGTGGCGGGCGATGACCGCCGGCAGGCCGTCGGCGGCGATGCGGTCCAGGCAGGCGCCGAGCGCCAGCATCTCCAACTGGGCCGGGGCGTGCGGCAGTACGGCCCGCCCGGCGTCCGTCCAGCGTTCCTTCCAGTCCAGCAGGGACAGGTAGGAGCGGCGCGGGGCGGCCGGGTTCGCGGCGATCCGCTCCCAGGCGCGGGCGGAGACGGACACCGCGGAGACGCCGGCCGGGCCGCCCATCGCCTTCTGCCCGCCGATGACGCACAGGTCGACGCCCCACGCGTCGGTGAGCAGCGGCTCGGCGGCCACCGAGGCCACCGCGTCGAGCATCAGCAGCGCGCCGTGCTCGCGCACCACGGCGGCGACCTCGGCGACCGGGTTGGTGTTGCCGGTGGCGGCCTCGGCGTGGACCAGCGAGACGAAGTCGATCGCCGGGTTCGCGGCCAGGGCGTCGGCCACCTGCCGTGCGCTCACCGCGCTGTGGAAGGGGACGGCGAGGTCGACGACCTCGGCGCCGCACGAGCGCAGCCAGTCGCCGAAGGTCCGGCCGTAGGGGCCGGTGACGATGTTGAGCGCCGTCGAGCCCGGGTGCGCGGCGCCCCGGATCGCGGCCTCCAGCGGCAGCAGCGCCTCGCCCTGGGTGACGATCACGTCCGCGGAGGTGTGCAGCAGCGCGGCCACCTGGTCCTCGATCGCCGCGAAGCCGGCGGCGCTGAGCGGGGGCAGGTCCAGGAGCGCAGTCACGGCGGGTGCCTTTCGCGTACGGGTGGTCGGGACGGGAACGAGTCTGCCGCATTCTCGCTGCCTCCCCGCAACCCGCCCGTCGGTAGAGTGCGGGACATGAGCGATGGCGCGGTGCTGCACGTGCGGGGTCGGGTGCTGGTCGGCCCGGAGGACGTCCGGGACGAACTCTGGGTGGTGGACGGCCGGGTGAGCTTCACCCGTCCGACCGGCGCCGGGGACGTCCGGACCGTCACCGGCTGGGCGCTGCCCGGCCTGGTCGACGCGCACTGCCACGTCGGCCTGGACGCGCACGGCGCGGTGGACGCCGAGACCAGCGAGAAGCAGGCGCTCACCGACCGCGACGCCGGCACCCTGCTGATCCGCGACGCCGGCTCGGCCGCCGACACCCGCTGGATCGACGAGCGCGAGGACCTGCCGCGGATCATCCGGGCCGGGCGGCACATCGCCCGCACCCGCCGCTACATCCGCAACTACGCGCACGAGATCGAGCCCGGCGACCTCGCCGCCTACGTCCGGGCCGAGGCCAGGCGCGGGGACGGCTGGGTCAAGCTGGTCGGCGACTGGATCGACCGCGAGCGCGGCGACCTCACCGCCTGCTGGCCCGGCGACGCGCTGGCCGAGGCCATCGCGGCGGCGCACGAGGAGGGCGCGCGGGTGACGGCGCACTGCTTCGCCGCCGAGTCGCTGCCGGACCTCCTCGCGGCCGGCATCGACTGCGTCGAGCACGCCACCGGGCTGACCGAGGAGCTGATCCCGGTCTTCGCCGAGCGCGGGGTGGCGATCGTCCCGACGCTGGTCAACATCGCGACCTTCCCCGAGCTGGCGGCCGGCGGCGAGGGCAGGTTCCCGGCCTGGGCCGCGCACATGCGCCGCCTGCACGAGCGCCGCTACGACACCGTCGGCGCCGCGCACGACGCCGGGATCCCGGTCTTCGTCGGGACGGACGCGGGCGGCTCGCTCGCGCACGGTCTGGTGGCGGCGGAGGTCGCCGAACTCGTCAAGGCCGGGCTGAGCCCGAACGAGGCGCTTTCGGCGGCCAGTTGGGGCGCTCGCGCGTGGCTCGGGCGCCCCGGCCTGGAGGAGGGCGCCCCGGCGGACCTCGTGGTCTACGACGAGGACCCGCGGGCCGACGTCCGGGTGCTGGCCGCACCCCGCACGGTGGTGCTGCGCGGCCGTCCGGTCGGCTGAGCACCACCATGATCATCCGCTGAACGCGCTGTCGGCATGGGCCGATAGGGTGGCGACCATGGCACCGCGTCCACTTCACGAGATCGTCGAGCCCGGCTGGGCGACCGCCCTGGCGCCCGTCGCCGGGCAGGTCGCCGCGATGGGCGACTTCCTGCGCGCCGAGCTGGCCGCAGGCCGGACCTACCTGCCCTCCGGACCGAACGTGCTGCGCGCGTTCCAGCAGCCCTTCGCCGACGTGCGGGTGCTGATCGTCGGGCAGGACCCGTACCCGACCCCCGGGCACGCCGTCGGGCTGAGCTTCTCGGTCGGGCCCGAGGTGCGGCCGATCCCGGCGAGCCTGATCAACATCTTCCAGGAGTACGGGACGGACCTCGGCCTCCCGCAGCCGTCCAGCGGCGACCTCACCCCGTGGACGCGGCAGGGCGTCCTGTTGCTCAACCGTGCGCTGACCACGGCGCCGCGCAAGCCCGCCGCGCACCGCGGCAAGGGCTGGGAGGAGGTCACCGAGCAGGCGATAAAGGCGCTGGTGGCGCGCGGCGGCCCGCTGGTCGCGATCCTGTGGGGCCGGGACGCGCGGAACCTGCGCCCGCTGCTCGGGGAGGTCCCGGCGATCGAGTCGGCGCACCCGAGCCCGTACTCGGCCAACGGCGGCTTCTTCGGCTCGCGGCCGTTCAGCCGGGCCAACGACCTGCTGGCGCGGCAGGGGGCGCAGCCGGTGGACTGGCGGCTGCCGTAGCAGTTCCGGGCCGCGCGGAGCGCTGATCTCACTCCAACGGGTGAAATGACCTTCCGTGTGGCTCATGTGACGGATCGTTTGAGAAGACTGGCGGCTCATCGTTCCATCGCTGTGGGGGTACCGCCATGTCTTCCCGACGAATCGTTTCTGTCGCCGCTGCCACGGTGGCGTGCGCACTGCTCACCGTCCCGCCGGCCGGGGCCGCCGAGCCGGCACCGGCGCCGGCGCCCGGATCCCCGGGCAAGGCGCGCGCCGTCACCGCCGAGCTCGCGCTGGACGTCAGCCTGCTGAACAAGGCGGTGGACGTCCCGGTGGACATAGCGCTGAACAAGGTGGAGACGCCCGCGCAGCGCGACGGTTCGGTGCTGACCGCGAAGGTCGACGGCGTCGACCAGCAGGGCCCGGTCACGCTGGTCAAGGCCGACGTCGGCAAGTCCGTGACGCGCTCCGACGCCAAGGGCACCGCCGCCTCCGTCCAGTTGGTCAACGCCGACGTGCACGCCCCCGGCCTGCCGGCCACCGCGCTGCTCGGCCTGGAGGCGATGAGCGCCGAGGTGACGTGTCCGGTCGACGGGCAGCCGACCGCGAACGTCGTCGCGCCGGCGAGGCTCACCGTCCTCGGCAAGCCGGTCACCGTCGGCCTCTACTCGCCGACCAGGGTGGACGTGCCGCTGGTGGGCAGCGTCTCGGTGGAGTTCTCCAAGCGCACCACCACCTCGACCACGGCCGCCGCCTCCGCGCTGGAGGTGCAGGTGGAGGTGAACCCGTTGAACCTGAACGTCGCCAAGGTCACCGGGAAGGTCACCGTCGCCTCGGTGAGCTGCGAGAAGCCGGTTCCGCCGAGCGGCCCGACCACGGCCGCCCCGACCCCGGCGCCCACCACGGACGGGCCCACCGGCGCGCCCACCGTCCAGCCGGTGGCCGACACCACCACGGGTGCCGCCTCCGCGCACGCCGCCTCCGCGCGCCCGGCCGCGGGCCTGGCCGAGACCGGCGGCAGCAGCGCCACCGGGCCGCTCGCCGCCGGGGCCGCCGCCCTCGTGGCGGGCGGGGGCGCCGCCCTCTGGGCCACCCGGCGCCGCCGCGCCGCGCACGCCCGTCACCGCTGACGGACCGGCCCCGAGGCACGGCAGGGGGCGGGAGTGCCATTCCCGGCACTCCCGCACCGTGACCGTGTCAACGCGGACGGTTGGTTCACATGCGCGTTACATGAGAGGAACAACCGGGAAACGGCGGCTTGCGACGCTACGCGGGCACCCACCACCCAGCAATGCGAGGGACACCGCCGTGGCAATCAAGGCCGAGTACATCTGGATCGACGGCACGAAGCCGACCGCGAAGCTCCGTTCCAAGACTCGTGTCCTGCCGAACGCGGACAAGATCCCGACCTGGGGCTTCGACGGCTCGTCGACCAACCAGGCCGAGGGCCACGCCTCGGACCGCGTGCTGGAGCCGGTGAAGGTCGTCAAGGACCCGATCCGCGGTGGCGACAACATCCTGGTCCTCTGCGAGGTCCTGGAGACGGACGGCACCCCGCACGAGTCCAACACCCGCGCGCTGCTCCGTGAGGTGCACGAGAAGTACGCCGCGCAGGAGTCGATCTTCGGCATCGAGCAGGAGTACACCTTCTTCAAGGGCTCCCGCCCGCTCGGCTTCCCCGAGGGCGGCTTCCCGGCCCCGCAGGGCGGCTACTACTGCGGTGTCGGTGCCGAGGAGGTCTTCGGCCGCGAGATCGTCGAGCTGCACCTGGACCGCTGCCTCGACGCCGGTCTGGCGATCTGCGGCATCAACGCCGAGGTCATGCCCGGCCAGTGGGAGTTCCAGATCGGCCCGGTCGACTCCCTGACCGTCTCGGACGACCTGTGGATCGCCCGCTACCTGCTGTACCGCACCGCCGAGGAGTTCGGCATCGACGCCACCCTGGACGCCAAGCCGGCCCGTGGTGACTGGAACGGCGCGGGCGCCCACACCAACTTCTCCACCAAGGCGATGCGCGAGGGCTACGACGCCATCATCACCGCCTGCGAGTCGCTCGGCGCCTCCCAGGAGAAGGTCCTGGAGCACGTCAGCCAGTACGGTGACGACATCCAGTCCCGCCTGACCGGCAAGCACGAGACCGCCCCGTGGAACGTCTACAGCTACGGCGTCTCCAACCGCGGTGCCTCCGTCCGCATCCCGTGGCAGGTCGAGGTGGAGCAGAAGGGCTACATCGAGGACCGCCGCCCGAACGCGAACGTCGACCCCTACGTCGTCACCCGCCTGCTGATCAACACCTGCTGCGAGGCCCTGGAGAAGGCCGGCCAGGTCTGATCCGCCACACGGCGCGCGTACGGCCGCAGGCCCTTCCCCACCACGGGGAAGGGCCTGCGGCCGTTTCGGTGCACCTACCGGTCGGCGGTCAGACCAGGGTCCACTTCTGGTTGGCCGCGCCGGAGCACGTCCACAGCGAGAGCGCGGAGCCGTTGGCCGTCGCGGCCTGCGTCACGTCGATGCACAGGCCGGACTGGACGCCGACGACCGTGCCGTCCGCGTTGAGCCGCCACAGCTGGTTGGCGCCGCCGTTGCAGTCGTAGATGTCGATCTTGGTGCCCGGGGCGGTCTGGTTGTTGTAGGCGTCCAGGCACTTGGTGCCGCCGTAGACGGTCAGCTGGCCGGCCGGGGTGTAGGTCCACTGCTGGTTG